>NZ_JAMYTK010000042.1:0-35089 GCF_040322355.1 Mesorhizobium sp. M0145
TCTCACGCTATCATCAGCTCGAAACGCTGCATCCCTCACCATTGCCGTCGCAGACAGGGCTCAAGCCGAATACCCCATCTAAACATTTAGTTGCTGGTCGACATCACCAGCGCCGGCTTGTCGCCGTAGAGGTTGGGGAACACCTGCTTCAGGTTCGCCACCTTGGATAGGTCATTGTGGACGATGTAGGGATAGGTGGGATTCAGTGCGGGACCAGGCTCCTCGCGCGAATAGAGCGGGCAACCAAAGCCGATCACAAGCGGTTTACCAATCGAAGGGACTGTAATGGACGCGGAATAATGGAACTTTTGGATATGGAACTGGCGAGAGCCCGACAGCGGCGTAACCGAGCGAAGATCGCCCTCGAATGTGCGAACGAGATGCTGGATGAAGACTGCGGCGTCAGCATCAATATTGCGCTCTGCAGCACGATACGGGCCGCGCAACGGCGTGTGGCCGAGGCCAGATCCCGGCTGACGAAGATTGATCCCGGCAGCACGGACACAATTCCCACGGGTTGAACCTTCTGGCCTATAATTGCGCCTCGACCTCGCGGCCGAGCGATAGATTGCGGTCATGCCACCGCTTCCGATGACCACCTTTGCCGACCTCTTTCAGGTACCTTTGGCGTTGCGCGCAAGGGTTCCGAGGCCGCCGTCTGAATGAGAGCCGGCATCGCCTCGAACACGTCAAGCGGCTGATCAATTGCACGACGCTATCTTCTAGCGGCGGGAAAACCGCAGGTTCCAGGAAAGACATTCTGAAATTGCGCGGAATAGAGACGCCACTCAGACGGACAAGGCGGATTTTATGCGTCGCTCTGCCAACGACAGATCTTCGAGCGGCGCGTGAGATACAACATGATCCTTAGTGCCTTTCGAGGACAGTTCGTCCCCGGCTCGCGTTAAGCTCTTGAGCTCCGATACAAGTTCCATAAACGCCTTGATCGGGCGAAGCTCCTGCCGTCCTTTCAGACAAGCCGCGAATGAGTCGGTGAATGGCTTGTGATCGGCAATGCACAGCGGCCTTAGACGGTCATCGAGCTGAAATTCCGTCCTTGAGACGATCCCCGCGCCCAGCCCGGCAGCGACGGCCTCGCGCACGGCGTCGCGTGGAACCTCCATCACCACATTGGGGCGAACACGATGCTGCGCCAGCACCTGAGTCAGCGCTTGCCGCGTCATCGAACCTGGTTCACGAAAAATCATCCGCTGCCCATCCAATTCGGCAAGATCGATCTGCCGGCGGCCGGCCCATGGATGCTCGCAATGGACGAATACGATCACTTCATGCCGGCCCAACTGGACCAGATCGAGCCGCGGATCGTCATAGTCGCGGCCGATGATGGCGAGGTCCACTTCGTAGTTAAGCAGCTTGTTGTAGATGAGATCCGAATTGCCGCTGTCGAGGAACACCTGAACCAGCGGATATCGAGCATGAAATTGCGCGAGCAGTTCCATGACAAAAAACGGACCGACAGAGCCAACGCGCAGCCTGCCGGAAATCTGATTGCCTTCCGCGCGAAGGATTCCGACCGCCTGCTCCTCGAGTGAAAAAATCTGCCGCGCGATGGTGAGAAGCGCCTCTCCTGCATCGGTCAATTTGAGCCCTCGCGGCGTCCGCAGGAACAGTTGGACGTCATAAGTTTCTTCGAGAGCCTTCACCTGGGTGGTGACGGTAGGCTGGCCGATGCAAAGGAGTTCCGCTGCCTTGGTGAAACTGAGCTCTCGACCGACCGCGTAGAAGGAGCGCAATTGGCTGAAGTTCACGAAATGAAGCTTGTTCACACTCATCGCCTGCTTCCCTGGCGGAAGTCCTCCGCTGCACGTACGACCTCTCGCGCGATTTCCGAGCGTTCCTCCAGCATATCGCACAGGATCGTATAGTGATTTCTTGCGGGCATCGAAACCAATCGAGCGTTCTGGCCGGAGCGTCTCCAATGTTCGAGGAAATCTTGCGACTGACCAAGGAAACCGGGAGTCTCATCGGCGCCGACGATCGCCGTGAGAAAGCAGGGTGGCGGCGCCCAGTGAATCGGGCTGAATTTCGCAGCGCGCGCTCGATCGAGCCGCAGCGCCGCATTGAGCGATGTCTCCACCAATGGCTCGATGTCGAAGACGCCGCTGATGGGCACGCAGGCTGCAAGCCGCGTGGATGGCAATCGTGTTGTCATCGCAAGTGTGGCGGCAAGATGGCCACCGGCAGAATGGCCGCTGGCGATCCAGAACGGCGGTGATGTCCCAAGGGCACTCAGGATCGCTGGCAAGCAGCGGCCGATGCTCTCGACGATCCCTTCCATTGGGGCATCGGGCGACAGCGGGTAGTTCGGCAAAGCGACGGAAAACCCATGCCTGACCAGAGCGGCCGCGACGAACGAGTAGCGGTTCTTGTCCAGGCTCTGCCAGTAGCCCCCATGGATGAAAACCAACAGCGGCGCGCCATCCGCGACGGGAAACAAGTCGAACACCTCGCGCGGATGCGCACCGTAGGGCATATCGCAACGGCACCGAAGCTTGGCACGGGCAGCAGCGCTGGCGTCGTCAAAGCGGCGATAGACCTCCGTTCGCTCGGGGTAGCGGTCGCGGAAGATGTAGTCCGATTCTCTGTCGGGAGCGCCGTCGGTCATTTGAAATGGATGACGCTGCGTACGGATTCCCCTGCCCGCATCAGGTCGAACCCGCGATTAACCTCATCGAGGGCGAACGTGTGGGTGATCTGTCGGGCCAGATCGAGCTTGCCGTCCATGTAGAAATCGATCAGGCGGCCGAGCCCGCTGCGCCCTTTCACACCGCCGAAATAGCTGCCCCGGATGGTTCGACCATAACGCACCCCGACCGGCGGAAAGCCCATTTCGGCGCCGGGCGGCTCGACGCCCAGCAACACCGCTGTTCCCCAGGCCGGCTGGCAGCAATCGAAGGCTTGACGCATGACCGGCACGATCCCGGTGCACTCGAAAGCGACATCGGCGCCGCCCTCGGTCAGGTCACGGATCGCCTCCACCACTTTTGGGTCATCGCGTCCCGCATCGATGAAATCGGTCATGCCGTAGGCATTGGCAAGTTCGTTTTTTCGGCCGGTGACATCGACGCCGATGATCGTCTTTGCACCGGCCAGCCGCGCCCCCTGGATGACATTGATGCCGATGCCGCCCAGTCCGAACACGATGACCGCATCGCCCTCGCGGATCTCGGAAAGCGCGGCACCGACGCCGGTGGTAACGCCGCAGCCGAAAAGGCAAACTTGGTCCAGCGGCGCATCATTGCGGATTTTGGCCAAAGCTATTTCGGGAACCACCGTATAGCGGGACAGCGTCGAAGTACCCATGAAATGATGCACGGGCACGGCGTCCAGCGAGAAGCGCGCCGTGCCGTCCGGCATCACGCCCCTGTCGCGTGTCGGCTTGATCGTCCAGCACAGATTGGTGCGGCCGCTCCTGCACATACGGCAATGCATGCACTCCGGCCCGTAGAGCGGAATGACGTGATCGCCGGGTCGGAGGCCGATGACGCCTGCCCCTGTCTCGACGACGCGCCCGGCACCCTCGTGTCCCGGAATTAGCGGATAGACGCAGGTGGCATTGACGCCGTCCAGTGCCGTGAGGTCAGTATGGCAAAGACCGGAGGCGACGATCTCGACCAGAACTTCGCCATGGCCGGGCGGCGCCACCCACACGGTTTCGACCGCCAGCGGCCGGTTCGGCTCGAAACAGATTGCGGCTGGCGAGCGGATCACGATGCGCGCCTTGCAGGCGAGGCGGAAAACGGCGCCAATCCCTTGCGGACGAGGTCAGTCGCATCCAGTTTGCCACCTGCCTTGATGATTTCGCGGGCGATGCGGATGTCGCGGCCACAGCCGACGCCGACGGCGCCGATCAGCCGTTCGGCTTCGGTGAAATAGGCAAGATACGCGCGCTCGCCAGGCTTGCCTCGCTCATAGGTCGGCCCGCCCGCGCTAAGCAGGCCGGCCACTTGGATGTTCAGGTCGTATTGATCGGTCCAGAACCACGGCACCTCGCCGTAGGGGGTCGGCTGGCCGCACAGATAGGAGGCGACCATGGCCGCCTGGTCCTCGGCGTTCTTCCAGGATTCCAGTCGCCAGCGGCGACCGAAGACTGGATTCTCGTGCACGGCGACGTCGCCGGCGGCGAAAATGTCGGGATCGCTGGTCTGGCCGAAAGCGTTGACGACGATGCCATTATCGATGTCGAGCCCGGCTTCGCGTGCCAGGCGATCATTGGGCGTACCGCCGATGCCAACCAGCACGAGATCGACTTGCAGTTGGGAGCCGTCGTCGATGTGCAGGCATGCCCTCCCGCCAAGCGATTCCGCAGCGGCAATTTGCCGGCCACAGAGAATGCGAACCCCGGCCCGCTCATGTACCTGCGCGATCCATTGCGACAGATAGCTGGGGAGTAGCCGGCTCAATGGCCGATCTGCAGCCTCCAGCACGGTAACGTGAGCGTCGAGCTTGGCAGCGCTCGCGGCAACTTCAAGGCCGATCAACCCCGCTCCAACCAGCACGATTGACGAACCCGGCAGGATCCGGCTGCGCAGCGACAGCGCATCCTCGAAGGAGCGGAGATAGGCGATCCGGTCGGCAACTGGTTCCAGCGTGGCGATCCTGCGCGGCGACAGTCCCGTCGCCAGCACCAGTTTTCGATAGGCGAGCGGGTTGCGGCCCTCCAGCGCTACGGACTTCGTCTGCCTGTCGATGGCCGTTGCCTCGACGCCCGTGTGAAAGGTTACGCCGATCTCCGTCCACTTCGCCGACGGCAGCAGATAGGCATTCGTTGGTGTTTCAGTGGACGTCAGCACGCTTTTCGACAGCGGCGGCCGCTCGTAGGGTAGTTCCTTTTCGATCCCGATCACGTCGATCGATCCGACGAAGCCGCCGTGCCGAAGCCGCTCTGCCGTACGACCACCGGCATGCCCGCCGCCAACGATGACGACTCCAGCCGTCTTTCCCAGACCCGCCACCGCCGTTCAGACCCGTTGTCCGGCAGTTTTGCTATCGGCGCGGCCGTTTCTCAGCACCTCGCGAATGATTTCGCGATGCACCTGAAAATACCCCTTGCTGACGCACTCAAGATGCGGCGCGACTTCTGCATGGAGCCGGCCAAGCGCGTGGAACGGCACCGAGGAGGCAAGATGATGCTCGGCATGGAACGGCATGTTCCAGTAGAGCATCCTCAGCACCGGGTTCGCCAAGGTGGTACGGGTATTGGCGAGCAGGTTCGGGCTCTCTTCGGCGCCTGTGTGCTCGGCCATGCGGATGGCGCGCAGCACCGGCTCGCTCATGAAGCGAGGCAGCAGCCAATAGACCAGCGCGATTGTGCTGCCGAAATAGATCGAGACCGCTGCGATGGCCATATAGGCCAGGACTAGCAAGCGGATTTCCAGCATCACCTGCTTGAATACCGATGCTGGTAGGAACTCACGCTCCTCTTCGGTGAAATGCCCCGTTGAACCGCGCCACAAAGTACCGGCCAGCTTCGGCCAGAAGGAAAGTCCCAGGATCTGACCGAGATAGTCGCGCATGGACGTCGGGAACGGCACGATATCGGGATCATGGTCCTCGTGCTGCGTAAAAGTATGATGCGCGGCGTGGCGGTATTTGAAATAGAGGAATGGGCGGAAGGTGAATGCGGCGACCGCAAAACCCACGGCATGATTGATCCATCGCGAATGAAAGGCCGTGCCGTGCGAGCATTCATGCAGCGGCGCGAAAAGCAGGACGATGACGACGCCATAAGCGAGCATGGCGGGAATTTGCAGCCACGGAATGCCGGCTGACAGATGGACGGCGAGAACGCCCAGGGCGAGCGCCGACAGGTGCACCGCAAGCCTGATCAGTCCCGGCTGGTCCGTGCGCGTGCGGAGCGTCTTCAGCTTGTCGCGCGAAATGATCTCCGGCCCTGTCAGCGGCCAGATTTTGCTGCCGATGCCACCGATTCCGGCATAGCTTGCGGAATTATCGCCCTGCATGCGGATCCTCCTTCATGTTGCTGTCTGCAGGACAACAACTAGCCGGGCGCCGGGCGCCGGGAAAATTCATTGTTTCCATGGCGCTATCGGTTTCCAGATCAGGCCACGAAACAATGGGCGATCGCTTCGGCCGAAAAGTCCTTGCGATGGAAATGGCCGGTTACCCTGCCACGACTCATCACCAGGATGCGGTCACACGCGTCCATCATTTCCTGGAGTTCAGTGGTGAGCAGCAACACCGCCTTGCCCTCGTCGGCAAGACCTTGGATCGTGCTCCAGATTTCGAACTTGGCGCCAACGTCGACGCCGCGGGTCGGATCCTCCGCAATGACGATATCTCCGCCGCGGGCGATCCATTTGCCGATGACGATCTTCTGTTGGTTGCCGCCGGACAGTTGCGAGGCGAGTTGTGAAAGTCCGCTGATCTTTATCGCCAGTTTGCGAACCAGTTCGTTCGCCTTTGTGGTCCTTTGCCGGCCCCTCATGAAACCGAAACGGCCGAGACGACGCAGGATCGCCATGCCGAGATTGTCGCCAACGTTCATCGGCAGGACCAGCCCCTCGCCCTTGCGGTCCGCGGGCATGAAACCGATACCCGACCGGATGGCGTCGCGCGGCGAGCGCAATGCCGCCGCCTTGCCACGGATGCGAATTTCACCCCGGTCGATCGGCGCGGCACCGAAGATGGCGCGCACAACGGCCTCTCTCTGGCAGCCGAGCAGGCCGGCGATACCGACGATCTCGCCCGCGTGAACTTTCAGCGAAACATTGTCGAAGATGCTCGACTTGCCGATCGCTTCCGCCTCAAGCGCAATGGCGCCGCGCCGCCGGTCCCTATATGCGGTCTGGCCGGGCTTGTGTTCGCGCCCGACCATCAGCGAAACGAGCACGGTTTCGTCCAGGCCGGCGATTTCGCGCGTTCCAACCACATGACCATCGCGCAGCACCGTCACTCGGTCGGAAATGTCCAGCACCTCGCCCAGCCGATGCGAGACGTAGATGATGCCGAGACCGCTGGCCTTCAGCTTCCGGATGATGTCGAGAAGGTGTCCGACCTGGTCGTCGTTGAGTGAGGCCGTCGGCTCGTCGAAGACCAGCACCCGCGGACGGCTCGCCAGAGCGCGACAGATCTCGACGATCTGCCGTTCATTGAGGCTGAGCTCGCCGACTTTTCGCGAGGGATCCAGCTTGACCTGGACCTCGGCGAGCAGTTCCTCGGCCATGCGGTTGAGCACCATGCGGTTGGCGCTGCCAAGGCGCGCCTTCGGCTCGCGGCCAAGAAAGATGTTTTCCGCGACGCTGAGGTTCGGACACAGCACCAGTTCCTGGTGGACCAGCGCCAGTCGATGGGCCAGAGCCACGGTCGGGCCGCTCAGCACCACCGGTTGGCCCCCGATGCGGATTTCGCCGCTGTCGGGGGCGATGAGACCGTTCATGACCGACAGCAGCGTCGACTTGCCGGCGCCGTTCTCGCCAACGAGCGCATGCACCTCGCCGGCTTTCAGGTCGAAGGTGACGTCCGCCAGTGCAATGACGCCGGGAAACGTCTTGCGGATCGACTTGAGTTCCAGCAGCGGCGCGCGCATCAGATCAGCCCGAATGATACTTGTTGAGCAGCGCCCTGTGGCGATCCATGTCGCCGCGGACATTCTGATAGACGGACGACCATACCTCGAAGAACTCGTGGTAGCGCTCGTGCAGTCTGGGATCCGGATCGATCGTCTCCTTGATGCGGACGATGTCCGCCAACGGCTCGGTCGGCGATTTATAGAGGCCCGCGGCGACGCCGGCGAGAATGGCATCTCCAATGGGTGCCGCCTCACCGATGTCCGGCACCTTGAGAGGCAGGTTGACCACGTTGGCGGTGATCTGGTTCCAGAACCGGCTCTTGGTCGGCCCGCCGTTCAGGATGAGCCCGTCGACCTTCACGCCGGCTTCGTTGGCGACGCGGACGTTGGAGTAGAGATCGAAGGCGACGCCTTCGATCAGCGCGCGAATGAAATGCGCCCGCGTGGTCGTCGGGCGAACACCGAAGAAGGCGCCGCAGGCATTACTGTTCCAGTTGGGGGAAAGCGTGTTGCCGAGATAGGGCAGGTAGAGCAGGCCTTCCGAACATGCCGGCACCTGTTTCGCTTGTTCGGTGAACAGGTCGAACACGTTGTGGCCCATGCGCTCCGCCAGGCGGAATTCGGAATCACCGAACTGGTCGCGGAACCATTTCAGCGATGCCCCGGTGAAGGCCATGGGGCCGTCGAACATGGTGAGGCCGGGCAGCACGTGGGGCCACTTCAGGATCCGGTATTCGTGCACCTCCTGCTCGGTCGGGATCATGATGCCGAGGTTCGATCCCGTACCCATGGAGTAGTAGGCCTCGCCGGCCTTGGTGACGCCCACGCCGAGCGCTGCCGAGCTGATATCCGTGCCGCCTGCGGCGACGATCGTGCCTGGCCGCAGGCCCGTCTCCTCGGCCGCCTGCTTGGTTACCTCGCCGACGATCTCGTGCGATCGATAGAGCCGCGGGAACTTCTCCAGCGGGAGGCCGATTGCCTTGGCGACCGATTCGTTCCAGCGCTCCTTCTGGTACTCGTAAGCATAGGCTAGCCCGGCATCGCCGGTGTTCATCGTGAAGTTGCCGCACATACGGTAGGTGCAGTAGCCGGACGGTGACAGGAATTTGTGCGTGGCGTTGAAGACGTGCGGCTCGTGCTTCTTGATCCACAACGCCTTCGGATCGATGAACCACGGCGCCACCCGGTTGCCGTTGTTCTTGTTGATCGTCGCCTCGCCGACGCTGCGGCGGATGTCCTCGCATTCGTCTTCCGAGCGGGAATCCATCCAGATCATGGCGGGCCGAAGCGGTTTGCCCTGGTCGCTCACGGGCAGCGTCACCCCTACAAGGCCGGAGAGCGCGATGGCGGCAATGTCGTCGGCGAAACGCCCTTGCTCCAGGCACTGACGCACGGAAGACACGACCGCCGACCAGTAGTTCGAGGCGTCCTGCTCGGCCCAGCCGGGAAACGGATGGAAGAGCGGATGCTCCTGCGAGCCGAACGCCACCACCTTGCCGGCGTTGGTGTCCAGGATCGCCGCCTTGACGTTGGTCGTTCCGATGTCGATTCCGAGCGTGAGATGTCCGCCCATGCGATGCCTCCCTTGGATGGATTATGATTGGCTTTTCTTGCGGCTCATCTTCGACAAGCCGACGGATGCGATCAGGACGATGCCGATCGCAAGGTTCTGGTACCAGGTACCGACGCCCCAGATGGCGAGCAGGTTGAGGCCTGCGGCGAAGGCGACGGAGCCGAGCAGCGTGCGCCAGGGCGAGCCGATGCCGCCAGACAGCGCGGTGCCGCCGATCACCGCGATGGCGATCGCCGTGAGTTCATACCCGGCGGCAAGCGGCGCGTCGACCGATTTCAGCCGCGCGGTGAAAACGATGCCGGCAATCGCCGCACACAGCCCGCTGATGCCATAGGCCAGCACCACGTAGCGACGCGTGTTGATGCCTGCGTACAGCGCTGCTTTTTCATTGCCGCCTATGGCGTAAAAGCGACCGCCGCGCACTGTGCCGTTGACGAAGCCGATCAGCACGAAAAGCACGAGAAGAAAGATCAGGAAACTGACGGGAATACCGCCGATCTTGCTATCGCCGATCCAGTGATAGAGCGGCGCCTTCAGGTAATAGGGATGCCCGTCCGTGAGCACGTAGTTGAAGCCGCGCAGAGCAGTCAGCGACACCAAGGTCATGATGAAGGAGGCGACCTTGAAATATGCCACGCCGATGCCGTTGATCGCACCAATGGCGGCGCCGGTCGCCAGCGCGATCAGGATCACCGGGATGATCGGGCCGGCGTAGGTGTTGCCGCGCACCAGCCAGCGGCTGCCAAGCAGCGGTGCGATCTCGGTCATAACCACGACGCCGACGACGATCGAGAAGATCATCAGCGCGGCGACGGAAAGATCGATGCGGCCTGTCAGCAGCACTACGGTCATGCCGAGCGACAACAGGCCGATGACGGCGACGTTGCGCATCAGGTTTTCGAGGTTGAGCTCGGTCAGATAGTACTGCGACGTCATCGCGCCAACGAGGAAGATCAGTGCGATCAGCCAGACGATCGGGTCGCGCGCCAAATCCAGCAGGAAGGAGATCACGCGCGGTGTACAAGGGTTGGAAAGCTGTACGGCGCTCATTTCGCAATCTCCCGTTGTCGAATGCCGGGCAGCACCACCGCCAGGATGACCGCCGCCGTAACCACCTGCTGCAGGTAGATCGAGACGCCCAACTGGTTGAGAAGGTTGTTGACGATGCCGATGATCAGCGCTGCCGTGAGCGTGCCACCAATTGACCCAACGCCGCCGGATAGAGCCGCGCCGCCAAGGACCGTTACCGCAAGCACGGAAAGCTCCATGCCTTCGAAGCCGGCCGGATTGATATAGGACAGGCGCGCGCTTTCAAGCATGCCGGCAAGTGCGGCACAAACCCCGGAGATCGCAAAGACCGTGATGCGTACGGCAAGGACGTTGATGCCCGAAAGCTCGGCCGCCCTGACGTTCCCGCCCGTCGCGTAGAGCGCCGGCCCGAACGTCGAATATCTGGTGAGCGCGACCGCTCCGGCGCCGAGAACGACAAGCAGCAGCACCGGCACGGGAACACCGGCGAACTGCCCGCGACCAAGCCATAGATAGGCATCGAGCCCTTCTGGATAGAGCGCCTGTCCACCGGAGACGATGTTGGCGAGCGCACGGCCGATCCCAAGCGTGCCCAGCGTGACAATAAGCGATGGGATGCCCAGCGCCGCCACGAGCACGCCGTTGGTCAGTCCTACCACCACACCGGTCAAAAGCGTTGTACCGATGACCACTGCTGCCGATCCGGTCGGGATCAATAGCCCGCCGACGACACAGGAGAGTATGGCGGCGCCGGCGATCGAAAGGTCGATTTCGCCAGTAATGACGACCAGTGTCATGCCGTAGGCCATGATGCCGATCGCCGCCACGGCCAGGAGGATGACGTGGATGTTGGCAAGGGACAGAAAGGACGGTGCGATCGCCTGCCCTATAAGGACGAGGGCGACCAGCACCGCCGCGCGGCTCACAGTGCTGATGCTCAGGTGCCGCCAGGCATCGGCAGGTCGCGCCGGCAAAGCGGGCTCGATCATCTTTGTTTCAAGAGTCTTCATCGTCATGACGCGCTCGCTGTCCTCGGTCCTCGGCTGCCGCCCCTCCCGCGAGAGCGACGGCAGCCGGCTTGGGACCAGGGCTCAGCCCGAGACCTCCGGGCCATAGGCGTAGGGCCATTCGTCGGGCGTCAGCGTCTTGATGCCTTCGATGTCCATCTTCTCCTTGGTGATCATTGGCAGGTTCGGCGTCATGATGAGTTTTGGCGGCGCTTCGTTGAGGCCCGCCTTGGCGCCGATATGCATCACGACGGCGCGGATGCCGATGTCGCCGATCAGCGGCGTGTAAGGCGACACCATATCGATGTTGCCGGCCTTGATCTCCTTCAACACTTCACGGGCGTCGTCGTTGGCGAGAATCATAATCTTCTTGCCGCCCGGCGCGCTGTTCAGCCGGTTGGCTTCGCGGATCGCGTCGAGAGCGCCCATTGCCTCCTCGCCGCCGGTATTGAACGACACCGAAATGTCCTTGAATGCCTGGAGGGCGTCCGCCGTCGATTTGAAGGCTTGTGTGCGCTGGCTGTTGGTATGGTAGTTGGCCAGCACTTTGTAACCCGGCGTGTTGCCGATCACTTCGAGGAAGGCGCCGGTGCGGATCGAATCCGCGGTGCTGCCGAGATCCTTGCGGTTGAAGATGATATTGCCGTCCGGCGCGGCATGCTTGAGATACAGGCCCTGCTGGAGACCGTTCGCATAGAAATTGCCCAGAACCTCCGAACTGATCTGGTCGGACGAGGTGCGGCGGTCGAGGCTGACGACCGGAATGCCGGCGGCGACAGCCCGGTCGACGGGCGGACCCATCGGCGCTTCCCGGTTCGGCCACAGCACGATGCCGTCATATTGCTTGGCGATCCAGGTATCGATCACCTGGCCCATCTTGTTGTCGTCGAACTCGGCGTCGATCACTTCCAGTTCGATATTGGGATGGCGCTTGGCCTCCCAAGCGGCGGTATCGGCGAGGCTGATCAGCCAGGGATGGTTGAAGCCATGGAAGACGAGGCCGATGCGGTATTTCTTATTGGCGTCGAGCACTGGGCCTTCCGGCAACGGCAGATAATCGGTGAAAGGCGCCTTGATCTGCAGTTTGCTATAGGGACCAACGAAGCTGGCGCCCATACCCGGCTTCCAGACGAACCCGCCAGCAAGGTCGCCAACCGGATAGACATCGAGATAGTCCCGGAAACCGTCCTTCTCGAACAGCGCGCCAACGTCACTGTTCGACATGCCCGCCTTGGCTTCGTCGGAATATTTCTTGATCAGGCCGTTGAGAACGGTGTGGACGGAGTCTTCGGCGCAGGCCGGGACAGTTGTCAGTGGTGATGCGGCGAGAACGGAAAGTGCCGCGGCAGTTTTCAGCAAATGGCGACGTGACAGTTTCAACATTTTGGTTTCCTCCCATATTTTGGTTTCAGTCGGGGTATGTCCCGAAAAGTTCAAGTCACTCTCCTCCTTCCACCAGAATGTGGACGTAGCCGTCCGACACCTTGGTTTCGTAGGTCTTCAGCCGCTCGGTGACTGGCGGTGAAAGCGGTTGGCCGGTGGGAATGTGGAACAGTCCCTGGTGCAGCGGGCACTCGATTGTCTGCCCGTCGATGTAACCTTCGGAAAGAAATGCGTGGGCATGCGTGCAGACGCCGGCGGTCGCATAGAACTTGCCGCCGAGATTGAAGATCGCGATGCAGGCTCCCTTGTGCTCGATACGGGTCGCGTCATCGATGGGCAGGCTGTCGGTACGGATTGCCTGAATCCACTGCTTGCCCGTCGTACTTGCTTCTGCCGTCATGCGTTTCCTCGCACTCATCATTTATTTTCGTTCATTTTCGTTTTCTTTGCCGAGGCGACAAATTCATTGTGAGAATGCCGATATTGATGAGTCCGACTCGCCTAAGGAATGGCGCGGACGCGCGGCCAACGCCGCGAATGCGGCGTCCAGGGCGCGCGCATTGTCGGGTTATCGAAGCAGCCGGAACAGGATTTTGGCGCCTTTTTCAGGGGCCTACCATGAGGCATCGAACGCCTTCACAGACGACAGCTTCGCACCACCACCGGGATTGTTCGATCGCAGACTGAATGTCGGAAAGCGCGCCCGTTTTGAGACGTTGAGCGCGCTGCCCTGAACACGTCTGCTTCGGGTCAAACCGTCCCATTCGCACGTCGTTGCCGCCGATCACCGCACGGATCCTGAGCGACCTTTTCGACGCCAGAATTTCTGTATTAGGTATGGCGTGTCTTTGATGAGAAGGAGAGTCGTAGCGCAAAGGCCCAGATGTTTTCTTGCGAATGCCGTAAGCTTAGCCGAGATAAATTAACTGGCCCGTGAAGTTTTTCGTGTAAGCCTCTGATATTTTTGACTATGGTGGGCCCGGAGGATGTGCCGAACGCGTTGATTTGTTGGGTTTTTGGCTGCCACAATCAGAAAGCTTCCCGTATAGTTCCGCACGATCCCGCAGCTGATTATGGTCAGCCGTCTTTGCTATGGATCAATGAATGCCCAGTTCATACCGGTAGGCTTGCGGGGATCAGCCGAACAGTTGCCTGGAAGAGAGAGAGTGTGTGGGGGGCACAGGCGAGGACGACTACCCATTGGCCAAACGTCACTGACTGACAGGAAAACATAGAGGATGTCTGGTTCTTCTGTCGAATTGACAGTGCGGTGATCGAAAGCGGAACTTGGCATGACACCAGCGGTAGCTTGCTTGAAGCAGCCGTGGTCTAGTAGCCGACAGGAAGAGAGCTGGGGTTCTGGGAGGACAAGCATGGGTGAGGATCTATCCGGTCATCACGCCGACCGCGTTCAGGCCGCGATCGCTTCGGACGCGGCGGCGAAGTCCGCGCTGGTCGCTTCCTGGCGACGGTCTTCCAGTCTGCACCGGCTCGATCCGGCCGATTGCAGCCCCCCACGCTATCTGACAGAGGCGGAATTGGGAGAGGCCCGGCAACGCATCGGGCCACTCGTCCGGGTTGCTCAATCAAGCCTGGACCGGCTCTATCTTGCGGTGGGCGGCGTTGGATGCTGCGTCCTGCTCGCCGATCGCGACGGCGTGCCGGTCGAACGGCGCGGCGCGCCTGTGGACGACGAGACGTTTCGTTCCTGGGGGTTATGGACAGGGTCCGTCTGGAACGAGGAGAGCGAGGGCACCAACGGTATCGGCACCTGTCTGGTGGAACAGCGCGTCCTGACGATCCACCGTGATCAGCATTTTCACACGCGCAACACCGGGCTGAGCTGCACCACGGCTCCGATCTATGATCATCGTGGAGACCTTGTGGCTGCCCTTGACGTGTCTTCCTGCCGGGCTGATCTGATCGAGGTCTTCTCCAACCTTATTTCCATGGCCGTCCTCGACGCGGCGCGTCGGATCGAGGCGGAGAACTTCAAAATGGCATTCCCCAAGGCGCGCATTCTGCTGGCGCCGGTGCCCGACAAGGGTTCCGGCGCGTTGATCGCGGTTGATGCGGACGACCTTGTGGTCGGCGCGACCCGTTCGGCTCGCCTGGCGCTTGGAATCACGCAACAGTGTCTCGACAAGCCGATGCCTGCGGCCGATCTGCTCGGTTGGGCCGAGAGCGGCCCCGAAATCCTAGCCGAGGCGGAGCGCGGCGTTCTGCAGCGGGCGCTGGCGCGGGCAGACGGAAATGTCTCGGCCGCGGCCCATGCGCTCGGCATCAGTCGCGCCACCCTTCACCGCAAGCTCAACCGCCTGGACGTCCACAGGTCCCACTGACTTTTGAAACGTCGCATGACTGTCGCAATTCTGCGACACACCCGCCCGCTCACTGTCCTCGGTGCATTGGCAATAGCGGTAGGAGATCGCAAGTCTCTTTCCGAAGCGTCGCGTTCCGCGGCGCCAGCTTTGGGAGGAAGACACTTGAATAAGGTTGAATTCTCACGCCCGGTCAAGGCGCCCTTCGACAAGCGCTACGGCAATTTCATCGGTGGCAAATGGGCCGAGCCGCGTTCGGGCCGTTATTTCGAAAACTTCTCGCCGGTGAATGGTCAGTTGCTCTGCGACGTGGCTCGCTCGGATGCCCAGGACATCGAGGCGGCTTTAGACGCTGCCCATGCCGCCAAGGACGCCTGGGGGCGCACGAGCGTGGCCGAGCGCTCACTCATCCTCAATCGCATCGCCGATCGCATGGAGGAAAACCTCGATCTCCTCGCATGTGCCGAAACCTGGGACAACGGCAAGCCGATCCGCGAAACGACCGCCGCCGACCTGCCTCTAGCCATCGACCATTTCCGCTATTTCGCCGGTGCTTTGCGCGGCCAGGAAGGCAGCCTTTCGCAGATCGACGACGATACCGTTGCCTATCATTTCCATGAGCCGCTCGGGGTGGTTGGCCAGATCATCCCGTGGAACTTCCCGCTGCTGATGGCCTGCTGGAAGCTTGCTCCCGCGCTTGCCGCCGGAAACTGCGTCGTGCTGAAGCCTGCCGAGCAGACGCCGGCTGCCATCTTGCTGTGGGCCGATCTTATCGGCGATCTGCTGCCGCCGGGTGTGCTCAACATTGTCAACGGCTTCGGCCTCGAAGCCGGCAAGCCGCTCGCGTCGTCGCCGCGCATTGCCAAAATCGCCTTTACCGGAGAAACCACGACCGGCCGGCTGATCATGCAGTATGCCAGCCAGAACCTGATCCCCGTCACCCTGGAACTGGGCGGCAAGTCGCCCAACATCTTCTTCAAGGACGTTGTCGCCGAAGACGACGATTTCTTCGACAAGGCGATCGAAGGCTTCGTCATGTTCGCGCTGAATCAGGGCGAAGTCTGCACCTGCCCGAGCCGCGCGCTCATTCATGAATCGATCTACGACAGGTTCATGGAACGTGCGCTGAAGCGTGTCGAGGCGATCGTGCAGGGCGATCCGCTCGACCCAGCAACAATGATCGGTGCCCAGGCATCATCCGAGCAGTTGGAAAAGATCCTGGCCTACATCGACATCGGCCGCCAGGAAGGCGCCGAGTTGCTGACCGGTGGCGAGTGCAACGTCCTGCCCGGCGATCTCGCCGGCGGCTACTACGTGAAGCCGACGGTGTTCAAGGGCCACAACAAGATGCGCATCTTCCAGGAAGAGATCTTCGGACCGGTGGTCTCGGTCACGACCTTCAAGGACGACGACGAAGCGCTCAGCATAGCCAACGATACGCTCTACGGCCTCGGCGCCGGTATCTGGACACGCGACAGCAACCGCGCCTACCGGTTCGGCCGCGCGATCCAGGCGGGCCGCGTCTGGACCAACTGCTACCACGCCTATCCCGCGCATGCGGCCTTCGGCGGCTACAAGCAGTCCGGCATCGGCCGCGAGACGCACAAGATGATGCTCGATCACTACCAGCAGACCAAAAACATGCTGGTCAGCTACAGCCCGAAGAAGCTCGGCTTCTTCTGATCGCCGCTTTGACCCACAGGCGCGGCTCCGCGAGGGGCCGCGCCAAAGGCTGGAAATCGGAAAACATGATGCGAGCGAAGGTCACAGCGACACCGGCAGCCCTTGAACTGATCGCCGAGATTGTCGCCGAGCACGGTCCGGTGCTGTTTCATCAATCCGGCGGCTGCTGCGACGGCTCTTCGCCGATGTGCTATCCGCGTATCGGCTTCATCGTGGGCGACCAGGATGTGCTGCTCGGCCACATCGGCGACGCGCCGTTCTACATCGGTGCGTCGCAATTCGAGGCTTGGAAACATACCGATCTCATCATCGACGTGGTGCCGGGTCGCGGTGGCATGTTCTCGCTGGATAACGGGCGGGAGAAGCGGTTCCTGACCCGGTCGACAATCTGCACCGCATAGGCGAAACTTGCCGGTTTGATTTCGAGCAAGGAAGGCACCGCAGCAATCTCTACCTTCCGAAGATGATCCTCAATCTGCTCATCGGCACCGTCGTCATTAGCCTTACGGTCCTGGTTCACACCTTTGGTCTGATCGTGGTCACACATGCGATGGGGCACCTGGTCGCCCGGTTTCGCATGCACGGGCGCCGCAGCCGCATCGTTGCGATGATCAGCGTGGTGATGGGGCTCTTTGCCATCATGACCACAGAGGTGTGGCTCTGGGCAGGACTATACCGGTTGCTCGATATCTTTGCTGACTTCGAAACCGCGCTGTACTTTTCCACCATCACCTTCTCGACCGTCGGCTACGGCGACATTGTGCCCGCTCACGCATGGCGCGTCCTGGCGGCTCTAGAGGGCGTGAACGGATTTCTTCTGATTGGCTGGTCGACCGCCTATCTGATCGCGGCCGGCACCCGCATTGGCCCATTCAAGGCCGGCGAGCACTTCTGAACGGGCGATCGTTCAGACCGCTACGGAATGCCTGGCTGTACCGGTTTCGAAATATTTGTCGAACTTCGCTGCGATGCTTCTGACAAAGGGCCGGCTTTCCGCCGGCACGACGAAGCGGTCACCATCAAGTTCAAGCAGCCGCGCAGGACCATGAAGAGCCGTGGAACTCGCCTTGAGGAGAAGTCTTTGGCCGGCTTCGCCAAAGCGCTCCACCAGCTCAATCGCCGAGAAGGCGAAGTCACACATCAATCGCTCGATGATCCAGCCGCGAACGCGGTCGTCTTCGGAAAGCGCAATGCCTCGGACCGCTGCCAGCCCTCCTTCTGCAACCATGCGTCCATATTCGGCGGTCGAAGGCATGTTCTGTGCATAGCCCTGGCGAAACTGGCTGATGGATGACGGGCCAAGGCCGATCAAGGTCTCGCAGCGA
Organism: Mesorhizobium sp. M0145; assembly: GCF_040322355.1. Classification (NCBI taxonomy): domain Bacteria; kingdom Pseudomonadati; phylum Pseudomonadota; class Alphaproteobacteria; order Hyphomicrobiales; family Phyllobacteriaceae; genus Mesorhizobium; species Mesorhizobium sp. M0145. Next base: position 17,874 of record NZ_JAMYTK010000042.1, read on the forward strand.
TCCTCGGTATAGCCCTGGAAGTTCCGGTGCAGTGTTCCGGCGTGGGCGGCAAGCGCGAGGGCGTCGCCCGGTTTGGCGAAATGGTCGAGCCCGATTGCTTCGTATCCCTGGTCCACGATCGCCCGCGCCGCAAGTTGCGATTGAGCAAACCGCTCTGCCGGACCCGGCAGCCATGCCTCGTCGATCATCGTCTGATGTTTCTTAAACCACGGCACATGGGCGTAGCCAAAAAGCGCTATCCGATCCGGTTCCAGGGTCAGTGCCTGCGCGACGGTGGAGGAGACGCTCTCCCTGGTCTGGTGTGGCAAGCCGTAGAGCAGGTCCAGATTGACCGATTCGACGCCGCGCGAACGAACGCCGTCGACTACCGCTTTGGTCTGCAAAAAGCTCTGCTCGCGGTTAATTGCCTTTTGCACCTTCGGGTCAAAATCCTGGACGCCGAGGCTCGCACGGGTCATGCCGATTTCGGCGAGTGCGTCGAGGCGGGCATCGTCCATATCATTGGGTTCGATTTCGACGCTGATCTTGGCGCCGGGAAGAAAGGTGAAGCTGTTGCGAAGGACGGTTCCCAGCGCCACCAGATCCTCCGGTTTGAGCATCGTTGGCGAACCGCCGCCGAAATGGACGGCACGCACGCGGCCCTTGCCTGCGACAAGACCGGCGACGGTGGCGATCTCGGCATGCAGTGAGCGAAGATATGTGGTCACCGGTTCGTAGTGGCGTGTCTGCTTGGTATGGCAGGCACAGAACCAGCAAAGCTTGTCGCAGTACGGGATGTGCAGATAGAGCGATATCTCGTGCCCCTCGTCGAGCGCCTGCAGCCAGCCCCGACAAACGGCAGCATCGACGCTTGCATTGAAATGCGGCGCTGTCGGGTAGCTCGTATAGCGCGGCACGTTCTCACCAAGTCTGGCAACTAATTCTGGCCGCACGTCTCTATCCGCTCCACTTTGCATGGCCCGACGTTGACCACATTACTGGCCGGCAGCCTTGATTTCGGTCAAAGTCCGCTGTGGACAAACTACCGCAAGGATTTTCCTGCTGCCGATGCTATCTTGCCGGCAGTTTGGGTCCTCGGACGATCATGATGACAGTGCGTCAGGATATTCACAGCACCGGCATTCCAGTGCTTTGCCGATCATGCGAAGCGCGCCACCATGGCGTCTGCGGCGCGCTCGATCCCGATCAACTGGTGGGCCTGGCCAAGACCTCATCGAAGCATACCGTTGAATCGGGCGCAGAACTGATTGGTGACACCGAGACCGTCGACCGTTATTCGAACGTGCTTTCCGGCGTGGTGAAGCTCACAAAGAGCCTGTCAGATGGACGCCAGCAGATTGTCGGCCTCCAGTTCGCCCCCGATTTCCTGGGCAGGCCCTTCAAGCTGGAAAGCGCGATCAACGCCGAAGCCGCAACGACCGTTTCCCTGTGTTCGTTTCCAAAAGCCGCCATCGAACGCATGATGAAGGAATCGCCACAGCTCGAGCATCGTCTCTTCAAGCAGACGCTCAATGAACTCGACGAAGCACGAGACTGGATGGTGACGCTGGGGCGCAAGAGTGCTGCGGAAAAGGTGGCGAGCTTTCTCCTGATGATCGCCAGGAATATCGATCCTACGCTTGACCCGGCGGCCCAGTCGACAAGCTTTGACCTGCCGCTGACGCGCGCCGACATCGCCGATTTTCTCGGCTTGACGATCGAGACGGTCAGCCGCCAACTGACCAGGCTGAGAACAGACAGCGTAATCCGGATCGACAACAACCGGCACGTGACTGTAGAGAACATGAGCAGGCTGCAGCGACGCTCCGGCGCCTAACCGGCATCGACGACCCCGATCATCGGCAAGACGTGCTCGCGTTCGAAGGCGATATGCCGGCGCAAGCTTTCGAATAAGCCGCGCAGCATGAAGCCGACAGCCTCGGCATTCTCGACTGTCTCGCCATGGCCGATCGCCAGCAGGATTTCAGTCACCTCGCCGGCAAAGCATTCGTCCTCGACGTGTTCTGCGCGCAATCGACGAGTTGAAGCAAGGTTGGCATCGCTGCCAGTCAAAGCAGCCTCGTAGGCCGGAAAGATAACCGTCTCCTCGTATCGGTGAATGTTGCGCAACAGCGGAACGATCGCGTTGGCCACGCCAATACACTTCAGGCGATCTGCGGCCGGCAACGTATCGGCGATCTTTTCCAAGGCGTCACAGAGCCGCAGCTTTTCCCCATGGGCACGTTTCATCACAGCGCCAGGGAGGAACTCTCGATCGAACCGTCCGACCGGCATGGAAATCTCGCGGCGCGCTTCAAACAGCGACGATTTCCGCTCGTTCTCCCCGTCCAATGAAAGCCTCCTGATCGTTTGCGAGTTGGAAGCTGCCCAATCCAAAAGCAAATGGCTTTGACATGGATCAAGGCAGCGACGACGCGACTGCTGAATTGGTGTCAAGCGGATTGGTATCCGCGCATCCCAATCCGAGGTCGGGGACAGGTCATGAAGTTCGGCACGCAAATCTTCGCCTTGGGCCTGTTCACATTTGCGGCCCTTGTGGCAGCCGGGTTCGGTGTGGACGAACCATTCCGGCAGCATATGTGGGTACTGTTTTTTGTGCTGCTCGGCTTTGTCGCCATCCTCATCCGCAACACGAATTTCGAAGTGGCTGCTCCGATCGACCCATCCGCCTACATGGATGGGCCAATCCGCTATGGCGCCATCGCCACCATGTTCTGGGGTGTCGTCGGTATGCTGGTCGGCGTCGTCATTGCGCTGCAGCTTGCCTACCCCGATCTCAACATTCAGCCCTGGTTCAATTTCGGCCGTTTACGGCCATTGCATACGTCGGGCGTCGTCTTCGCCTTCGGCGGCAATGCGCTGCTCTGCACGTCCCTGTATGTCGTCCAGCGCACCTGCCGCGCTCGGCTGTTCGGCGGCGATCTCGGCTGGTTCGTGTTTTGGGGCTACCAGCTCTTCATCGTCATGGCCGCGACCGGCTACCTGCTCGGCATCACCGAGAGCCGCGAATACGCCGAGCCCGAATGGTATGTGGACATCTGGCTGACCATCGTCTGGGTCGCCTATCTCATCCTGTTCCTCGGCACGATCCTGAAACGCAAGGAGCCGCACATCTACGTCGCCAACTGGTTTTACCTGTCCTTCATCGTCACCATCGCGATGCTGCATGTGGTCAACAACCTGTCGATGCCGGCCTCATTCCTGGGTTCCAAGAGCTACTCCGCCTTTTCCGGCGTCCAGGATGCCCTGACGCAATGGTGGTACGGCCACAACGCCGTCGGCTTTTTCCTCACCGCCGGCTTCCTCGGCATGATGTATTACTTCGTGCCCAAGCAGGCGAACCGGCCGGTCTATTCCTACCGCCTGTCGATCATCCACTTCTGGGCGATCATCTTCCTCTACATCTGGGCCGGTCCGCATCACCTGCACTACACCGCCCTGCCCGATTGGGCGCAGACGCTCGGCATGGTGTTTTCGATCATGCTGTGGATGCCGTCATGGGGCGGCATGATCAACGGCCTGATGACGCTGTCGGGCGCCTGGGACAAGCTACGCACCGATCCGATTATCCGCATGATGGTGATGGCCATCGCCTTCTACGGCATGTCGACCTTCGAAGGTCCGATGATGTCGATCAAGACGGTCAATTCGCTGTCGCACTATACAGACTGGACCATAGGTCACGTGCACTCCGGTGCGCTCGGCTGGGTTGGGATGATCTCGTTCGGCGCGATCTATTACATGGTGCCGAAGCTTTGGAACCGCCAACGGCTCTATTCGCTGCGGCTCGTCACCTGGCACTTCTGGCTGGCGACGCTCGGCATCGTAGTCTACGCCGCGGTGATGTGGGTGTCCGGCATCATGCAGGGCCTGATGTGGCGCGAATACGACGAGCAGGGCTTCCTGGTCTACTCCTTCGCGGAAACCGTGGCCGCCATGCACCCCTACTATGTCATGCGCGCCATCGGCGGGGCAATGTATCTCTCCGGCGCCCTGATCATGGCCTGGAACATCGCCATGACCATTCTCGGATACCAGCGCGAGGAGGAGCCGATGCCCGGCTCTGTTCCCGCCCTTCAGCCTGCCGAATAGGGAGCCAGAAAAATGAGCTTGATGGACAAACACGCGCTCATTGAGAAGAACGCCACGCTTCTTCTCATCGGCTCTCTTCTTGTGGTGACTGTCGGCGGCATCGTCGAGATCGCACCGCTCTTCTATCTCGACAACACGATCGAGAAGGTCGAGGGCATGCGCCCTTACTCGCCGCTCGAACTTGTCGGGCGCAACATCTATGTGCGCGAGGGTTGCTACCTCTGCCATAGCCAGATGATCAGACCGTTCCGCGACGAGGTCGAGCGCTATGGTCACTACAGTCTGGCGGCCGAGTCGATGTACGATCATCCTTTCCAATGGGGATCGAAGCGCACCGGACCGGACCTCGCCAGGGTTGGCGACCGCTATTCCAATCAATGGCATGTCGAGCACCTTACGGATCCTCGTTCGGTGGTGCCTGAATCAATCATGCCGAGCTATGCGTTCCTGAAAGACACGCCGATCGAGGTGAAGGATTTCTCGACGCATCTGGTCGCCAACAGCCGTGTCGGTGTCCCCTACGGCGACGACATGATCGCACACGCCAACGCCGACTTGATGGCGCAGGCTGATCCCAACGCCGACACAGCCGGCCTCGAGGCCCGCTACCCCAGAGCCAAGATCGGCGACTTCGACGGCAACCCGCAACGGGTCACCGAGATGGATGCCCTCGTCGCCTATCTGCAGATGCTCGGCACACTGGTCGACTTCAAGAACTACGACGAAGCCGCCGGCTATCGCTGAGGAGTTTTATTTATGGATTACAATCTGATGCGAGAGTTTGCCGACAGCTGGGGCCTGGTCGCCGTGGCGCTTTTCTTTGTCGGCGCAATTGCCTTCGCCCTGCGCCCCGGCAGCCGCAAGCTGGCCGACGAAGCTGCCCGGATTCCCCTTGAGGACGAGTGATCATGAGCGACGAGCACATCGATGAAATCTCTGGCATTTCGACCACCGGCCACGAATGGGATGGCATTCGGGAGCTGAGCAACCCGCTTCCGCGCTGGTGGGTCGTAACCTTCTACGCCACCATTGTCTGGGCAATCGGATACACCATCGCCTATCCGGCATGGCCTTTGCTGCATTCGGCAACAACGGGCGTGCTCGGCTATTCGAGCCGCAACGAAGTCAAGAACGAGCTATCGGCGGCTGAAGCGGCGAAGGGCAAATATGTCGCGGCGATAGAATCGAAGAGTGTTTCGGAGATCGCGGCGGACGATGGTTTGCGCGAATTCGCGATCGCCGCTGGTGGCGCCGCGTTCAAGGTCAATTGCGTGCAATGTCATGGCTCCGGCGCCCAGGGCTCCAAGGGCTTCCCCAACCTCAATGACGATGACTGGCTGTGGGGCGGCAAGGCGGATCAGATCCAGCAGACGGTCACGCATGGTATCCGCTTCGCATCCGATCCGGATACGCGACTTTCGGAAATGCCAGCCTTTGGCGACATTATCACTGCCGACCAGATTAAACAGGTCAGCGCCTATATTGCTGGCCTGTCCCAAGCCGTCAGCGACGAATCTTTGGTGGTGCCCGGTGCCAAGGTTTTTGCGGAAAACTGCGTTGCCTGTCACGGCGACAACGCAAAGGGCAACAAGGAGCTCGGCGCTCCTGATCTGACCGATGCCATCTGGCTCTACGGATCGGGCGAAACGGCCATTGCCGCCCAGGTCACAGCGCCGAAACAAGGCGTGATGCCGGCCTGGGGCGCTCGTCTGGGCGAAACCAGGATCAAGGAGCTGGCGGTCTACGTGCATTCGCTAGGCGGTGGAGAATAGGAACGGGGGCCTATTCTCCGGCCCTCACCGCCGAAGCGACGAGGCCCGGCTCTGCCGGTCCTCGATTTGTTTTCCGTGGGCCAGGCGATTGACCTGCATCAACGCGGCGCAATCCAGTCGGCAGCAAAATCCGCTCGACGCTGTATTTCGCTGACCTGCCTGTGCCCAGTCAGAACATTTGCCCGGCGAAATCAAAGCTGCGCGACGGGAGAAACCAGTGCTGGACAATACGCAGGTAGAACGGCTCGAAGCCGAGGCGGTCAACTCCGCCAAAGTGCGACAGCCGATGTATGCCGCGCGCAAGAAGATCTTCCCGAAGCGGGCCTCGGGCAGCTTTCGCCGGTTCAAATGGCTGGCAATGGCGGTCACGCTTGGTATCTACTATCTGACACCTTGGCTGCGGTGGGACCGTGGCCCGTTTGCCCCTGACCAGGCCGTCCTGCTCGATGTCGCCAACCGGCGTTTCTACTTCTTCTTCATCGAGATATGGCCGCAGGAATTCTACTATGTGGCCGGCCTTCTGGTCATGGCAGGCGTCGGTCTTTTCCTGGTTACCTCGACTGTCGGTCGTGCCTGGTGCGGCTATACGTGTCCGCAGACCGTGTGGGTCGATCTGTTCCTGGTCGTCGAGCGAGCTATCGAGGGCGACCGCAACGCGCGCATGAAGCTCGATGCCGGGCCTTGGACCGCCCGCAAGCTCGCGCTGAGAATATCGAAACACGCCATCTGGCTGATCATAGGTGCAGCGACCGGCGGCGCCTGGATCTTCTATTTCGCCGATGCGCCGACCTTGCTCGTCGAACTCTTCACCGGCACGGCAGCGCCTGTCGCCTACATCACCGTCGCTGTGCTCACAGCGACGACCTATACGTTCGGCGGGCTGATGCGCGAGCAGGTCTGCACCTATATGTGCCCATGGCCGCGCATCCAGGCGGCCATGCTCGACGAAAGTTCGCTCACCGTCACGTACAATGACTGGCGCGGCGAACCGCGCACGCGTCACACCAAGAAGCTCCAGGCCGCCGGACAGTCAGTCGGCGATTGCGTCGACTGTAACGCCTGCGTGGCTGTCTGCCCGATGGGGATCGACATTCGCGATGGCCAGCAGCTCGAATGCATCACCTGCGCGCTCTGCATCGACGCCTGCGACGGCGTCATGGACAAGCTCGGCAAGGAGCGCGGCTTGATCTCCTACGCGACACTCTCCGACTACAATGCCAACATGATGCTGGCGACCGCGGGCGGCGCCTGTTCGGTCGATCCGTCATTGGTCAGGACGGATGACGGCCTGTTTTCGGACAGGGTGGCGCATTTCCATGTCCGCAAGATCTTTCGGCCACGCACCTATGTCTACATGGCCATGTGGTCGCTGATCGGCCTGGGTCTGCTCTTTTCGCTGCTGACGCGCGACCGGCTCGAGATCAATGTTTTGCACGACCGCAATCCACAATTTGTGACGCTGTCCGACGGCTCGATCCGCAATGGCTATACCGTCAAGCTGCTGAACATGATCCCCGAACCAAGAACGATCGTCGTCAGCATTGGGGGTTTGCCAGGCGCAGAGATGAGCATCGTTGGTGTCGACCTCCCCGCCGATCGCTCTTTCGCGATCCGGGTCGAACCCGACCGGCTGAAGATGTTGAAGGTTTTCGTGCGCCTGCCTGCTGATCAGATCCATGGCGCAGCGCAGACCTTCACACTCCGGGTCGAGGACAAAGCGAGTTTCGAGTCGAACCAATACACCGCCACATTCAACGCGCCGGAGATCGCCAGATGAACGCCACCACGCGAAAATCCCGGGAATTCACCGGCAGGCACATGTTGGCCATCATCCTTGCTTTTTTCGGCGTGGTCATCGCGGTCAATCTGACCATGGCGACGCTTGCCAATACAAGCTGGACCGGCCTTGTCGTCGAAAACACCTATGTGGCGAGCCAGCAATTCAACAGGAAGGCCGAGGAAGGGCGCGCGCAGGCAGCCCTCGGCTGGACCGGCAAGTTGACCATTGCATGGGGCGAAGTCCGCTATGACGTCACCGACGACGCCGGCAAGGCGGTTCCCTTGCATGGCGTCAAAGTGCTGTTTCGCCATCCCGCTTACGAGAAAGAAGATGAGTCCATCACGCTCGCCGCCGCCTCGGGCCAGGAGTTTGCAGTGCAGCACATGCCAAGGGACGGTGTGTGGATCGTCGAAATCGACGCCGATGCCGGTCTGGCAAGGCCTTTCCGCGACGTGCGCAGGATCATGATCTCCGATGGAGCGCTGAAATGAGCTGCTGTGCACCGGGCGCGGAAATGGCGCTGGATCTGGGCAACGCTACATCCGTCCTGCCGTCAAGCGAAGAGATCAAGCTGGCGAGCCGGTCGCTTGGCGATGGCCTTAGCCAGACCGATCTTTCAGTTCCGACGGTTCATTGCGCAGCCTGCATCCAGACAATCGAGACGGCGTTGGCAAAACTCGATCACGTCGAGGCCGCTCGCGTCAACCTGTCAACGAAGCGGGTCTCGGTCCGGTGGCGCGGGGACGAGGCCCCACCATTCGTCGCCATGCTGGGGCGGCTGGGTTACCAGGCGCATTTGTTCGAACCCGAGATTGGTGAAAAGGACAAAACGCTCTCGGAGCTTATCCGCGCCGTCGCTGTTGCCGGATTTGCGGCGGGCAACATCATGCTGCTGTCGGTTTCGGTCTGGTCCGGTGCCGAGGGCGCGACCCGCGACCTGTTCCACTGGGTCTCGGCACTGATCGCCATCCCCGCACTCGCCTTCGCCAGCGGCATCTTCTTCAAGTCGGCCTGGAATGCCTTGCGTCACGGCCGCATGAACATGGACGTGCCGATCGCGGTCGGAGTGTCGCTGGCCTATGCGATGAGCCTCTATGAGACGATCACCCATGGCGACCACGCCTATTTCGACGCGTCGGTGTCTCTGCTGTTCTTCCTGTTGATCGGCCGCACGCTGGATCACGTGATGCGCGAACGCGCCCGCACCGCCGTGAAAGGCCTGTCACAACTGGCCGCGCGTGGCGCCATGGTGCTGCGCGACGATAGCGCACGCGACTATCTGCCGGTTGGCGAGATCGAACCGGGCATGCTGTTGCTGATAGCGGCCGGCGAAAGGATCCCCGTCGACGGCAAGATCACGCGTGGGACATCGGACGTCGACTGCTCGCTGGTTTCGGGCGAGAGCACGCCCAGAAGCGTGGCGCCAAACGATGCCGTCCAGGCCGGCGTGCTCAACCTTACCGGCCCGCTGACCATTGAGGCGACAGCCGCCGCGAAGGATTCGTTCCTGGCGGAAATGGTTCGGCTGATGGAAGCCGCCGAGGGCGGTCGCGCACATTATCGCCGCATCGCCGATCGCGTTTCAGCACTCTATGCTCCAGTTGTTCATCTCACCGCCTTCGTGACATTCCTTGGCTGGATGGCGGCAACCGGCGACTGGCATCGGGCGATAACCATCGCCATCGCCGTTTTGATCATCACATGTCCGTGCGCGCTCGGGCTCGCCGTGCCGATCGTCCAGGTGGTCGCCGCGCGGCGGCTGTTCGAGAACGGCATCATGGTCAAGGACGGTTCGGCCATGGAGCGCCTGGCAACGATTGATGCAGCGGTGTTCGACAAGACCGGCACGCTCACGCTCGGCCAGCCCCGTCTCGTCAATGCGGCCTCGATCGATCCTGCCATGCTGACGATTGCGGCCGACATGGCCGCGCATTCGCGTCATCCCTTTTCAAAGGCCATGGCCGGCCTTGCCGCTGGCGGCGGGCAGCACAAATTCGATGCCGTCACCGAGCATCCGGGGTTCGGTATCGAAGCAACTGACGTCGGAAGTATCTGGCGGCTGGGCAGACGCGGATGGGCTGGATGGAAGGCCCGCACCGGCGGCGAAGGCAAACATGGCTATGGCGGGACGGTCCTGACGAAAGACGGGATCGTTGTCGCGACCTTCAATTTCGAGGATGCGTTGCGTGCCGACGCCAGGGCGGCGATCGAGCGATTGAACGATGCCGGGATGTCGGTTCAGATGCTGTCGGGCGATAGCGCGGGCGCCTGCAGCGAAATCTCGAAAATGCTGGGTATCGGCGATTTCGTTCCGTGCCTGCTGCCGTCCGGCAAGGTCGAATGCATCGAAACCCTGGCGAAAGAGGGACACCGGGTTCTGATGGTTGGCGACGGCTTGAACGACACGCCTGCGCTGAGCGCGGCGCATGTTTCGTTCGCGCCGGCCACGGCCGCCGACATTGGCCGCAATGCGGCGGATTTCGTATTCCTGCGCGAAAGCCTTCTGGCAATCCCCCTCGCGCTGGACGTCTCGCGCAAGGCGGGAAGCTTGATTCGCCAGAACATCACGATCGCCATCGTCTACAATGCCGTCGCCGTGCCGATCGCGATCCTGGGGCACGTCACCCCTCTTATCGCTGCGATCGCGATGTCCGCGTCTTCCCTGCTTGTCATCGGAAATGCGCTGCGTCTGCGAGGTTCTATGCCAGATTCGCCGGCGAAAGATGTCCGGCGCGACAGGCTGTCCGACAGCAGCAAACTGGCCCAATCCTCATGACCACCCTTGCCTACCTCATCCCTGTCGCCCTGTTTCTTGGTGCGCTTGGCCTGGGGGGCTTCCTGTGGGCCTTGAGGAGTGGCCAGTACGAAGATCTTGACGGAGCTGCCGAGCGGATCCTTATCGATCGGGAAGACAGACTGGAGCGCTGATCCAGGGCCGAGGGCTGACAAACAGCGCCGGTGCAGCCAACCGCTCCCACCCTCTTCCCCACTGCGACTATGCCGCGCACGATTGCTGTTCCGGGGTTGTTGCTGCCTAACACTGAACGCCACCAATTTGCGCAAGCGCAAAGAAACGCTGCGTCAGGCCAGATACCTTCTGCTCATCCGCAACGGTTGAGAGATAGGAGACTGACATGATCACGCGACGCGACGCCCTTTTCGGAGCAGCGATTGGCGCTGCCACCGTGGCGGCACTGCCGGCATTTTCGGCAACGGTGACAAAGACGGACATTCGAGGGCTCGCCCGCGAAAAGATCGAGCTCGTGGCACCGCCCTTTGTGCATCCGCACGATCAGATCGCCACGGGTGGACCGAAAATCGTCGAGTTCACCATGACCATCGAGGAAAAGCCCGTCGTCATCGATGCCGACGGCACGACGCTCAATGCGATGACCTATAACGGCTCGATTCCTGGCCCTCTGATGGTCGTGCATCAGGACGACTATGTCGAACTGACGCTCATCAATCCCGAGACCAACTCACTCGCTCACAACATCGATTTCCACGCCGCAACCGGCGCGCTGGGCGGCGGCGCCCTGACGCTGATCAATCCCGGCGAGCAGGTGACCTTGCGCTTCAAGGCAACCCGAACGGGTACGTTCGTCTATCACTGCGCACCTGGCGGCGCGATGATCCCATGGCATGTCGTCTCCGGCATGAGCGGCGCCATCATGATCCTGCCGCGCGATGGGCTCAGGAACGACAAGGGCGAACCGGTAAAGTACGACAAGATCTTCTACATCGGCGAGAACGACTTCTATATTCCGCGCGACGAGAAGGGCAACTTCAAGACCTACGAATCGGCCGGCGACGGTTACGACGACATCGTCAAGGTCATGCGCGGGCTGATCCCGACGCATGTGGTGTTCAATGGCAAGGTCGGTTCGCTGACCGGCGACAATGCGATGAAGGCGAAGGTCGGCGAGACCGTGTTGATCGTCCATTCGCAGGCCAACCGCGATACGCGACCGCATCTGATCGGTGGCCACGGCGACTATGTCTGGGAACAGGGCAAATTCGCCAATCCGCCTGCCAAGGATCTAGAAACCTGGTTCATCCGTGGCGGCTCCGCGGGGTCGGCGCTCTACACGTTCCTGCAGCCCGGCGTCTACGCCTATGTCAATCACAATCTGATCGAGGCCGTGGAACTCGGTGCGACCGCTCACTTTATGGTCGAGGGCGAATGGAATGACGACCTGATGACGCAGGTCGAGGCGCCGACACCCCTCGCCACCAACTGACGGCACTCCAATTGCCCGGACAGCGATGCTGTCCGGGCATGGACAAAGCGATGTCTCCATTGATCCTCAAGGTTCTTCCGGTCGCCCTGGTCGCCGCTGCCGTTCCGGCAGGGCTCTCGATACAGACGGTCTTCGGGGATCGACAACCTCACCCCATCGCTATGACGATTACCTTGCTTTCCGGTTCGATCACCTATCCGACGCCAGGGGAGTTCCTGATGGAGGGACGCCCGCAAGCCAATCCCCGCCTCAAGCGGCAACTCAACAGACCTCTCGAAATCATGGCCTACCAGATCAGCGCGGCCGACTATGCGGACTGCGTGTCGGCAGGAAGCTGTCAGCCGGCACAGGAGACGCGCGCGATCCCAAGCAACGCTCCCGTAACTGGAGTGAGCTATCTCGATGCCAATGTCTACGCCCGGTGGTATTCGCAAGTGACGGGCGACCACTGGCGGCTGCCATCCGACGAAGAATGGGCGTTTGCCGCGGCGGAGCGGTTCGCAGGGGAATTTGAGGGTGTCGAAAACGACGCCAACAACCCCGCCAGGCGCTGGCTCACCAGCTACAAGGCCGAGGTGGACCTCGATCGCAAACCGGACCCGTTGCCCAAGAGCCGTGGCTCTTTTGGTTTCAATTCCCTGGGCCTCGCCGACTTTTCCGGCAATGTCTGGGAGTGGACTTCGACTTGCTATGTCCGCACCACATTGGCTGCGGATGGAAGCGGCGTTGCGAGTTCGGTCGACAATTGCGGCGTCCACGTCCTTGAAGGGCTTCACAGAGCCTACATGTCGAACTTCGTCAGCGACGGAAAAAGCGGCGGCTGTGCCGTTGGCACGCCTCCCGACAATCTGGGTTTCAGGCTGGTCCGGGACCATCGGGGGTGGGCGAACCGTATCGTCGGCTACCTCGGCATTGCCTGACAAATCAGAAGCGGCTTTTCCATTCGCGTTTCGACGGTCGCCTGCTCTCCCGCCGCCTCACCGCACCTTTGGCCTCATCAACGCACTTCCATAGATCAGAATGAAGCCGGCAAATGCCGCCACCCATGCGGTGCCGGCCATGTCGATCACTGTGTCATAGGGGACGAAGGCAGCCAGGATTCTCAATGATCCTGCGAGGAGGACGGCTCCAAAAATGAACGAGGCGCCTTTTCCAGCCTTGAGCTCTCGCCCGGTGTGACCGAGCGTTGCGCGGGTCATCACGGCAAGCGTCATCGCGCCGACCGCGCCAGTTCCGAGTGCGTGGAGTCCCGCCGCCGCCGGCACGGCATCGGGGAAGAAGATCGACACCGAGACAAGGGCGAGACCGACCGGCACGAAGGCATATGCGAGATGGAGTACGAGCACCAGCGGATCCCGCAAGGTGCGCTCGCCGGCCCACCGCGACAAGCGCCACGCCTGGCTGATTGCAGCGGCCGCCAGGAGCATTCCTGAGGCGCTGTTGTCGGGCGCGAACGTCCATGCTCCCAGCGCGATGGCTGAGATGGCTATCGATGCCATGTCAAAACGGTCGAACGGAGCAGGCAGCCGGCCAGGATTTTCGCGGACGAGCCAGTTGCGGGTGAAGCTCGGAATGATGCGCCCGCCGATCAACGAGATGAGCATGATCGCCGCGGCCATGCCGAGCCTGCGGCTGATGTTGGATGTGCCTTGAAGATGCGCCTCGATGTGGAACGTGCCGTTGGCGCCAGCCAGGACGGCAAGCGGCAGCAGTACTTTCAGGTTGCGCCAGTTCCGTCCTGCGACGATCTCGCGGGCCGCCGCGGCAGCAACCGCAAGCAGAAATGAGCCATCGATCACGGCGGCTGCTTCCCAGCCGATATCCGCCGAGACAAAGACAGCGACACGGCCGGCAAGCCACAGGACCACCAGCGCCAGCAGCGGCAGGCCTTGCACAGGCAGCCGGCCGGTCCAGTTGGGAATGGCGGTCAGCAAGAACCCGGTAACGATCGCCGACAGATAGCCGAACAGCATCTCGTGAATGTGCCAGTCGACGGGAACGAACGCACTGTGGGCATTGAGTTCGCCGGCATACATCGGCAGCCAAAGCAGAATGGAGAGCGCCGCATACAGCGACCCAAGGAAGAAGAACGGCCTGAATCCGTAGGAAAGAAATGCGGGCCCGGTGTACGCCCGCAGGCGTGGAATCCCCATGATTTGCATCTCCAAATGAACAGGGCCGGATGAACCGCCGCCCTCGGTCCGTCCGGCCCGCGCCCGCGCTTTATGTGGCAGGCATGGCTGTATCGAATGCTGTCAGTTGGCCGGGATCTGGGTGAACAGGTCGGCGAACACTGTCTTTGCCTTCCCGGGATGCTTGACCGCTTTGGCGGTATCGAGATTGACCGGCTTGCCGACAACGATCAGCGCGACCATGCCCATGCCGTAGTGCGGCGCGCATTTGACGCCATACACACCTTCCTGGGTGAGTGTGACGGTGATCTCCTCGCTGGGCTTTCCCTTGAAAGGCTCAGCGCCATCCGGAAGCATGCCCTTGATCGACTCTGCGTCATGGCTCTTGTCGGTCGGCACGAACTTGACGGTATCGCCGGGTACTGCCTTGACGAAGGCCGGCTGGAAAACCATCGCGCCCTTTTCGCCCTTGTTGAGCATTTGCACCACATGCTCTTCCGCGCTTGCGCCGCCGGCCAGCGCGAGGATGGAGATTGCGGCGGCGAGAATGGTGAGTTTCATCGGTTCGTCCTTTTGTTTCGTCGTCACGGCATTTGGCCGTTCCATGCCTTTTAGCCTGACAAGCCCCGGCAGAATTTGCGCTGGCGCAAACTCGGAGTAGAAAGGTCTTCCGCATGACTGATGCGAAACTACAGGATCGTGAGGAATCCGCTTGGCTGCGTTGGACCGATCGCTGATATCGCGGCTGCCGCTCTTTCAAGGACTGACGCCCGACGAGCAGAGCGAGATCCTGCGAGATGCGCGGTCGTCTCGCTATGCCAAGGAGACGACGATCTTCGCGCAGGAAGCCGATGCCCATTCCTTCTTCGTGCTGATCGCCGGGCACATCCGCGTGGTTCGCACCACGCCGGATGGACAGCAGGTCATCGCTAGATACATCAGCGAAGGCGAGATCTTTGGCGTCGCCGCAGCCCTTGGTCGGACGACTTACCCCGCCAGCGCAGTCGCGGCGGTGGACTGCGTGGTGTTGGCCTGGCCCAACGCGCTATGGCCGGAACTGGCGAAGCGGTTTCCTGTGTTTGGGGCGACCACCTACCGGACAGTCGGAAACAGGCTGCAAGAAACCCAGACGCGGGTTGTGGAGATGTCCACTGAACAGGTGGAGCAGCGCGTTGCTCACGCGCTGCTGCGACTGGCAAATCAGACTGGTCGGAAGACCGACAGCGGCATCGAAATCGACTTTCCGATCTCGAGGCAGGACATTGCCGAAATGACGGGGACGACACTGCACACGGTCAGCCGGCTGCTCAGCAAATGGGAAGAGAATGGGATAATTGCCAGCGGACGCCAGAAAGTCACTGTCAAGGACGCGCACCGGCTTGTGGTCCTCTCAGGGAGTCGAACCAAGCGCTGATTTATCACCTGCGCGCTCGAACAGCCGATTCCAAATCCACCAGGAAGGCGGTCTCATTGATCTGATGCTCTCGGCACGCCTCAGCGACCGTATGGAAGGTACCGATTGGACAACCGACGCAAAGCATCCTGTATCTCAGCACGACAGCCACCGTTGCCGGCCATTTTCTCATGATCTCGTCGACGACCATGTCGGAATTGAACGAACTGAGCTCCTTCACGATGAAGTCTCCGCCATTGCGAAGCGTCTTAATAGATTCCTCTCAGGCCGCCTTCTTTGCGCTTTCGCAACTTTGATGAGCATTGCCGTTTGGCTAGGAAAAGCTAGACAAACGTCATGACCATAATTGCACCGATGACAATCAGAACAAGCCCGCCGATCAGCATAGGGAGCAGCGTGTTGTTCGGGTCGACGCCCGACTCGAATTGGTTGGCCACCGGTGTGTCATTTTTGTCTGGGTCAGTCATGCTTGTCTCCACGGGCCGGCAGACGCGAACCGCGCGGCGTTGTGGTTGAATTGTCGATCGAGGCCTTACCCATGCTTATCGTACGCCGAAGCTTCGGATGCAGGCAGCCCGCCGACAAAGTCCTGGGGCATCAATGCGACGTCGGCCAGCGTGTAACGATCAAGGGTGTTCTGGAAGGAGGCCATCGCGTCGCCGAACATTCCTGAAAGTTTGCAGCGGCCGGTGAGCACGCACTGATTTCCGGTCCCGAAGCACTCCACAAGCGCGAAATCTGGCTCCGTCAGCCGTACCACGTCGCCGATCCGGATCATCTCGGGGCTCCGCCCGAGGGCTAGCCCACCGGAGCGACCGCGGACCGCTTTCAAGTAACCGCCGCGCGTCAGGGTGTTGGCGACCTTGTTGAGGTGCGTTTTGGATACCTTGAACGTGCGTGCCACCTCCTCGATCGTGATCAGGCGATCACCGGCAGAGGCCGCGTACATTAGCATCCTCAAGGCGTAGTCCGAGAAATTGGTCAACCGCACTAATGGATCCTCTTCGCAATTCTGGTACAGGAGCCACTTACAATCCAACCCCGCATCACAGGTCCTTCTCGACGATCGGTTCTATGCCCATCGTAGTCTCGCCACGGCTGAAGGCGACCGCGAGACGGAAGCTGTGAGCTATGCGCAGTGCGCGGTCCATGAATAGCGCCGCAACCTCGGGCGGGCAAACACGGCGCACCGTTGCGCGAAACAGCTTTAGCCAACGCCGGAAATGCGCCACTCCAAGGCCGGAGATCGCCAGGTGTGGCGGTAATGGACGGCCTTCATAACGGGACGACCGGAGCAGCGTAGCGGACCAGAAGTCGCACATCTTAGCCAGATGGCGCGGCCAATCCTCAGGATGGATAGCGTTATGAAAGATGGGGCCGAGAAGGTCGTCGCGGCGAATCTCATCATAAAAGCCGTCAACCACAAGACGGATCATGGCCTCGTCAAGCACGTCTGGCAACGGGGCACCACCAATGACGATCGTTTTGTTGCTCCGACCATTCGCAATCATGTGCATGCTCTTGGTTTTCGAAGACCCAAAGACCTCAAAATAATTCCCACACTCAAACAGCTCCGCAACGCACCGAGTGAAGTCGCGTCCACGATGACGATTGATGCAAAGGAGACCTTCGTCGGTATGGGTCGGATTCGCACCTTAAAGAAACATTGTCAATATATCTTATTGGCGGGCAGCTCGTGGCTAGAGCCTTTCACGTTTTGATGGAAGCGTAGCCGGCGTTTGCGAAGTAGTTGTTGCATTCGGTTGCCTCGATCGTTTCAACGAG
>NZ_JAMYTK010000043.1:0-29662 GCF_040322355.1 Mesorhizobium sp. M0145
CGGCAGGACAGAGGGGGGTGCGAAGGAATGAGACCTGTATCAAGAGGTCACTCGAACCGATCCGGCAAATGATGCTCCTCGGCGAGGTCCGAGAAGCGGGTGAATTCGCCCTGGAAGGCGAGGCTGACCGATCCCGTTGGGCCGTGGCGCTGTTTGGCGACGATGACCTCGGCCTTACCGCGCATCTCGTTCATCTCGTGTTCCCATTTGATGTATTCGTCGGTGCCCGGCTTCGGCTCGCGGTTCTTCAGATAATATTCCTCGCGATAGACGAACAGCACTACGTCGGCGTCCTGCTCGATGGAGCCCGATTCGCGCAGATCCGAAAGCTGCGGGCGCTTGTCGTCGCGGCTCTCGACCTGGCGCGACAGCTGCGACAGCGCGATGATCGGCACCGCCAGCTCCTTGGCTAGTGCCTTGAGGCCGGTGGTTATCTCGGTGATTTCCTGGACGCGGTTTTGCGAGGATTTCGCGCTTGATCCCTGCATCAGCTGGATATAGTCGATAACGATGACGTCGAGGCCGCGCTGGCGCTTCAGGCGACGCGCGCGGGCCGACAGCTGAGCGATGGAAATGCCGCCGGTCTGGTCGATGAACAGCGGGATTTTCTGCATTGTCTGCGAGCAGGCGACCAGCTTTTCGAAATCCATCTCGCTGATCTCGCCGCGCCGGATTTTCGACGACGGGATTTCCGTCTGTTCGGAAATAATGCGGGTGGCCAGCTGTTCGGATGACATTTCGAGCGAAAAGAAGCCGACGACGCCGCCATTGGCCGCCTTGAACGAGCCGTCCGCCTGCTGCGCCGGGACATAGGCCTCGGCGATGTTGAAGGCGATATTGGTGGCGAGCGAGGTCTTGCCCATGCCGGGGCGGCCGGCAATGATGATCAGGTCGGACGACTGCAGGCCGCCCATGCGGCGGTCGAGATCGCGCAAGCCGGTAGCAACGCCCGACAAATGCCCGTCGCGCATATAAGCCGCATTGGCCATGTCGACGGCGGTCTTGACGGCATCAGTGAAGCTCTCGAAGCCGCCATCGTAGCGGCCGGTTTCGGCCAATTCGAACAGGCGCCGCTCGGCATCCTCGATCTGGTCGGAGGGCGACATGTCGACCGGCGCGTCATAGGCGATGTTGACCATGTCCTCGCCGACAGTGATTAGCGCGCGCCGCGTCGCCAGATCGTAGATGGCGCGGCCATAGTCGGTGGCGTTGACGACGGTGACGGCCTCGACCGCCAACCGCACGACATATTGCGCCACCGTCATGTCGCCGACCTTCTCGTCGGCCGGCAGGAAGGTCTTCAGCGTGATCGGCGTCGCGATTTTGCCCATGCGGATGAGCTCGGCCGCGACCTCGAAGATCTTTCTATGCAGCGGCTCGTAGAAATGGCCTGGCTTCAGGAAGTCGGAGACGCGGTAGAAGGCATCGTTGTTGACCAGTATGGCGCCGAGCAGCGCCTGCTCGGCCTCGATATTGTTCGGCGCCTCGCGATAGAGCGGTGTTTCCGCCACGCCGAATTTTCGTGCTGCCTCTGCCATAATGTCCCCGGTCCTGATCCCCGTCTCTCGATATCAGAACGAGACAAGTCGGTGATGACTTATCTGCATCAGTCCCAAACCAACCAACTTTGATGCCCGCGATTCACAGCCAGGATCTTTCGGTGGAAAGAATCTCGATTGACTCGAATCAAGATGGCGAGCCTAGCCGTTCTCAGGCGAGAACAAAACAGGAAAATAGCTGCCGGTCATTCCGGCAAGGCATCACCCCAGTCCAGTCGCCGCGCGGTCTTGAACGTCTCGCCGTCGCGCTTGGTGAACAGTCGCTCGGCAGCATTCCCATTCTGTTGGCAAAGCTTCAGCAAGACCTTGCCGGAGCCCGACTTCGGCGGTGCGATCACTCGCGCTCGAGGCGGAGCGGCCGGATGGCGGGAGGCCGCGACAAAGATGAATTTCTCGTCCTCCCACGGCACCTCGGCATCCTTGGCCAGACGGTGTAGGCGCGAGCGGGCGACGCGGCGGGCGAAATGGCACCAGTCGGGGGCGACGAGCGGACAGGGCGTCTCATGCGGGCAGGGCGCAAGCACGTGCGCGCCCGCCTCGATCAACTGCCGCCGCACGGCAAGAATACGCTGCCAGCCGGCCGGCGTGCCCGGCTCGACCACCAGCAGCGTGTCTGCGGTCAGCTGCCAGAGCCGGTCGACGAGTTTTGCCAGCGATGCCGGCGCGATCTCATCCAGCACATAGGCTGAAGTCACCAGCTCGGCCGGCTCCAGATCGACCAGGTCGATGGTGATGTCGCCGGTCCGCCAGGCGGTCCTGGCCGTGATCGCATCCGCGGCAAGTACTTCGCCGACCCTTCGTACCGCGGCGCCGGCCTCGAGTAGCACCGCCTGTTCGAGATCCGGCCAGAGATTGATTGTGGCCCAAAGCACCGTGCCAGGGCCGGCGCCGACATCGAGCAAGGTCTTCGGAGCATAGTCGGGCCGAGACTCGCCCACCGCATCGAGGCTGGCGCGAATGGCCGCATAGGTCGCCGGTAGCCGCGTTGCCAGATAGGCCTTCACCGCCATGTCTTCGGCCATGTGCAGGCGACCGTCGCGCAACTCTGCGCGGTAGCGGTCCGACAGCGTCTTTGCCGCTTGCTTAAGCATCGGCAACGGCACCTGTTCGAGAAGGCGGTCGACGCCTTGTCTAAGCGGGACGGGCAGTTCCATCGCTTAGGCGGTCCGAGGTGAGAGCAGAATGACCGAGGCGCCAACGATGCAGATCGCGGCACCGGCAAGATCCCAGCGGTCGGGGTGCACGCCTTCCGCCAGCCACAACCAGGCCAGCGAGGCGGCAATGTAGATGCCGCCATAGGCGGCATAGGCCCGGCCCGCCGCGCTGGTGTCGACCAGCGCCAGCAGCCACGCGAATAGCACGAGCGAGACGAGACCGGGCGCCAACCACAGCGGCGACTTGTCCAGCCGCCACCACGCCCAGAACGAAAAGCAGCCGGCGATCTCGGCAAGTGCGGCGGCGACGTAGAGGAGGTAGGTCATGAAAAAGGTCCCGCGTTGACGGGACCCTTTTCAGCGTGCCGGCCGGCAATGGCAAGCGGCAATGGCGTGATGCCGGCAGTCTACTCCGGATCCGCCACCTTGCGGCGGCGAGTGGGCTTGGCCACCGGAGCCTTTTCGCGACGTCCAAGATCGCGCATCTCCAGCGCCTTCTCGCAACTGGCCATGTAGTCGCGCGTCATCGGCAGCGTGTCGTTCTTCTTGGCAATCTGGATCTGGAAGATCACCAGATCCTGCCAGCGGAAGGCAGCTTCCGAGGCGGCAAGATAGAACTCCCACATGCGGCAGAAGCGCTCGTCATAAATCGCCTTGGCCTTGTCGCGGTTGGCCGCGAAGCGCTCGCCCCAATGCTTCAGTGTCTCGGCATAATGCAGCCGCAGAACCTCGATATCGGTGACGACGAGCCCCGATTTTTCGATGGCCGGCATCACTTCGGATAGCGACGGGATGTAGCCGCCCGGGAAGATGTACTTGCGGATGAAGGCGCTGGTTGCCCACGGCACGCCGGAGCGGCCGATCGTGTGCAGCAGCATGACGCCGTCCGGCTTCAGCAGCGTCGCCGACTTGTCGAAGAAGGTGCGGAAATGATTGACCCCGACATGCTCGAACATGCCGACGGAGACGATGCGGTCGAAACGCTCATTGAGCTCGCGATAGTCCTTGATGTCGAAATGCACCCGGTTTTGCAGGCCTTGCGCATGGGCGCGGTCGGTGGCGACGCCGTGCTGCTCGGTCGACAGCGTCACGCCTTGCACGTCGACGTCGAACGCCTTGGCTAGATAGAGCCCAAGCCCACCCCAGCCGGAGCCGATATCAAGAACCGTCTGGCCGGCCTTCAGCCTGAGCTTGGCGGCGATGTGGCGCTTCTTGGCCGCTTGTGCCTCGTCGAGCGTCATGTCCGGCTGCTCGAAATAGGCGCAGGAATATTGCATGTCCTCATCGAGGAAGAGGCGGTAGAGGTCGCCCGACAGATCGTAATGGCGCTGCACGTTGCGACGCGCCCGCGACGCCGTGTTGATCTGCTGCAGGCGCCGGAAGGCGTGGCGCAGACCTTCGATCGCCTTCGACCAGGTGGCATCGATACCGCCGCTGCCCATGTTCTGGAAGGCAATCCGCATCACCCCCAGCACGCCGCCCTCGAGAATGTCGAGTTCACCGTCCATGTAGGCTTCTGGCACCGCCAGCATCGGATCGAAGGTTATTGCGCGCTCGGCATGCCTTGTCTTGATGTGCATGTGCACCGGCTCGCCGCTGCCGTCACCGAAAGTCACCATCGAGCCTTGCGGCCCTGTCACCTTGAGATTGCCTGTGCGGACCAGGCGGTCGAGAACGCGTTTCAGCAGAATATTCATGACCAATTGTCCCCTCTCGGCCAGACATGCTGTCCTATTCTGCATCAAGATATAGGGGTTCGAAAAGTTCCATTTGGCATAAAAATGCCCGGGTACGAGGCCCGGGCATTGGTCCAGAATAGCGATTAGCCGGCGAATGCCGACGAATGACGATCAGCCGTTGTCTTCGCCGCCTTCGAACTCGGCATTCGGATCGAAGAAGTTTTCCGGCCGCGCATTATCGTTGATGTCCTCGCCGTAGATGGCTTCGGCGGTGGTCAGTGTTTCGCCCTTGGCCTGGCGCTCGGCTTCGTCGGCCGTGCGGGCAATGTTGAGCGTGATGGTAACCTCGACTTCCGGGTGCAGCGCGATCGCCACATTGGTGACGCCGATGGTCTTGATTGGCTGGTTGAGCAGGATCTGGTTGCGGTTGACCGAAAAACCTTCCGCCGTCACCAGCTCGGCGATGTCGCGCGTCGAGACCGAACCATAAAGCTGACCGGTTTCGCCGGCCGAGCGCACGGCGATGAAGCTCTTGCCGTCGAGCTTTTCTGCAATCTGCGCGGCTTCGGACTTGCGCTCCAGGTTGCGGGCTTCGAGCTGGGCCCGCTGTCCCTCGAACTTCTTCTTGTTAGCTTCGTTGGCGCGCAGCGCCTTGCCTTGCGGCAGCAGGAAATTGCGGGCGAACCCGTCCTTGACCTTGACGGTATCGCCCATCTGGCCGAGGCGGGAGACGCGTTCGAGAAGAATGACTTCCATGGTTTTGTTCCTTCGGTTGGGCACCTATCCTCAGGATCGGCGCCGAATTGTCTGGAACAGGTCAGGAAGCTGGGGCGTCGTCGCCTGTGTCGCTGTCCTGCCTGTCGCGGCAGTTAGGATCTCTTGTCGAAATCCAACCCGGGATTTGGTGTTCGATCCGGCTACGCCCGTCGTGGCCGGTGAAAAAGCGGGCGGCGAACCGCCCGCCTGAAGTGTTAGCGGACCACGTAGGGCAGCAGGCCGAGGAAGCGGGCGCGCTTGACCGCCTTGGCGAGTTCGCGCTGCTTCTTCTGGCTGACGGCGGTGATACGCGATGGCACGATCTTGCCGCGCTCGGAGATGTAGCGCTGCAGAAGCCGCACGTCCTTGTAGTCGATCTTCGGCGCGTTGGCGCCGGAGAACGGGCAAGTCTTGCGGCGACGGTGGAAGGGGCGCCGGGTTGGGATCTGGTTGATGTCGACCATTATTCTGCGGCTCCTTCAAAGCCTTCGCGCGGACGGCGCGGGCCACGATCGGCACCGCCATCGCCGAAGCTGCGCGGCGGACGATCACCACGGTCACCGCGATCGCGGTCGCCGAATGAGCGCGGGCCACGATCGCCACGGTCGCGATCGCCGAAGCCGCCGCGTTCCGAGCGCTCTTCGCGCTTCTGCATCATTGCCGACGGACCCTCCTCATGCGCATCGACCTTGATGGTCAGGAAACGCAGTACGTCCTCGGACAGGCCCATCTGGCGCTCCATTTCATTGAGCGCGGCCGGCGGGCAGGTGATGTCCATGAGTGTATAATATGCCTTCCGGTTCTTGTTGACCCGGTAGGTGAGGGACTTCAGTCCCCAGTTCTCGACCCGGCCGACGGACCCGCCATTCGCGGTGATGACGCCCTTGTACTGTTCGACAAGCGCATCGACCTGCTGCTGCGAGAGGTCCTGCCGGGCAAGAAACACATGTTCGTATAGAGCCATAGTGTTCGTGCCTTTCTTCGTTTCTCTCCCGGTTCCCGGCGGCAAAAGCCTCTGCAACTTCTCTGACCCGCAATCCTTGCGAAGGCGGGGAAGAAAGGAGCATGACGAGACGGTCGAGAGCGGAGACACGGGAGGCGGAAGCGCTTCTGGCTTCACACGAAGGTTTCGAAAAACCTCCGGCCCTCCGTTCAGCCCCCAGCAAGGACCGGCAGATTGCGGGCGTCTATACAGGAATTTGACCGCAAAGCAAGGCCAAACGACAGGGCAAACGGCCCTACCGTCCCAGAGCGCCACGGGCCTCGATGGCAAGGCTTACGGATTTCCTGAAACCGGACCTTAACCACCATGCGAAGTTCCAGCACCGGCGGGCGTGGCGGCAACCCGTCGTTCATCATGCCGATGCAAAAGCAAACAGTCTGCGCGAGGTCGGCAGCAAGGCGGTTTTGGGGACAAAAATGCTTTTCGACAAATTCTGCCGTTCGAAGAGCGGCAACTTTGCCCTGATGCTGGCGTTCGGGCTGCCTGCGGTTCTGACCGCCGTCGCCTTTGCTGTGGACGTGTCCACCTTGATGAGGGCCAAGGTCAGCTTGCAGAACGCGCTCGATGCCGCGAACCTTGCATCATCGCATCTCGGCGACATCGAGGCTTCGCGCAAGGACGTCTTCGACCGCTACTTCCAGACCAATGTCGCCGGCCACAGCGAGTTGAGGAACGCCGAAGCGACGCTTACCGTGGAAAGGGGCCTCAATTACATCCAGACAAAGGCTGTCGCCATGGCGGACGTCAATTTGAACTTCGCCTTCCTGTTCGGCAACGACAAGCGCATCACCGTCGATGCCGGCGCCGTCGAATCGACCAATCAGCTCGAAGTCGTGCTAGTGCTCGACAATACCGGGTCGATGGCCAGCAACGATCGCATCGGCGCATTGCGGACGGCGGCGACGGCCCTGATCGATATGCTCGAAGCGGCGAAGTCGCCGACGCGCAGCGTACGTGTCGCGGTGGTGCCGTTCGTCACCGCCGTCAACGTCAAGGGTGAGGACTACGATCCGGCCTGGATCGACATGGCCGGCAAATCGCCGAACAATGGCGCCAATTTCCCCTTGGTCGGCGGCAAGCGCGTCAACCATATGGACCTGTTCAAGCAATTGGGCGTCGAATGGAGAGGCTGCGTCGAAGCGCGGCCCGGAACCAACAATGTTTCCGACATTTCGCCCGACCAAAACAAACCGGACACCCTGTTCGTACCCTATTTCGCGCCGGACGATCCAGGTAACGCTAAAAATCCAACCAGCTCCTACGGCAATTCAGCGACCGGCTACAACAATTCCTATCTCGACGATACCGTTGTCACCGTGCTTCCCGGCCTCACCAGCGACATGGCGAAGTACAGTGTTTCGACGATGAAGCTGATCAACGACAAGAGAGGCCCACTGACTATCGGCCCAAACCGGGCCTGTCCGACGCCGATAGTGCCGCTGACCGATGATTTCGACAAATTGCGGAAGGCCGTCGGTGAGATGATCGAATGGAACGGCTCGGGGACCAATGTTTCGGAAGGCTTGTCATGGGGGATGCGGGTGCTCTCGCCGGAACCGCCTTACAGCGACGGCGCGCCGTTCAGGGCGTCAGGCACGACCAAAACGGTGCTGCTGCTCACCGACGGCGAGAATGTTGTCTATGGCGCGAAGGATACGCCACAGAAGTCGGACTATGGCTCCTACGGATTCCTGGCCTCGGGTCGGTTTGGATCCAGCGACCAGACCGCGGCTGCGCGCAATGTCGACGATTGGACAACCAATGTATGCAACACATTGAAGAAGCAGGACGTGCAGATATTCACAGTGCTGCTGCAGGCCGACACCGCAGCCAACCGCAAGCTTTACGAGGCCTGCGCATCGTCGCCGTCGGATTATTACCCGACCAACGACGTCAGTCAGCTCGAAAGCGTCTTCCTGAAAATCGGAAGCTCGATTTCGCAGCTGCACTTGACGAACTGAACGACGTCGGCCGCTCTCCCGCCGCCGCTGCTCAACTCGTGTGTGCAGCCACTTTGCCTGTGGTTTCGGGGAAGAAATCGGGCGCCGCATGGCGCTTGCCGAACATCATGTCGTATTGCAGCAGACGGAAGTCGCGGATTGCCGGATCGATCTCTTTCTGACGCGACCAATCGGGGGTGGCGTCGCCCCCCGGTGCCAAAAGCAAATTGCGGTCGATAACGCGGTAGCGCTCTCGCAACTGTCCGAGGAAGCCGGTGTAATAGGGATGGCTGATGCCGGCTGTCTTCAGGATATGGTAGGGCAGGAAGGACGGGCTGACGGCGCCCAGATCCTCGGCCGGGCCGCTGCGATTCGACCAGACGATCAGCGGCGTCTGGTGGTGCAGCAGCATCTGGTCGGCCGCCTCCTTGCGCGGCGCAACATTGTCCTTCAGGAAGCCGGTCTCGACGTAGACCGGCCCAAGCGGCGGCAGATGGTCGCCGAAGAACGCGATGACGGTCGGCCGCTCGCGTTTCTTCGCCCATTCGATCAGCCGCTCGAGGCCGCGGTCCGCGTCGGAAGAGCCTTCGGCATAGCTCAACAGCGATTCACGCGCCCATTGGCTGATCGGCGCCTGCACCTTGTGGGTCGGATTGTTATAGCGATACGGCTCATACGGCCCGTGGTTCTGCAGGCTGACGGCGAAAAAGAAGACCGGCTCGGCGCTGGTATCGGCTTCGTGGATAATCTCGTCGGTCATCGCAGCGTCCGACGCGAGCGGTCCGCGCTTCTGCATGGGCGGCAACGTCTCCTCGGACTTGAAGTCGTTGAAGCCGAAATCGGCATAGACGGCCCCCCGGTTCCAGAACCAGTTAGTGCCGGGATGGATAGCGCGCGCCCGGTAGCCTTGACTTTTCAGGAAGGTCGCCAGCGAGGGAGTCGGTGTCCGCACATATTGCTGGTAGGGAATGCTGCCCGCCGGCAGGAAGGCGTTGGAAAAGCCGGTCAGGGCCTCGAACTCGATGTTGGCCGTCATGCCGCCGAACTCGGGCGAGAACATGTAACCCGTGCGCAGTGCCCGCACATTGGGGATAGGGTCGGGCGTGATGGTGACGCCGGGTAGCTTGGTCGGATCCCAGAAGGATTCGCTCATGACGACGATGATGTCGGGCTTCTCGGCGGGTACCGAAGCCGTCACCTGCGGTTTGCCGATCGCTTCGATCGCCTTGCCGGAATAGCCGGGCGGCGCCGAGACATGCGCCATCGGGACGTTCAGCGCGAAGGCGAGCGCAAAACCGTTCGAGGCATAGTTTTCCTTCTGGTCCCACATGATCGGGATGATCTGCAGCCGGTCGCGTGTCCACGAGAAAGTGGCATAGTCCATGATGGAGACGAAGAAGGCGATCAGCGGCACCGTCAGCGTCAGCCGGGCAAGGCGGCCCTTGTGGCTGAGTGCCGGAACGCGGCGGCGCCATAGCCGCCAGCCATAGACGAGCAGCGACAGCCCGCCGACGATGCCGATCGCCAGGGCAATGGCGGTTCCCGGGCGATCGCGTACCAGAAGCGGCATCAATGCCACGATCTGCCGGGAATAGAGGAAATCGGTCGGATAGAGCGGATCGCCGAGATACAGCGACTTCTGGTGGCCGACGAACGCCAGCGACAATGTCAGCGGCGCGACGATCATCAGGCTCTGGTGACTGCGGCCGAGCACGGCGTCGAGGCCGATGAGGATCAGCGCAAAAATGATGATCGTGGTCCAGCCGGGTTTGAAAGGCTGCAGAAAGAAATCAATGGTGCCGGCAAAGTTGCCGCGCACGATCAGTTCGATGGCAAACACAAGGATGGCCGCAGCCAGCAAGCTGATAAGGCCATAGCGGATGACAGGCCATTTGCGCGCCGGCAGATAGCCGGTCGACGGATCGCCTTCAAGAAACTGGGGCGCCGCCTCGGCTGCGCTCTGCTTGGTCTTTGCCACTTCAATAGTTCCCCGGCCCGCAACAAAAGCGTCACTCGATTGTCATCGAACTGTCACGCAAAGCTTAGCGCCTGCGGCGGAAATAAGAAGAGCCAGCAAACAAATCGTGAGCGGTTTTCATCATGAGTGATCGCCAAAAAGCCTGCCGAAACAGGCACTCGGCCGATATTACGCGATCAAGGTTGGACTTGACTTGGCCGCACGCCTTGCGTCACAGGCAACGTGAACCAGCAGCTGGGAGCCGCCGATGGCCATCGCATTCACCTTTCCGGGGCAGGGCAGCCAGGCTGTCGGCATGGGCAAGGACCTCGCCGATACCTTTGTGGAATCGCGGCGGATCTTCGAGGAAGTTGACGACGCGCTCGGCGAAAACCTATCGAAGCTGATCTGGGAAGGCCCGGAAGAGACGCTGACGCTGACCGCCAACGCCCAGCCGGCGCTGATGGCGGTGTCGCTTGCCGCAATCCGGGCGCTGGAGGCGCGCGGCTTCTCCCTGAACGGCAAGGTCACCTATGTCGCCGGCCACTCGCTCGGCGAATATTCGGCACTTGCGGCCGCAGGTTTCGTTTCGGTCGCCGACGCCGCCCGGCTGTTGCGCATCCGCGGCAACGCCATGCAGGCGGCTGTGCCGGCCGGCGAGGGCGCCATGGCGGCGATCATCGGGCTGGAACAGGCCGACGTCGAAGCCGCTTGCGCAGAGGCCGCCCAGGGCGCCGCCAAAGATCCCGCACAAGCCTTGGTTTGCCAGATCGCCAATGACAATGGCGGCGGCCAGCTGGTGATCTCCGGCGCCAGGCCAGTGGTCGAACTGGCGGCGAGGCTATGCACGGAGAAGGGCGCCAAGCGGGCGCTGATGCTGCAGGTCTCGGCGCCCTTCCATTCGGCATTGATGAAGCCTGCGGCCGAGATCATGCGGGAGGCGCTGGCCGCCGTGACGAAGAGTGCGCCGGTCGTGCCGCTGGTCTCCAATGTTACGGTGACCCCGACGAGCGATCCCGACGAGATCGCCCGCCGACTCGTCGAACAGGTGATCGGGCGCGTGCGCTGGCGCGAAACGGTGGAGTGGTTCGGCAGCAACGGCGTTGCGACGCTTTACGAAGTGGGCGCCGGCAAGGTGCTGTCGGGGCTGGCCCGCCGCATCAACCGCGATATTGCCACCACTGCCATCGGATCCGCGGCGGATGTCGAGGCGGCGCTGGCGGCGCTTGCATAATCAACTGGCGATTTGACCCCGCTCCATGCGAAGGGTGTTCGCTCAGATCAGGAGGCAAGAATGTTCGAATTGACCGGCCGCAAGGCGCTCGTCACCGGCGCATCGGGAGGTATCGGCGAGGCGATCGCCCGCGTGCTGCACGGCCAGGGCGCCATCGTCGGCCTGCATGGCACACGTATCGAGAAACTGGAGGCGCTGGCCGCCGAACTGGGCGACCGGGTCAAGCTTTTCCCGGCCAATCTTTCCAACCGCGACGACGTCAAGGCGCTCGGCCAGAAGGCGGAGGCCGACCTCGAAGGCGTCGACATCCTCGTCAACAATGCCGGCATCACCAAGGACGGGTTGTTCGTACGCATGGCTGACGCCGACTGGGATAGCGTGCTCGAGGTCAACCTGACCGCCGTGTTCCGGCTGACCCGCGAGCTTACCCATCCGATGATGCGGCGCCGCCATGGCCGCATCATCAACATCACTTCAGTGGTTGGCGTCACCGGCAATCCCGGCCAGACCAACTACTGCGCCTCCAAAGCCGGTATGATCGGCTTTTCCAAATCGCTGGCGCAGGAGATCGCCACCCGCAATATCACCGTCAACTGCGTCGCCCCGGGCTTCATCGAATCGGCGATGACCGCCAAGCTCAACGACAAGCAGAAAGAGGCGATCATGGCGGCGATCCCGACCCGGCGCATGGGCACGGGCGCCGAAGTCGCCTCTGCCGTCGCCTACCTAGCTTCTAACGAGGCGGCCTACGTCACCGGCCAGACCATTCATGTGAATGGCGGCATGGCAATGATCTAACACTTGGGAAAACGCTTCATTCCGTCTTGGATGCACGGGATTTTTCGTGTAATGCCGCCCGCAACCCGGCGGTTCGGGCAAAAACCGGTCCTGTTCCGCTGCGTTTCCGGCAGGACCATCTTTCAGCTTGATTAGCGGCATTCTGCCCGCTAACGAAGACAGACAACCAAAAGACGAGGATGCCCAAATGAGTGACACCGCAGAGCGCGTCAAGAAGATCGTCATCGAGCACCTTGGCGTCGATGCCGAGAAGGTGACGGAGCAGGCGAGCTTCATCGATGATCTGGGCGCGGACAGCCTCGACACGGTCGAACTTGTCATGGCGTTCGAAGAAGAGTTCGGTGTCGAAATCCCGGACGACGCCGCCGAGACCATCCTGACTGTTGGCGATGCGGTGAAATACATCGACAAGGCCTCCGCCTGACGCTATTTGCAGTCATCACCGGGGAGGACCTGCGATGAGGCGTGTCGTCGTCACGGGCCTTGGGCTGCTTTCGCCGTTCGGCATGGGCTTCGAGCACAGCTGGAAGGAGCTTCTGACCGGCCGCAGCGCAGCCAAGCGCATCACCGAATTCGAGGTGGAAGACCTTGCCTGCAAGGTCGCCCACGTCATTCCGCGCGGTGACGGCTCCAATGCCACTTTCAATCCTGAAGCCGTTCTCGAGCCGAAGGAACTGCGCAAGATCGGCGACTTCATCCTGTACGGGATCGCGGCCGCCGACGAGGCACTCAAGGATTCCGGCTGGCAGCCGAAGACGCATGAGGAACAGTGCGCCACCGGCGTGCTGATCGGTTCGGGCATCGGCGGCATCGAAGGCATCGCCGAGAATGCGATGATCCTCAAGGAACGCGGTCCGCGCCGCATCAGCCCATTCTTCATCCCTGGCCAGATCATCAACCTCGTCTCCGGTCAGGTCTCGATCCGGCATGGGCTGAAAGGCCCCAACCATGCCGTCGTCACCGCTTGCTCGACCGGTGCGCACGCCATCGGCGATGCCGCCCGGCTGATCATCTGGGGCGATGCCGACGTTATGGTCGCAGGCGGCGCCGAAGCGCCGGTGACGAGACTGTCGATCGCCGGGTTCGCCGCTTGCCGCGCGCTCTCCACCGAGCGCAACGACGCGCCACAAACGGCCTCACGCCCCTATGATCGCGATCGCGACGGCTTCGTCATGGGCGAGGGCGCCGGTGTTGTCGTGCTCGAGGAACTCGAACACGCCAAGGCCCGCGGCGCCAAGATCTATGCCGAGGTCACCGGCTACGGTCTGACCGGTGACGCCTATCACATCACCGCGCCTGCCGAAGACGGCGACGGCGCTTTCCGTTGCATGACCGCGGCGCTGAACCGGGCGAAGCTGACGCCGGCCGATGTCGACTACATCAACGCGCACGGCACCTCGACCATGGCCGATACGATCGAACTCGGCGCCGTCGAGCGGCTGGTCGGCAACGCCGCCTCGAAGATATCGATGTCGTCGACCAAATCGTCGATTGGCCACCTGCTGGGCGCGGCTGGTGCTGCCGAGGCGATCTTTTCGATCCTCGCCATTCGCGACAACATTGCGCCGCCGACCATCAATCTTGACAATCCGGAGCGCGAAACGGCGATCGACCTGGTGCCGCACAAGCCGCGGGCCCGGCAGATCGACGTGGCGCTGTCCAACTCCTTCGGCTTCGGTGGCACCAACGCCTCGCTCGTCTTCCAGCGCTACAATGGCTGACCGCTCTGCCGGTTTCCGTCTGCCGTCAATTTTGCCATATTCGCCCCTACTCTGCCCGAGGGGATTCGTCGCAAGATCAAATGGTAGGGCGCTATGAACACAAATCCGGCCGATAACGGGGAATTCGGGCAACGGGCAGCAACGCCCGGCCCGATCGTGCCGAAGACGGCCAGTGAGGCGTTGCGGCCCGAGGCCGGCACGCCGCCGCCGAAGCGCTCGCGTGCCTCGCGCAGCCAGTTCGTCGTGTTCATGAACTTCGTCATCTCTTCGGTGATGCTGATGGTGCTGGCGGCAGGCGTTGCGCTGTATTTCGGCAAGCAGGAGTTCAACGAGCCCGGCCCGTCGGCCAATGGCGACACTTTCCTGGTCAAGCCGAATAGCGGCGTCCAGGAGATCGCCGACCAGCTTGAGCGGCGAGGGCTGATCAGCGACGCCCGCATTTTCCGCCTTGGCGTGCGCGCCTTCGGCAATGATTCCGCCCTGAAGGCCGGCGAATACGAGATCAAGCCGCAGGCGTCGATGCACGATATCATGGAACTGCTGAAGAGCGGCAAGTCGGTGATGTATTCGCTGACTATCCCCGAGGGGCTGACGGTCGCGCAGGCGCTGCAACGGATTGCCGAGCAGGACGCGCTGACCGGCGATATGCCGTCGACCACTCCACCTGAGGGCAGCCTCGCCACCGACACGCTGCGTTTCACCCGCGGCGCAACACGCCAGCAGATGGTCGACAAGCTTCTGGCCGACCAGACGAAGCTGGTCGACGAGGTCTGGCAGCGCCGAGCGCCGGATTTGCCGATCGCCAACGTTGAGGATTTTGTCACCCTGGCCTCTATCGTCGAGAAGGAGACCGGCAAGGGCGATGAGCGCTCGCGCGTAGCCGCCGTCTTCCTCAACCGGCTGGCCAAGGGTATGCGGCTGCAGTCGGACCCGACCATCATCTACGGCCTGTTCGGCGGCAAGGGCAAACCCATCGACCGCCCGATCTATCAGTCGGACATCCAGAAGCCGACGCCCTACAACACCTATCTGATCAACGGCTTACCGCCGACGCCGATCGCCAATCCCGGCCGTGCGGCGCTGGAGGCAGTCGCCAATCCGTCGAAGACCAGCGATCTCTACTTCGTCGCCGACGGCAGCGGCGGGCACGTCTTTGCCTCGACGCTCGATGAGCATAACGAGAATGTCGCTCGCTACCGCGCACTGCTGAAAAAACAGGCCCAGGACGCCGCCAAGGCCGGAGCAACCAATACCGGAGCCGACACGCCGGCGGGAGCCATCGTTGACGATGCGGGCGCCACCGCCGCCCAGTAGGGCCGGACGCCATCAGGTTGGCCCTGTGCATGTCCGGGTGGATGTGCAAGGGCTGCTATGGCATTGAAATTCACATGATCCTGTCCGGAGAAAATCGCTCCGGCTTGAGGGGCATTCGGCAAAGGGACGCACGGCTACATGAACTTGCAGAGCATGACCGGTTTTGCGCGCAGTGTCGCCGAACACGACGGCACTTCGATTGCCTGGGAAGCCAAGTCCGTCAACGGCAAAAGCGTCGAGGTCAGGCTGCGGCTGCCGCAAGGTTTCGACCGGCTGGAGCCGGCCGTCCGGCAGACGGTGCAAAAGCGTTTTGCGCGCGGCAATTTCCAGATGACGCTGACCATTGGCCGCGCCGCCGGCGCTCAAGCGCAACCCGTGGTCAACGAGGCTTTCCTGAAGGATCTGGCGGAGTTGGCCAAGCGGCTGCAGGAGCAGTTCGGAGTAGCCCCTGCGGCGGCCGACGGGCTGCTTGCGCTGCGCGGCGTCCTCGACATTCCCGAAACCATCGAAACCGAAGAGGCGCGCAGTGCGCTCGATACCGCAATACTGTCGGCGCTGGAAGCAGCACTGAACGGGCTGCAGCAGGCGCGCCAGGGCGAAGGTGCGGCACTTCGTTCCCTGCTGTCCGGCCATATCGATGCCATCGAGGCGCTGACGCTGCGGGCCGAGGCCGATCCATCACGCGAACCGGCCACGATCCGCGAAAGGCTCGCCGAGCAGATCCGCCTGTTGATGGACGCGTCTGCCAACCTGGACGCCAGCCGGCTGCATATGGAAGCGGCGTTCCTGGCCACCAAGGCCGACATACGCGAGGAAATCGACCGGCTGAAGACACACGTGGCGTCGGGGCGGGCACTGCTCGCCGGCGGTGGCGCCATCGGCCGCAAGCTCGATTTCCTGGCACAGGAATTCAACCGCGAATCGAATACGCTGTGTTCCAAGTCGAATGCTGCCGCGGTCACCGCCATCGGGCTGGAACTGAAGGCGGTCGTCGACCAGTTTCGCGAACAGGTCCAGAATCTGGAATGATCCCGATGCCAAGCCACATGACTGCCAAGCCCCATGACCGCTAGGGATGTGGGTTCCCGCATTCGGCGCCGCGGGCTGATGCTGGTCTTGTCGTCGCCGTCAGGCGCCGGCAAGTCGACGATTGCGCGCAATCTGCTGGAGAGCGATTCCAGCCTGGAATTGTCGGTCTCGGTCACCACGCGGCCACGCCGCGGCAGCGAGATCGAGGGCGTCCATTACCACTTCCGTACCATGCGCGAGTTCGAGCGGCTGCGCGATTCCGATGCGCTGCTCGAATGGGCGGAGGTGCACGGCAATTGCTACGCGACGCCGCGCGAGCCGGCTGAACAGGCGCTGGCCGAAGGCCGCGACATGCTGTTCGACATCGACTGGCAAGGCGCTCAGCAACTCAAGGAGAAGATGCGCGCCGACATCGTCTCGATATTCATCCTGCCGCCATCGATGAAGGAATTGAAGGCGCGGCTGAAGCGTCGCGCCGAGGACCAGGAAGCGGTGATCGAGACGCGGCTCAAGAACGCCCGCAACGAGATCGAGCACTGGAAGGAATATGATTTCGTCATAGTCAACGACGATCTCGACCGCGCTTTCGCCGAGGTGCGGGGCATCGTCACGGCCGAACGGCTCAGACGCGATCGCCGGCCGGGCCTCTTCGATTTCGTCTCGGGGCTGCTCGACGAAAAGACGGATTGATCAAGGCGCTGTCCCCGCGACCAGGATCAGATTGCGGCTGAGCGCGGCGTCGCGCAGTTCCAATGCCGCGGCATATTCGGCGGAGCGGTACCAACGCCGCGCCGTGTCCATGTCGGGGAATTCCACGATGATCAGCGGCCCGGGAGACCAGTCGCCTTCCAACCTTTCCACCTCGCCGCCGCGTACCAGATAGCGCCCGCCATGCTGGGCGATGGAGGCAGCCGCGCTGGCGCGATAGGCTTCGATAGCCTCTGCGTCACGGATCGTGACGTCGGAAATGACATAGGCGGCCACTGTTTGTCTCCGGGCAGGGTTTGTCCGGCTATCTATGCCATGAGAGCGGAAATTCCACGCGGACGCTTCCCGGCATCACACCGCGTTGGTCAGGCGAACGAATTCCTCGACGCTGAGCGTCTCCGCACGCCTGGTCGGATCGATGCCGGCGCGGGTGAGCAGTGCCTCGCCGCCGAGGCTTTTCACGCTCTGCCGCAGCATTTTCCGGCGCTGGCCGAATGCCGCTTCGGTGACGCGGCTGAGCCGTTTCACCTCTGCCGGCAAGGGGTTGGCACGCGGCACAAGATGCACCACCGAGGACGTCACCTTGGGTGGCGGCGTGAACGCCTGCGGCGGTACGTCGAAGGCAATCCTCGCCTCCGTCCGCCAGCCGGCCAGCACGCCGAGCCGACCATAGGCCTCGCTGCCGGGGCTGGCTGCAATGCGTTCGGCGACCTCGCGCTGGAACATCAGCGTCATCGATGTGTAGAACGGCGGCCACTCGGTGACGGTCAGCCAGCGGATCAGCAATTCGGTGCCGATATTGTAGGGCAGGTTGGCAACGATTTTCGCCGACCCGCCGCTTCCCGGCACTCCTTTTGCAAGCGCTGCAAAATCAGCTTTCAGCGCATCGCCGGCTACGATCTCGAGCCGACCCGGATAGTGGTTCGCGATCTCGGCCAAG
Organism: Mesorhizobium sp. M0145; assembly: GCF_040322355.1. Classification (NCBI taxonomy): domain Bacteria; kingdom Pseudomonadati; phylum Pseudomonadota; class Alphaproteobacteria; order Hyphomicrobiales; family Phyllobacteriaceae; genus Mesorhizobium; species Mesorhizobium sp. M0145. The sequence continues at coordinate 17,793 of NZ_JAMYTK010000043.1, forward strand.
GCCGCCAGGCAGCGCTCGTCGCGCTCGATCGCGACGACCCGCCGGGCGCCGTTGAGGAGCAGGGCACGAGTCAGCCCGCCCGGACCGGGACCGACCTCGATAACCGTAACGTCGCTCAGGTCGCCGGCGGTTCGCGCAATCTTGCTTGTCAGGTTAAGGTCGAGCAGAAAATTCTGGCCCAGCGCCTTTTTCGCCTGCAGCCCATGGCGCTCGATCACCTCGCGCAGTGGCGGCAGGCCGTCTATGCTCATCGGGCTGGGCTCATCAGGCGGGCTCATCGGGTTAAGGCCATCGAATTTGGCTGATTGGGCTCAGGGCCTACGGCCTTTTCCCGGTATCGGCAAGAACGCGAGCGAGTTTCAGCGCTGCAATCAGGCTGCCGGCACGGGCGATGCCCTTGCCGGCGATGTCGAAGGCGGTGCCGTGGTCGGGCGAGGTGCGGACGAAGGGCAGGCCGAGCGTGACGTTGACCGCCTCGTCAAACGCCAGCGCCTTGGCCGGGATCAGCGCCTGGTCGTGATACATACAGAGCGCCACGTCGTAGCCGGCGCGGGCGCGAGCATGAAACAGCGTGTCGGCCGGCAATGGCCCGAAGGCGTCGATCCCTTCCTGCCTCAGCCGGTCGACTGCCGGGCGCACGATCCGCTCGTCTTCGGTGCCCATGGTGCCGCCTTCGCCGGCATGCGGGTTGAGGCCGGCAATGGCGAGCCGCGGCTTGGCAATTCCGAAGCGGTTCGCAAGGTCGGCGGCGGTGATGCGGCCGGTGGCGACGATAAGGTCCGTCGTCAGCGCTTTCGGCACCTCGGCCAGCGCGATGTGGATGGTGACCGGCACGGTGCGCAGGTCCGGTCCGGCAAGCAGCATCACAGGCGTCACTTGGGTGCCGGTGTGAAGCGATGCCAGATGCGCCAGATATTCGGTGTGGCCGGGAAAGCGAAAGCCGGCGTCGTAGAGCGGCTTCTTGGCGATGGGGCAGGTGACGACCGCGGCAGCGCGGCCGGCCAGGCAGTCGGCAACGGCGCGGTCGATCGCCTCGATGATGCCGGCGGCGTTGGCTGGATCCGGGCGGCCGGGACTGTCGACGAAACGGGCAGCAAGCGCCACCACCGGCAGCGCGCGCGAAAACACCCCCGGCGCTAACGCCGGCGTCGTCTCGGCAATCGCGATATCGGTGCCGAGCCTGTGCGCCCGCGCGGCAATCAGTGCCGGATCGGCAAGGAGATAAAAAGACGGAACGCCAGCGCTATCGCGGGCCTGCCAAGCAGCGATGGCGATGTCCGGCCCCACGCCGGACGGATCGCCGACGCTCAACGCCAGCGGAAGCTCTGCGTCAGGCACGGCGCTTCGACTTCAGCGCTCGATTATGCGGGCTTTCTTCCGCAACTCCTCGACATATTTCTTCGAGAGTTCGTCGGCGTTCTTGTCGTTCGAACCTTCACTCTGGAACACCATCTGCGCGGCTTTGTCGTCTGACACTTCGCGCGACGAGCAGATGCCGATGAATTCGACACCGCGGTCGGTTTCGCGCGTCGTGGTGGCGCCGCCGACCTTTGTAGCCTTTATCTGCTCGGCCCAGTCCGCCGGCAATTGCGGCGCCAACACCCGGCCGAGATCGCGAACGGTGACATCGATCAGGCCCTTGGCGAATTCGCGGGTGGTGTTGCAGCCGTTGAAGCGGGCGCGCATGGCATCGGCTTCGCGTTTGCGCTTGGCCAGCGTCGCGCTGCGCTCGGCCGCCGGCACCACGAAGATGACCTGCTGCAGCATGTACTCTGTGGCGCTCGGTTTGCTGCCGCCTTTTTCGAGCATGCGCTTGACGAGGTCCTGCTCGCTCATTGCGCCGCCACCGTCTCCGGAACGGGAACGCGCGGTCAGCGCCTGGTTCCAGGCCATCTGCGCCCGGATAAACTCCTTGAAATGCTCCTTGGTGACGCCGGATTGCGCCATCGCGCCGTCAAGCTGCTTGAGCGGCATCTTGTTGCTGGTGGCGAAACGCTGATAAGCGGCATCGACCTGCGCGTCGCTGATGCGGATGCCGAGCCGCCGGGCTTCGGCCAGGCGCAGCGTCTGGTCGATCATTTCCTGGCCGGCATCGCCCTTTCTGTGCTGCAGGCGCAGGAAAGCGGCCCGATGCTGGATGTCGCCGGTGGTTATCGGTATATTGTTGACGACGTATTTGATCTCGGTGGCGAAAACTGGCCGCGTCACCGCGGTGGTCGAGAACGCCACCAGCAGCGCGAACCCTGCCGAAAAGAGGTATTTCCTCATCGAAAGCATCCCAATTCCATCCCGATTCGGCCCACCCTATCCAGTTCAGGCCGTCAAAATTCGTGCCTGCTCTATGCGGCGAAACAATGTCGTCCGCCAGGCGCCCCGTTGCCGACCGCTGCCCGTTATTGAATGGTGTCGATGGAGCGTTGCGACGAGCCGAAATCGCCGAGCGTGCGGAACGACAGGTTGAAGCCGACGTTCTGCGATACTTCCTTGGTGTTCAGGTCACGTCTTTCCGAAAACGTCATCAAATAGGTAAAGCACGAATCACTATAGGCAAAGCCGACCCCGTCCTTGACCAGAACGCTCTGCTCCAGATCATACGTGCCGGTGCCAAAGACGCGCCAATTCTCGGCAAGATGCGTCGAGGCGCCGAGCGTAACCTCATGGCGATCGGTCGAGAAGCCATAGAGCGGCTGCGCCTGGATGAAGGCGTATTTGGCGCTCAGCGATACCGGCAGGCCTGAAAAGGCGGCCTTTACCTCAGCGCGGCGGATCTCGAAGCTTTGCTCGTCGAAACGGCCGCTGACCGAGCCGGAAAACCCGCTGGGGCTGTTGAAGCCGACAAGGCCGACATAGTCGGAGGTTGCAGTTTCAAGACCTGAATAGGCGCCGACATTGACCAGGTCCGGCGTGCCGAACGAGTTCTGGCCGCCCAGCTGGTAGGATTGGCCGAACACCGCATTGGTGCCCCAGCCATTGTCATATGCGCCGGAATAGCGCAGCCCGACATTGGCGCGTGTGCCGCCTTCCATGCGGTCATAGCCCGAGAATTTGTCGCGCTCGAACAGCGTCGTGGCGTCGAAGACGAAGCTCTGAGCGTCCTCGTTGGGGACCGCCAGCCCGCCGACATATTGCTCGTTCGGACGCATGAATACCTGCGCCATCGGTTCGAAGACATGGCTGGAACTGGTCATCGAAAACAGCACCGGCCAGCGCATCTCAAGGCCGGCGGTCGCCATGTAGCGGGCAAGCGATGAACGCATATCGTCCTCGACGCCGAGATTGGTCGCCATCTGGTTGACGGCGTCGAGCGAGGCCGAGGAGGCGTTGACGTAGCCGGCGTCGCCGCGCAGCGCCAGGAGCGGTGTCAGCAGCAGCCCGCCATCGGTGGTGAAGGTGCGCTTCCATTCGGCTTCCGCGGTAAGGCGGCCGGATTGACCGTCGATGCCGCGGACGTTGTTGACGGACGAAGGGATGCCCGAATTTGCAAGAGCCGTATCGAGCCTGTCGCGGTCAATAACCCGCGCGTTGACGTCGAACGACAGCTGCCCGCCGGCCACCGGCATGTCGGGGATATAGGCGTAGTCGAGCGAGGGCAGCACCCAGGGCTGCTTGGCGGCGCGTGCAGTCGGATCGCTGGCGAGCGTGTCTTCCTGAACCTCGAAGTGCATGGCGCGCACATCGAAGTAATTGCGATCGTTGAGCCCCGTCAGGTACACCTCGGAGCGGTGCACGCTATCGTTGAAGCCATCGATGTCGTAGGTGCGCGCGAAATTCTTGTCGCTCTGCAGCAGGATGTCCCAGCCGAAGTCCCAGCGCGGGTTGATGGCGAACTGGCCCTGGGTGCCCATCATGCCGCGGAACCTGTTCGGGTCGCCTTCGGTACCCGAATTCACGTTGTGGCCATTGTCGTCGATGAATGCGTCGGGATTCTCCTGCCGGATGCCCGCAATCTTCAGGCTGTACTGACCGTTGTTGAAGCGCTGCCTCCACTCGGCCTCACCGAGGAAACCTTGCTTGGTATAGCCGCTGCCAGTGACAGTGAGATCGTAGGTCGGCGAGAGCGCGAAATAATAGGGGACTTTAACACCGACGCCGAGATCGCTCTTGTAGGCGACGCCGGGGATCAGGAAGCCGCTCTTGCGCTTGACCGTTGGGTCGGCGATCTCGAAAGCCGGCAGATAGGCCAGCGGAAAGCCGAAGAACTCGAAATTCGAGTTCTCGAAGCGAACCGTCTTCTTCTCGCCGTTCCAGATGATCTTCCTGGCCTTGATACGCCAGGTCGGCGCTTTGTCGGGCTTGTCCTCGCACGGCTCGCAGGCGGTGTAGACGCCATTGTGGAACGTCGTCAGCACGCCGCCCATGCGCTCCGCACTTTCGGCGGCGAAATACGCCTTGTCTATGGTCTCGACCCGCAGCGCGTTGACGAAGCCGTCGGCGAAATCGTCAGTGATGTCGGCATGCTGCGAATAGATTTTGGTGCCGTCGCTATTGACGAGTTCGACATTGCCGCTGGCGACGAGGCGTTTGGTGTTGCGGTTGTATTCGACCCGCTGGGCGACCAGACGGTTGCCGCCATAGTCGATCTGGACGCCGCCGACGGCCGTCACCGTCTGCTTGTCGTTGTCGTAGACCAGCGTATCGGCTGCCAGCAGCATCTGCGTGCCGCTCGGAACCTTCGTTGCCAGCTCACTGACGTTCTGGGCAAAAGCCGGAGCAACCGGGGCGACGCTGGCAAGCAGGCACGCCAAGGCGCTCGCCGCAGAGAGGCGTGCCAAACCGGCGTGCCTATGGCTGCGCAAAACCGCCTCCCTCACTAGCCGTCTTCCTTGTATAGCAGGAATGTCACCCCGAAGAACATAGCCACGACAACCGGGACCCAAGCCGCTACGGCCGTGGGTACGAATCCCGCTACGCCGAATGCCTTGACCAGCACCGAAACGACATAAAGCAGAAAGCCGGCCACGATGCCACCCAGAATCATCGTTGCCGACTGCCCCATCCTCGCAAATCGCATTGATACCGTTGCCGCAATCAGCGTCATCGCGACAAGCAGGAAGGGCAGCGCAATCAGGGAATTGAACTGCATGGCGAAGGCGTTTGCCTTGAGGCCGAAGGAGCGGGCCACTTCGATCTTGCCGGGCAGATCGTAGAAGGGAATGGTCTCAGGGCGCGCCAACCGCTCTTGCACGAATTCCGGCTTGAGATTGGTCGGCAGCCGATCGCTGGGTAACGACTGGATGGTACCGTCCCGGAACACCTTGACGTCCTGCAATTCCCAGTAGCCGTCCCGCAAAAAGGCGCGCGCCGCATCCTTGCGCTCGATGATGTCGCCTTGCGGGCTGAAGCTGAAGAAGACCGCGTCGGCCATCTCCAGGCCTTGATTGAGAATGGCGCGCGCGCCGATGATGGTGTCGCCGGCGTTGGTTTTCTGCCTGATCCAGGGCGCAGCATCGGCCGAGACGCTGTTCGACTTGCCCGAACGGAGCTGGGTCTCGATCTCCTCGGACCAGGAATAGGCGTGCGCGGCTACCGGATTGATGACGCCGACCGACAAGGCTCCAAACAGCAGCGCCCCGATGCAGCACGGCAGCAGGAATTGCCATGCGGAAACCCCGGCGGAACGGGCAATGACCAATTCATATTTGCGGTTGAGCGACACCAACGTCGCCATCGCCGAGAACAGGCCGACGAACGGCACCGTCTGCAGCATGATCATCGGCATCCTGAGCCCCGAAATGGCGAACGCAGTTGCGTAGGTGAAGCCCGGCACACCGGTCGTGCGGCCGGAAAGCTCGGTGAAATCGATCAGGAACACCAGCGCCAAGAGGCCGATGAAGAACCAGATGGTGATCGTCACATAGCGAAAGAAGAAGTACCGACCCAGAGTCCAGCCCATCAGCCGGCCCCCTGTCCGGATGCGCCACGCCTGGCAAAACGGAGCTTGATGGCGCTCCAGCCGTCACTGAAGCGGCCGGCAAGATTGGTTATCCAATCGGCCCAGGCAACCGGCAGTTCCATGGTCCGGTTGGACACGATGAACCAGATGGCGATCGCCGATGCCACGATCGGGACGCCGTAGACCATATAGGCATATTGCGGCACCTTGTCGGCCTTGCCGGCGGCAAAGAACCCGAGCCAGCGCACGAACAGCGCGATCGCGATTGCCGTGATCAGCGGGTGCACACGCGCCTCGCGATGCGAGCGCGCATCTCCGGCAACGGCGAGCGCGATCAGCGCGAAGACGAGCGAATAGGACCACTCGGAAAAACGCTGGTTGAGCTCGGCCAGGTACCTGTTCGGCTTTTGCTGGTACATCTTGTCGTTCGGACTGGGATTGAGCAGATACTGGGTCGTCCGGTCCTTCGGCAAAAGCAGGATGTCAGATGATGCCGACATGAAAGCGGACAAGTCGAAGGCGTAGGAGGTGAACCGGATCACCGAGAGGTCGCCGGTCATGGTTTTGCGATGGATGACGCCGTCATTCATCATCAGCACCTTCTCGTCGCCGCGTTCGATGATGCTGCCGGTCTTGGCGTAGTAGATGAGATTGACGCCTTCTTCGCGCGAATCGGCGACGAAGATGCCGCCGAGGCGATTGTCGGGAAGCCGTTCCCCAACCTGCAGGAACAGGCCGTCGTCGATCTTGCGGAAGGTGCCTTCCTGGATGATCAACGACAACAGATCGGCACGCGACGACGCAATCAATTCGCGGTTCTTCTGGCGTGCGTAAGGGTCGACGCCATTGTCGACCGCGAACGAAAAAACGCTGGCTGCGAGTGCCAGAAGCATGATCGGCCTGACGATTGTCCATCGTGAAGCGCCGGCGGCATTGATGACGGCCAGCTCCGAATCCGAATTCATCACGCTGAGGATCTGGGCGACCGCGACCACCAGGGCGAACGGCACGACGATCGGAACGATCGTCGGGATGATCAGCGCTGCGACTTCGAAGAAGGTGAGGGCCGACTGACCGCTATCGGTGACGAGGTCGATGCGGGCGAGCACCTGAGTCGTCCAGACGATCGCCAGCGTCCAGACGAGCGCCAGCGCGAATACCGCGAAAGCACGGCGCATGATGTAACGTTCAACGACCTTCATGAAGGCTTTTCTCGGCGATTTCGAACGGCATCATGCCTTGGAACAAGGTAGTCGTCCGGCGCCGGCTGCACAACTGGCTCAGTTTGGCGGTTCGATCTGGGTTCTGTCCCGGATCGCAAAATCCGCTGGGCCGGAGTGTCGGCGGCAATGGATAAGAAAGAGCGAACATTGTTGGTTAACAACAGGTTGCGGCGGGAAGCGGGGCCGTGCCGCGACGAATCGTGGATGGTTCGATATCGCATATGGGAGCGATTTCGGCCAAAGTCTTGTCAAATGCGGCAAAACGACCAAATGTCGCGCCGGTCGCGACCGCCGCGACATGATAAGACGGGTCAGGATCTGTCGAGCCCCAGCATGGAAGCGGAAAAATTGCGCGATCAAACCGGTCGGGAAACCGTCTTTGACGGCGCGATCGTGGTCGGCGCCGGCGCGGCCGGCCTTGCCGCCGCCCACGCCTTGATGAAGGCCGGCGTACCGACGCTCGTCCTGGAAAAGGAGAGCCGGCTTGCCGAACCCTGGCATCGGCGGCACCAGCGGCTGCACCTCAATACGCATCGCGATCTCTCGACGCTGCCCGGCGTCGGCTATCCCGCAGGCACCCCGGCTTTTCCGCATAAATCGGCCGTCATTCGCCATCTGAACGATTTCAGCCAGGCGCATGGTCTGCCGGTCGCATTCGGCGTTGCCGTTGAAGAGATCACGTTCGACGGCGATCACTGGACCGTGCGGACGAACTCCGGACGTCGTCTGGCGCGCCATGTCGTCGTCGCCACCGGGCGCGACCGGCAGCCGTTTATTCCCGCGTGGAAAGGCATGAAGGATTTTGCAGGCCGGATTATCCATTCGGCCGATTTTGGCGAGGCGAAGGACTACGTCGGCAAAAAGGTGCTGGTCGTCGGAGCCGGCAATTCGGGGTTCGATGCACTCAATCATCTTGCGAATGCAGATGCCCAAAGCATCTGGCTGTCGGCCCGCAACGGCCCGTCGCTGCTGCCGAAACGCATCGGCAAGGTCGCCGTCCACAGGCTTTCACCGTTGATGGCGAGCTTGCCGGTGCGGTTGGCCGATGCGGTGATGGCGACAACCCAGCGCCTGGTTTTCGGCGACCTGACGAAATTTGGGCTTCCGCCGGCTCCCATAGGCGGTGCGAGCCGTCTGAGCGCCGACTACACCGCGATCGCAGCCGATGACGGCGCGGTTCGCGCCATAAAGGCAGGCACGATCGTGGTGGTGCCACTATTGCGGGAATTTACCCAAGACGGCATCGTGTTGAATGACGGCAGGTTGATCACGCCCGATATCGTCATTGCGGCGACCGGCTATCGCACCGGTCTGGAGCAGATGGTCGGCAAGCTCGGCGTTCTCGACGGCAAGGGCGTTCCGCTTTTCAACGGCGGCGATGCCGATCCGAAATTGCCCGGTCTGTGGTTTACCGGCATGCGGCCGAGCATTCGCGGTTGTTTCGCCAACGCCCGCATTCAGGCCAGGGCGATAGCGGCGCGGATTGTCAAGCAGCGATAATGAGCCGGACTATGCCGACTGTTCCGCCCGCAATAGACACGCCTTGTTGAAACGTGCTCGAACCGAAAGGTCAATAGTCATGACGCCAGTCAGCATTCGCTACATGGTCGATGATGTCGCCGCCTCGATCGACTTCTACTGTGGACATCTGGGCTTCGCTGTTGAACAGGACGCCCGACCGGCGTTTGCTTCCGTCACACGCGGCGCTTTACGGCTCCTTCTAAGCGGACCCGGCAGTTCGGGTGCACGGGCGATGCCGGATGGCCGGCAGCCGGTGCCGGGAGGTTGGAATCGCATCCTGTTGGTGGTGCCGGACCTGAAAGAAGAGGTTGCGCGCCTCAAGAGTGCTGGACTTGTCTTTCGCAACGATATCATAACGGGCGTCGGCGGTTCCCAGACGCTGCTCGAAGACCCATCGGGCAATGTCATCGAGCTGTTTCAACCCGCCGCTCACTGACGAACGTTTCTCGCAATAATCCAACTCACTTCCCCGAAAGCAGGACATGATGAATTCGAGACCCTCGATCGCCTTTGCCAAATTCGCCGCGCCCAAAAAAGGCAGCGTTTTCGTTCTGGTGGCCGACGAGGGCGGCCTCAGCGATGCCGCCAGGGCTTGCGATCCGGCAAAGACCCTCGAGCGGGCTTTTCCGGTCGCCGACTTCACCGGCAAATTCGCCAGCCTGGTCGAAGTGCTGGCACCGGAAGGGACATCGCTCGAGCGGCTGGTGGCTGTCGGTGCCGGCAAGGGCTCCAATCTCGATGATTACGCCTGGCTGAAGCTCGGCGGCACGATTGCCGCGTCCTTTCGCAAGGCAACCGAAGTGGCCGTCGTGCTCGATCTTCCCGGTGCGGCCGTCAGCGGCAGGCAAGCCGTTCAGCTTGCAGCGGGCATCCTGCTGCGCAGCTATTCCTTCGACAAGTACAAGACCAAAAAGAACAATGGTGACGACAAGCGCGAGCCAAAAAAGCCTGTCAAGGTGACTATTCACACCGCCGATCCGGCAGCTGCAAAGAAGGCCTTCGCCGATGAAGCGGCGGTGATCGACGGCGTCTTGCTGGCGCGCGATTTGGTCAATGAACCGGCCAATGTTTTGGGACCGGTGGAATTCGCCGCCCGCATCGCCGAACTGGAGGCGCTCGGCGTCACGGTCGAGATCCTGGCCGAGAAGGAAATGAAGAAGCTCGGCATGGGTTCGCTGCTGGGCGTAGCGCAGGGTTCGCCGCGTGGCGCCCGCATCGCGGTCATGCGGTGGGACGGCGGCAAGGCCAAGGAAAGCCCGGTCGCCTTTGTCGGCAAGGGCGTCACCTTCGACACCGGCGGCAATTCGATCAAGCCGGCGTCGGGCATGGAGGACATGAAGGGCGACATGGGCGGCGCTGCTGCCGTCGCCGGGCTGATGCACGCGCTGGCCGCGCGCAAAGCGAAGGTCAATGTCGTCGGCATTGTCGGGCTGGTTGAAAACGCCGTCGACGGCCACGCTCAGCGACCGGGCGACATTGTCACCTCCATGTCGGGCCAGACTATCGAAGTGCTCAATACCGACGCCGAGGGCCGCCTGGTGCTGGCCGATGCGCTCTGGTACTGCAACGACCGCTTCCAGCCGAAATTCATGATCAATCTGGCGACGCTGACCGGCGCCATCATGGTCGCGCTCGGCCAGTATTATGCCGGCCTGTTCTCCAACAATGACGAGTTGGCGGACCGGCTGACGGCGGCCGGACAGGCGACGCAGGAGCGGGTGTGGCGCATGCCGCTCGGCGCCGAATACGACAAGCTGATCGATTCCAAGAATGCTGACATGAAGAACATCGGCGGCCGCCATGGCGGCGCCATCATCGCCGCGCAGTTCCTGCAGCGCTTCGTCAAGGACACGCCCTGGGCGCATCTCGACATCGCCGGCACCGCGATGGGCGCGCCTTCCAACGAGATCAACCAGTCATGGGCTTCCGGCTTCGGCGTCAGGCTGCTCGACCGGCTGGTGCGCGATCATTACGAGCAATGAGCGGCTGGGGCGGGACTCCGACAATGTAGACTGAACGCATGGCCGAGATTCTGTTTTATCACCTGACCGAATCGACGCTGGAGGATGCGCTGCCCGGCCTCCTGGAGCGCAGTGTCGATCGCGGTTGGCGCGCCGTGGTGCAGACCGGCACCGAGGAACGGCGCGACGCGCTGGACCAGCATCTGTGGACTTTCCGGGACGATTCGTTCCTGGCCCACGCGACGGATCGCGAAGCCCATCCCGCCGAGCAGCCGGTGGTTCTGACCGTCGGCCCCGACAATCCGAACCAGGCGCAGATACGCTTCCTGGTCGATGGGGCGGTGCCGCCGGAGCTTGGCGGCTACCAGCGCGCCGTGTTCCTGTTCGACGGCCACGATGCAGCCCAGCTAGAGGCGGCACGCACGCATTGGAAGACAATGAAGGAGGCCGGCCACACCGTGACCTACTGGCAGCAAACGCCTGACCGGCGCTGGGAACGCAAGGCTTAGAGAATTTGCCGGCAAGGGAATCACTGGCGCCGCAAGAGTGCGATGACAAAAAGATGGACCGCCGGCTATTCAGAAGACCGGAGCAAGCTCGATGCCGCCCGATGAACGAACGCCAGGCATGCCGATAGATGCCGCACTTGTTCGCCGGCTGATTGCCGCGCAGTTCCCCAAATGGGCGGACCTGCCGGTAGAGACGGTCGAGCCTGGCGGCTGGGACAACCGCACGTACCGGCTGGGCGACAGCATGTCGGTGCGGCTGCCGAGCGCTGCCGCCTATGTCGCCCAGGTCGAGAAGGAGCATCGCTGGCTGCCCCGCCTGGCGCCTCACCTGCCTCTGCCGATACCCGTGCCGCTGGCCAAAGGCGCGCCCGGGGAAGGCTATCCATGGCCTTGGTCCGTCTATCGCTGGCTTGGCGGCAGACCGGCGGCTGGTGGACTGATTGCCGATCTTACCGAGTTCGCCCGTTCGCTGGCCGGCTTTCTGGTTGCGCTCTACCGGATCGACGCTGCCGATGGGCCACCGGCAGGGCAGCATAATTTCCACCGCGGTGGCCGGCTTTCGGTCTACGACGCCGAGACCCGAGCCGCGCTCTCGGCGCTCGGCGGCCGCATCGACAAGGCCGCCGCCGAGGCCGTGTGGGCGACGGGCCCGGGGGCGCCCGGGGAAAGGGCCCCCGGGTGGGGGCCGGGGGGCCGCGCCCCGGGGCAACTGCCGGGCGGAAAATGCGAACTCGAACGCGGCGGGGGATTAGGGTGTTGTGGG
>NZ_JAMYTK010000044.1:0-25679 GCF_040322355.1 Mesorhizobium sp. M0145
CTTCATGCGAAAGCCGATCATGTCCGCCAGGCTGTGGACGACCTGGTCCGGGCAGCGCGGATCGTCGATGCAACGCGCCAGACGCTCGGCCACCCGCAACCGCTTTTCCACCTCGGCCAAGGCCAGAACGCCGCTGTTGGACGACAGCATGCCGCCGTCGAAACGGGCGACGACGGACTTGCCGCCGACTGATGACAAACCGCTCAGCGGCAGCGCAAGATCGTTCATGGTGGGTGTGGTCTCCGGGAAATGGTTCGGATCGGCTTAAGCAACCAAATCCTACGTCATTTCAACGATCAGATCCCGAGCAGCCAGCCAGTATTCGACCGTCGCTGGCGCCTCCGCCCACTGAGGCCTTGTGCTTCCTCCAGCGAGTCAAGCCGATCACCATGCGTGTCGCCAGTTCTGGTGCTCACCCACGTGCCATTTGCGATCTTGTGTCGGTGAGAGCACCGCAAGCACCTCCCCTGCTAGAGGGCAAGGCGGCTTGCGTCGCCCGTGTTGTTACTATTCTTCGCTGTGGTCGGAGTTTTTTCCTTGGCTTCGGAATCGGGACATTCGGCTTTGCAAAAAAACAGGCCATCGTGGTCGATCGTCACGCCCCCGAGTTCGGCGGCACGATGGGACGACAACGGCAGCGCAAGCTCCATTTGCGCGAGGGGCTCGTCCCTTCAAATACTTGATGCATTTGCGCTTTGCGTACCTCCGAGCATGTTGCTCGATGCCAGGCGGAGACCTCTGTCTAAACGATCGCGCATCGATGCAACGCCCACGCGTAGATCGCCATCATCGCGGCGACCGCTTTGCCGCGATCGCCGCAGCCGTTTTCGAGCACGACAATCATGCCGGCGCTGTCGGCAGCGATGCGCATGCAAAAATTCACAGATGCATTCTGGCCAAATGCTAGCTGCCCAGCAAATGTCCGGCATTTCGCAAGGCCCCTAGGAAGAGACTGGCATGGCCGTTGGCATCGGTCTTGGCCTGCATCGACAGGGGCATGCTGTGCCAGTTCTCCAAGGGCGCAATGAAATGTGAGAACGTACCGTTGACGATGCAATGGTGGGTAACAAGGCCCTGTCTGTCCAACGCCAGCACGCCGATCTGGTCGCCCTGATATCGGATGGCTGCGACCCGCTGGACCCCCGCATCACCGTCGACCCGCACGTCGAAAAGCAGGATGCCGCGGCTCCTGGTGGCTACCTCGGCGGCCTTTTCAGCGAAGCTTAAGGAGAGCGAGCGGACGCTTTCGACCGCCAGCTGTAAAACCATCAAATCCAGTTCATCCACTGCCATAAGGTACCTGCACGCAACACATGGGTGATAGCAATCGACCACACCGCTTGTTCACAGATGTCGGCTCACGACCGATCATTCAGGTTGTTGCCGGACGTCCATTGACCGAGGGAGTGCTCCGGTTCGAACCGATCCTGAAGCGGAATGCGCTGGATCTACGGAACCCGAGGAGCAGGCCAGCCAAAGTTGCCGCGACAATTGATGTCGTGATCATTCCAGACATCTGCATCGGCGTCGCTGAACATCCCACTGGTAAGTCCGTTGTTTGCGGCAAGCCCATCCTTGGGCCGTCTAGTACCTGAAACCCTCGCGGTGGCGTCCCTCGAAGCTCGGGACCGCCGGGCGCTTGATCGTCGAGAACTTTGTTTACGAAGGTCCGGACCTCCTGCAGAGCTTATTCTGGTGCGCTCGCCTTTGAGCATTCCGCTGAAGCGTGATGTTTCGCTAGTCAGTGTTCCTTGCAGGCTCACCGCGAGGGCGCCTTGCACACAGCTGCACGTCAGCGCATGAAACTCGTCCCCCCTTCACTTCACAAAATGGATTTCCTGAAGTACTGGGAGCGCAGAGAAATCTCCGGTCGCAGCCTACCCGGTTAAAACAAGGACCCAAAAATGAAGACTCTCGTCGTCTGCTCCGGCGGATTGGACTCCGTTACCCTTGCTCACAAGGTGGCAGCGGAGCACGAACTCGCCGGCCTCCTATCTTTCGATTACGGCCAACGGCATAGGAAGGAATTGGGCTTCGCCGCCCTTTGCGCGGAGCGACTGAGCGTCCCGCACCGCATCATCGACATCCACGAGATCGGCGGCGGCCTTTCCGGCTCCGCGCTGACCGATAATGTGGACGTGCCCGACGGGCACTACGCCGAAGACACGATGAAGGTCACGGTGGTGCCGAACCGGAACGCCATCATGTTGGCCATTGCCTTCGGCTTCGCCGCAGCGCACGGCGCTGAGGCGGTGGCGACGGCCGTGCATGGTGGGGATCATTTCATTTATCCCGACTGCCGTCCGGCCTTCATCGACGCTTTCCAGATGATGCAGGACCACGCGCTCGACGGCTACGCGGAGATTCGCATTTATGCACCCTATGTGAATCTCACGAAGGCGGACATTGTTAGGAATGGAGCAGCATACGGCACCCCGTTTGCGCAGACCTGGTCCTGCTACAAGGGCGCCGAGCGTCACTGCGGGAGGTGCGGGACCTGCGTCGAGCGGCGCGAGGCGTTTCATCTCTCTGGGCAGCCGGACCCCACCGACTACGAGGACTCCGACTTCTGGCTCGATGCGCTGCGAAGGAGGACCGCGTAATGTTCCGCATCACCAAGGAATTCCACTTCTCAGCCTCGCATCAGCTCACCTCGTTGCCACCCGATCACCAATGCGCGCGCCTGCACGGGCATAACTACATCGTTGAAGTGGAGCTTTCAGCGAATGGACTGAACGACAACGGCTTCGTGCGCGACTATCACGATTTGGCGCCATTCAAACGCTACATCGACGAGAGCTTCGACCACCGACATCTCAACGACGTGTTGGGACATGAGCAAGTCACGGCGGAATATCTGGCCAGACATTTTTATGAATGGTGCAAGGCACGCCTGCGCGAAACCTCGGCCGTGCGGGTGAGCGAAACGCCGAAAACCTGGGCGGAATACCGGCCATGACCGATACGCATCCCGCAATCCGCGTGAGTGAGATTTTCGGGCCGACGATCCAGGGCGAGGGCGTGCTCATCGGTTTGCCGACGGTCTTCGTCAGAACCGGCGGGTGTGACTATCGCTGTTCCTGGTGCGACAGCCTGCATGCGGTGGACAATCAATTCCGCCATGAATGGGAGATGATGTCCATTGGCGCGGTGTGGCAAAACGTGCTTGCGCTTTCCGGTGGCCGCCCGCTGATGGTGTCGCTGTCAGGCGGCAATCCGGCCATCCAGCCCCTCCGCGCGCTCATCGAGCGAGGCCATGGTGAAGGTTACCGTTTTGCGCTGGAAACCCAAGGTTCGGTGGCCAGGGACTGGTTTGCCGACCTCGACGTGCTAGTCCTCAGCCCAAAGCCGCCGTCAAGCCAAATGACGACCGATTGGGCCGCTTTCGAGGCGTGCCTCCAGGCGGCACAAGGCAGGCCGCAAGTCGTGCTCAAGCTCATTGTTTTCGACGAAAGGGACTACGCCTACGCGAAAGACGCCGCTGCGAGATTTCCGCGACTTCCGATCTATCTGCAACCCGGCAATCACACGCCGCCACGCCCCGCAAATGAAGACGCGCCTGTCGACCTTGACGGAATATTGAAGCGCATGGAGTGGCTGGTTGATAGCGTGACCCGCGACAGGTGGTTCGAAGCCCGTGTGCTGCCGCAGCTGCACGTTATGCTCTGGGGTAACAAGAGAGCCGTCTAGCCTGGGCCCGCTTTTCACTGAAACTGCGCCGGCGGATATTCGGGTGGACGGGTTGTCCCACGCTTGACGGCGCTGCCGGGGTGCTTGCGGACTTTCTGCCACCGGCACCAGGAGCGTGGCCAGCCGCTTACGACTCGGAATGTTGCCGAGGCTCGGTTTCGACGGGCGTCGGCTTGGCGCGAACCAATCAAAGGTTAGCGCGAGCCACGGGTGGATAGTGTGGTGGTGCCATGCGGCGGCGCCTGCTGCAGCTGGCAGGGTCCTTGCGGATTCTTGTTGCAAGGCCGAAGGGAGCTGTCGGCCGACAACCATGATCTGGCCAGGACGATTGTCGACTGCTTCCGATACAGAAAAGAGGCCGGACTCGACGTGGCGCTTCAGGGACTGCGAAATGGAATACGGCGCCGGAAGGCACGACCGGACGATATCGTCGCTATACCAAGACGCGTCTGGTCCGCTCCGAATCCTGTCTCGACACGACGGTCGCCGATCAACAGTGAAAAATGTAGCGCAATCGGTTCACGATCGACTGAGAACCATGACCGTTCCTCTGCGGTGCTCAGACTGCCGCTGAGTGCCTGGCCGTTCCACTTTCGAAATATTTGTCGAACTTTGCCGCGATGCTCCTGACAAAGGGCCGGCTTTCCGCAGGCACGACGAAGCGGTCACCATCAAGTTCAAGCAGCCGCGCAGGACCATGAAGAGCCGTGAAACTCGCCTTGAGGAGAAGTCTTTGGCCGGCTTCGCCAAAGCGCTCCACCAGCTCAATCGCCGAGAAGGCGAAGTCACACATCAATCGCTCGATGATCCAGCCGCGAACACGGTCGTCGTCGGAAAGCGCGATACCCCGAACAGCGGCCAGCCCGCCATGAGCAACCATGCGTCCATACTCGGCGGTCGAAGGCATATTCTGTGCATAGCCCTGGCGAAACTGGCTGATGGACGATGGGCCGAGGCCGATCAATGTCTCGTAGCAGTCCTCGGTATAGCCCTGAAAGTTCCGGTGCAGTGTTCCGGCGCGGGCGGCAAGCGCGAGGGCATCGCCCGGTTTGGCGAAATGGTCGAGGCCGATTGCTTCGTATCCCTGGTCCACGATCGCCCGCGCCGCAAGTTGCGATTGGGCAAACCGCTCCGCCGGACCCGGCAACCAGGCCTTGTCGATCATCGTCTGATGTTTCTTGAACCACGGCACATGGGCGTAGCCAAAAAGCGCGATCCGATCCGGTTCCAGGGTCAGTGCCTGTGCAACCGTGGAGGCGACGCTCTCCCTGGTCTGATGCGGCAGGCCGTAGAGCAGATCGAGATTGACGGATTCGACGCCGCGCGAACGAACGCCATCAACAACCGTCTTGGTCTGCAGAAAGGTCTGCTCGCGGTTGATCGCTTTCTGCACCTTCGGGTCGAAATCCTGGACGCCGAGGCTCGCCCTTGTCATGCCGATTTCGGCAAGTGCATCGAGGCGGACATCGTCCATATCGTTGGGTTCGATCTCAACGCTGATCTTTGCACCGGGGAGAAACGTGAAGCTGTTGCGCAGGACGGTTCCCAGCGCCACGATATCTTCCGGTTTGAGCATCGTCGGCGAACCGCCGCCGAAATGAACCGCGCGAACTCGGCCCTTGCCGGTGACAAGACTGGAGACGGTGGCGATCTCGGCATGCAGTGAACGGAGATATGTGGTCACTGGTTCGTAGTGGCGCGTCTGTTTGGTATGGCACGCGCAGAACCAGCAGAGCCTGTCGCAATAGGGAATATGCAGGTAAAGCGATATCTCGTCACCACCTTCGAGCGCCTCCAACCAGCCTCGGTAAACGACGGCATCGACCCCCGCATGGAAATGCGGCGCGGTCGGATAACTGGTATAGCGCGGGACGTTCTCGCCAAGTCTGGCAGCTAGCTCCAGTCGCATGTCGTGGTCCACCGTGTTTGCGTCGCCGGAACTGTGGATGCTTGGATGAGCCTAAGCCCTGATTTCGATCAGCGTTCAGCACGGACAAACTGCCGCAAGGATTTTTCTACCGTCGATTGCTATCCTGCCCGCACTGGACCGGTAGAGCGATCGAATGACATTACGGCAGGACACTCACAGTTCCGGCATTCCCGTTCTTTGCCTGTCTTGCGAGGCACGGCACCGCGGTGTCTGTGGTGCGCTCGAACCAGACCATTTGGCTCAGCTCGCCAAGACGTCGTCGCGGCACAATATCGAGCCGGGGGTCGAACTGATCGGCGACGCCGAGGCGGTCGACTGTTATTCAAACGTGCTTTCAGGCGTGGTGAAGCTGACGAAGAGCCTTTCGGACGGCCGCCAGCAGATCGTCGGTCTCCAGTTCGCGCCGGATTTTCTGGGACGGCCCTTCAAGATGAAAAGCGCGATCAATGCGGAAGCGGCAACAGCTGTCTCGCTATGCTCGTTTCCGAGAGCGGCCATCGAACGGTTGATGAAGGAATCACCGGAATTTGTGCATCGCCTGTTCAAGCAGGCGCTGAACGAACTCGACGAGGCACGCGAATGGATGGTGACTCTGGGGCGCAAGACCGCACCGGAGAAGGTGGCGAGCTTTCTCCTCATGATCGCCCGGAACATCGATTCCAGTGTTGACCCGGCGGCTAGGTCGGCGTGCTTCGAGCTGCCGATGACGCGTGCCGACATCTCTGATTTCCTTGGAATTACAAACGAGACCGTGAGCCGTCAGCTGACCAGCCTGAGAATGGACGGCGTGATTCGGATCGAGAACAACCGCCGTGTCACCGTGGACAGCATGAGCCGGCTGGAACGGCGCTGCGGCGGCCGAGGCGCAACCGCCGTTTGAATGACACCGAAACTGCATGGCCTACGTCACTTATTTCGTTCGGGGCAGGGCATGCTCGCGTTGGGCTTAGAAGAAGCCGCATAGCGACAGCCCGCTCTCCATCCGATCGCCTGAGCCAGGTGTGTTTCGGCCAACTCGTCGGCGAAGCATCCATCCTCGAGGTGCTCGACGTGCAACCGGCTGTTCCAGGCAGGATTGCACTCGGCCGAAGTCAATACGCCTCATACGCAGGGGAAAATCGCCGTCTCCCCGAACCATGAATGTCACGAAGGCAGCGCAACGCTGGCGCTGGATGTCCCAAGGCATTGAAACGATCGACGTTCGGCAAGGCATCGGCCTACTTTCCAGCGTCACAGAAGGCGCGCTTCCCCACACGCCCGCGATCGCCTCCATACCCGGCCCGACCGGGGACGCGGGGCCTGTCCGTAAGCGTGGCGGCCGGTGCTGCGCTTCCACATTCGATCGCCACAGTCTGATCGCACCGAACTCGATGCTGCTCGAAGCAAAATCGTGCGGCTCTGACATGGATCAGGGCGAGCAGGCCACGGCTGCGCAATAAGGCACTGCGGTTGGCGCCCGCCGGAATTGGAAATCGGGGCTTGCGATGAAATTCGGCACAGAGATCGTCCTTCTAAGCCTGTTTGCGTTTGCGGCCCTGGTGGCTGCCGGCTTCGGCGTAGATGAACCTTTTCGCCGGCATATGTGGGTTTTGTTCTTCGCCGTGGCTGGCTTCACTGCGATTCTGTTGCGCAACACGGAGTTCAAGCCGGCAGTTCCGATCGACCCATCCGCCTACATGGATGGGCCAATCCGCTATGGCGCCATCGCCACCATGTTCTGGGGTGTCGTTGGTATGCTGGTCGGCGTCGTCATTGCGCTGCAGCTTGCCTATCCCGACCTCAACATCCAGCCCTGGTTCAATTTCGGCCGTTTACGGCCATTACATACGTCGGGCGTCGTCTTCGCCTTCGGCGGCAATGCGCTGCTCTGCACGTCCCTGTATGTCGTCCAGCGCACCTGCCGCGCCCGGCTGTTCGGCGGCGATCTCGGCTGGTTCGTGTTTTGGGGCTACCAGCTCTTCATCGTCATGGCCGCGACCGGCTACCTGCTCGGCATCACCGAGAGCCGCGAATACGCCGAGCCCGAATGGTATGTGGACATCTGGCTGACCATCGTCTGGGTCGCCTATCTCATCCTGTTCCTCGGCACGATCCTGAAGCGCAAGGAGCCGCACATCTACGTCGCCAACTGGTTTTACCTCTCCTTCATCGTCACCATCGCGATGCTGCATGTGATCAACAACCTGTCGATGCCGGCTTCTTTCCTCGGCTCCAAGAGTTACTCCGCCTTTTCCGGCGTCCAGGACGCGTTGACGCAATGGTGGTACGGCCACAATGCCGTCGGCTTCTTCCTGACCGCCGGCTTCCTCGGCATGATGTATTATTTCGTGCCCAAGCAAGCGAACAGGCCGGTCTATTCCTACCGTCTGTCGATCATCCACTTCTGGGCGATCATCTTCCTCTACATCTGGGCCGGTCCGCATCACCTGCACTACACCGCCCTGCCCGATTGGGCGCAGACGCTCGGCATGGTGTTTTCGATCATGCTGTGGATGCCGTCATGGGGCGGCATGATCAACGGCCTGATGACGCTGTCGGGCGCCTGGGACAAGCTACGCACCGATCCGATTATCCGTATGATGGTGATGGCCATCGCCTTCTACGGGATGTCGACCTTCGAAGGCCCGATGATGTCAATCAAGGCCGTCAATTCGCTCTCGCACTACACCGACTGGACCATCGGTCACGTCCATTCGGGCGCGCTCGGATGGGTTGGCATGATCTCGTTCGGCGCGATTTATTTCATGGTCCCGAAGTTATGGAATCGCGACCGGCTTTATTCGCTGCGGCTCGTCAACTGGCACTTCTGGCTGGCGACGCTTGGGATCGTCGTTTACGCCGCGGTGATGTGGGTCTCCGGCGTCATGCAGGGCCTGATGTGGCGCGAATACAACGAGCAGGGCTTCCTGGTCTACTCCTTCGCCGAAACCGTCGCCGCCATGCATCCCTACTACATCATGCGTGCCATCGGCGGCGCGATGTATCTGTCGGGCGCCCTCATCATGGCCTGGAACATCGCCATGACCATCCTCGGCTACCAGCGCGAGGAGGATCCGATGCCGCGCTCCATCCCCGCCCTCCAGCCTGTGCGATCAGGAGCCAGAAAATGGGCCTGATGGACAGACACGCGGTCATCGAGAAGAACGCCACACTTCTTCTCCTCGGGTCCCTGCTGGTCGTAACAATCGGCGGTATCGTCGAGATCGCGCCGCTCTTCTATCTCGACAACACCATCGAGAAGGTGGAAGGCATGCGGCCCTATTCGCCGCTCGAGCTCGCCGGGCGCAACATCTATGTGCGTGAGGGCTGTTACCTCTGCCACAGCCAGATGATAAGGCCGTTCCGCGACGAGGTCGAGCGCTACGGCCACTATAGCCTGGCGGCCGAGTCGATGTACGACCACCCGTTCCAGTGGGGCTCGAAGCGCACCGGGCCGGATCTCGCCCGGGTCGGCGACCGCTACTCGAACGGATGGCACGTCCAGCATCTCACCGAGCCGCGTTCGGTGGTGCCGGAATCGATCATGCCGAGCTACGCGTTCCTGAAGGACATGCCGATCGAGGTGAAGGATTTCTCGACGCATCTGATCGCCAACAGCCGTGTCGGTGTGCCCTATTCAGACGACATGATCGCTCATGCCAATGCCGATCTCATGGCGCAGGCCGATGCGAATGCCGACACATCGGGCCTGGAGAGACGCTATCCGAAAGCCAAGGTTGGGGACTTCGACGGCGATCCGCAGCAGGTCACCGAAATGGATGCGCTGGTCGCCTATTTGCAGATGCTCGGCACGCTGGTCGATTTCAGGACCTATGACGAAGCCGCCGGTTACCGCTGAGGAGAATGGCGATGACCTACAATTTCATGCGGGAGTTTGCCGACAGCTGGGGCCTGCTTGCCATGGCGCTTTTCTTCCTCGGATGCGTTGCCTTTGCACTTCGTCCCGGCAGCCGCAGGCAAGCCGAGAGAGCCGCTCACATTCCTCTCAAGGACGACTGATCATGGGCAGCGAGCATATCGACGAGGTTTCGGGTATCTCGACGACCGGCCATGAGTGGGACGGCATCAAGGAACTCAACAACCCGCTTCCCCGCTGGTGGGTCATCACCTTCTACATCACCATTGCCTGGGCGATCGGCTACACCGTCGTCTATCCGGCATGGCCGATGCTGACTTCCGCGACCAGGGGTGTGCTGGGGTATTCGAGCCGCAGAGACGTCAAGAATGAACTGGCCGCGGCCGAAGTGGCCAAGGGTAAATTTGTCGCTGCCATTCAGGCGAAGACCGTCTCCGAGATTACTGCCGACGATACCCTACGCGAATTCGCCGTCGCCGCAGGTGGCGCCGCGTTCAAGGTCAATTGCGTGCAGTGCCATGGCTCGGGCGCTCAAGGGTCCAAGGGTTTTCCCAACCTAAACGACGACGATTGGCTGTGGGGTGGCAACGCCGAACAGATCCAGCAGACGATTGCGCACGGCATCCGCTTCGCATTAGACCCGGATACGCGCCTGTCGGAAATGCCTGCTTTTGGCGACATCATCACGACGGATCAGATCAAGCAGGTCGGCGCCTATGTCGCAAGCCTCTCCGATCCTGTTCAGGACACAAGCCTGATCGAACTCGGCGCCAATGTTTTCGCCGAGAATTGTGCGGCCTGTCATGGTGAGAATGCAAAGGGCAACAGGGAGCTCGGCGCACCCGACCTGACCGACGCGATCTGGCTATACGGGTCTGGCGAAACAGCCATCGCCGCGCAGGTCCGCGCGCCGAAGCACGGCGTCATGCCGGCCTGGATCGGGCGTCTCGGCGAGATCAAGGCCAAGGAACTCGCGGTCTATGTCCATTCGCTTGGTGGCGGAGAATAGGTACGCAGCCTATTCTCGTCCTCCCCCCACCGCCAAGCGACGAGGCCCGGCGCGAGCCGGGCCTCGGCATCATCCAGAAACCGATGGGTCGGGCTTCCGGCGAAATCGTCGCTGGTGACTGGAGCTTCTCGTGCTCGATAACACGCAAATAGAACGGCTCGAAGCCGATGCGGTCAACTCCGCCAAGACCCGTCAGCCACTCTATGCCTCACGCAAGAAGATCTTCCCGAACCGGGCCTCTGGCAGTTTCCGCCGCTTCAAGTGGTCGGTGATGGCAATCACGCTGGGGATCTACTACCTGACCCCCTGGCTGCGGTGGGATCGCGGGCCATTTGCCCCGGACCAGGCCGTGCTGGTCGATCTTGCCAACCGCCGCTTCTATTTCTTCTTCATCGAGATCTGGCCGCAGGAATTCTATTATGTGGCCGGCCTGCTGGTCATGGCCGGTATCGGCCTTTTCCTGATCACATCCACCGTCGGCCGGGCCTGGTGCGGCTATACGTGCCCCCAGACCGTGTGGGTCGATCTGTTTCTGGTCGTCGAGCGAGCCATCGAGGGCGACCGCAACGCGCGCATGAAGCTCGATGCCGGGCCCTGGACTGCGCGCAAACTCGTGCTGCGAACATCGAAACACGCCATTTGGCTGGTCATAGGGGTGCTGACCGGCGGCGCCTGGATCTTCTATTTCGCCGATGCGCCGACGCTGCTTGGGGAACTCTTCACCGGCACCGCGGCCCCCGTCGCCTACATCACCGTGCCCGTGCTGACGGCGACGACCTATACGTTCGGCGGGCTGATG
This sequence comes from Mesorhizobium sp. M0145, assembly GCF_040322355.1. NCBI lineage: Bacteria > Pseudomonadati > Pseudomonadota > Alphaproteobacteria > Hyphomicrobiales > Phyllobacteriaceae > Mesorhizobium > Mesorhizobium sp. M0145. The sequence goes on from NZ_JAMYTK010000044.1 coordinate 11,285, forward strand.
CGCGAGCAGGTCTGCACCTACATGTGCCCATGGCCGCGCATCCAGGCGGCCATGCTCGACGAGAATTCCCTCACCGTCACCTATAATGACTGGCGCGGCGAACCGCGCTCGCGTCACGCCAAGAGGGTCCTTGCCGCCGGGCAGCCCGTCGGCGATTGCGTCGACTGCAATGCCTGTGTCGCGGTGTGCCCGATGGGGATCGACATTCGTGATGGCCAGCAGCTTGAATGCATCACCTGCGCGCTCTGCATCGATACCTGTGACGGTATCATGGACAAGCTCGGCAGGGAGCGCGGACTGATTTCCTATGCGACGCTGGCCGACTACAACGCCAATATGAGGCTGGCGACCCCGGGCGGCTCCGGTTCAGTCAACCCGTCACCGGTCAGGAGCGCTGACGGCCTGTTCTCCGACAAGGTGGCCCGTTTCCATATCCGCAAGATCTTTCGCCCGCGCACCTTCATCTACATGGGCGCCTGGTCGGCGGTCGGTCTCGCGCTGCTCTATTCGCTGCTGACCCGCGAACGGCTCGAATTGAATGTCCTGCACGATCGCAACCCGCAGTTCGTGACGCTGTCCGACGGTTCGATCCGCAACGGCTACACCGTCAAGCTGCTCAACATGATCCCCGAACCAAGAACGATCATTGTCACGATGCAGGGCCTGCATGGAGCCGAAATGAGCGTTGTCGGTATCGACCTGGCGGCGGATCGCTCCTTCGCCATCCCGGTCGAACCCGACCGGCTCAAGATGCTCAAGGTTTTCGTGCGTCAGCCGGCAGATCAGGTTCGGGGTGCAGCGCAAAGCTTCAAGTTCCGGGTCGAAAACAAGGCAACGTTCGAGTCGGACGAATACACGGCCACTTTCAACGCACCGGAGATCGCCAGATGAGCGACACCTCGCGACAATCCCGCGAATTCACCGGCAGGCATATGCTGTTCACCATCCTTGGCTTCTTCGGCGTGGTCATAGCGGTCAATCTGACGATGGCGACGCTCGCCAACACGAGCTGGACCGGCCTTGTCGTCGAAAACACCTATGTGGCGAGCCAGCAGTTCAACAAGAAGGCCGAGGAGGGGCGAGCTCAGGCAGCCCTCGGCTGGACTGGCAAACTGACCATCGCAGGCGGTGAGGTCCGCTACAGCCTCACCGATGCTGTCGGCAAGCCGGTTGCCTTGCATGGCGTCAAGGTGCTGTTTCGTCATCCCGCCTACGAGGCCGAGGACAAATCCGTCACTCTTGCCGCTGCCTCCGGTCAGATATTCGCCGCGCACCACATGCCCACGGATGGCGTCTGGATCGTCGAAATCGACGCCGATGCGAGCCTTGCGGAACCCTATCGCGACGTTCGCCGGATCATGATTTCCCACGGGGCGCTGCAATGAGCTGCTGCGCGCCAGGCGCCGAAATGGCATTGGACCTGGAAAAGGTCACACTGGTCCTGCCTTCTGGCCAGGAAATGAGACTGGCGAGCCGCTCGATTGGCGAAAATCTTCGCCAGACCGACCTTTCGGTGCCGGCTGTGCATTGTGCCGCCTGCATCCAGACGATCGAGACGGCGATCGGGAAGCTGGATCGCGTCGAAGGCGCTCGTGTCAATCTTTCAACGAAACGTGTTTCGGTCCGGTGGCGCGGCGACGAGGTTCCGCCATTCGTCGCCACACTTGGACGGCTGGGCTATGGCGCGCACCTGTTCGATCCCGAGGCTGACGGGAAGGACAGGACGCTCTCGGAACTGATCCGCGCCGTCGCGGTCGCCGGCTTTGCGGCGGGCAACATCATGCTGCTATCAGTCTCCGTCTGGTCCGGCGCGCAAGGCGCGACCCGCGACCTGTTCCATTGGGTCTCGGCCTTGATTGCCATTCCTGCGCTCGCTTTCGCCGGCGGCATCTATTTTCGCTCGGCCTGGAATGCGCTGCGCCACAGCCGCATGAACATGGACGTGCCGATCGCGGTCGGGGTATCGCTCGCTTACGCCATGAGCCTCTACGAGACGATCAACCATGGCGACCATGCTTATTTCGACGCGTCGGTGTCGCTGCTGTTCTTTCTGCTGATCGGCCGCACGCTGGATCACGTGATGCGGGAACGGGCGCGGACGGCCGTGAACGGACTGGCTCGGCTGGCGGCGCGCGGCGCCATGGTGCTGCGCGAGGATGGTTCGCGCGACTACTTGCCGGTTGGCGAGATCGAACCAGGAATGGAGCTCTTGATTGCGGCTGGCGAGAGGGTGCCCATCGACGGCAGGATCATTGGCGGGGCATCGGATCTCGACTGTTCCCTGGTTTCCGGGGAAAGCACGCCCAGAACGGTGGGCCCGGGGGCGCAGGTCCAGGCCGGTACACTCAATCTCACCGGTCCGCTGACCATCGAGGCGACGGCCGCCGCGAAGGATTCCTTCCTGGCCGAAATGGTTCGGCTGATGGAAGCGGCAGAGGGCGGCCGCGCCCGCCATCGCAGGATCGCCGATCGCGTCTCCGCGTTCTACGCCCCGGTGGTCCACCTCACCGCCTTTGTGACGTTCCTCGGCTGGATGGCGGCGACCGGCGACTGGCACCGGGCAATAACAATCGCGATCGCCGTTTTGATCATCACATGCCCGTGCGCGCTCGGTCTCGCCGTGCCGATCGTGCAGGTGGTCGCTGCGCGGCGGCTGTTTGAAAGCGGCGTCATGGTCAGGGACGGCTCCGCCATGGAGCGCCTGGCCGGGATCGACACGGCATTGTTCGACAAAACCGGCACGCTTACGCTCGGACTGGCTAGGCTGATCAATCCGCCGTCCATCGATCCGACGATGCTCGCCATGGCGGCCGAGATGGCAGCGCATTCCCGCCATCCCTTTTCGAAGGCAATCGCTGGCAACGCAGCCTTTGCCGGCCAGGCGAAACTCGCGTCCGTCAGCGAGCATCCGGGCTTCGGCATCGAAGCCATCGCCGAGGGCACTACCTGGCGGCTGGGTCGCCGCGGATGGGCTGAGTGGAAAGCCCGGACCGGCGGCGAAGGCAAACAAGGCTATGGCGCAACCGTTCTGACGAAGGATGGGGTCATTGTCGCGACTTTCGATTTCGAGGATGAGCTACGTGCCGATGCCAAGGCGGCTATCGAGCAACTGAACGGCGCCGGCGTGTCGGTGGAGATGCTGTCGGGCGACACAGAAGCTGCCTGCGGCGAGGTCGCGGAAGCACTGGGCGTCGAGCGCTTCGTTCCCGCGTTGCTTCCCTCCGGAAAGGTCGAACAGATCGAAGCATTGACCCGAACTGGCCACAAGGTTCTGATGGTCGGCGATGGGCTCAACGACACGCCTGCATTGGGCGCCGCACACGTTTCGATCGCTCCGGCCACGGCGGCGGATATCGGGCGCAACGCCGCGGATTTCGTGTTCCTGCGTAAAAGTCTTCTGGCGGTCCCACTTGCTTTAGACATTTCGCGGAAGGCTGGACGGCTGATCCGGCAGAACATCGCCATCGCGATCGTTTACAATGGCATCGCCGTGCCGGTCGCCATTCTGGGGCACGTTACGCCCCTGATCGCGGCGGTCGCGATGTCCGCCTCGTCCCTCCTGGTCATCGGCAATGCGCTACGCCTGCAAGGTTTCGTGTCAAATGCATCGGTGCAAGATGCCCGACATGACAGGCGCTCCGACATTGGCGCACTGGCACAATCCTGATGACGACGCTCGCCTACCTCGTACCTGTGGCCCTGTTCCTCGGGGCGCTTGGGCTGGCCGGGTTCCTGTGGGCCTTGAGGAGCGGCCAATATGAAGATCTCGATGGCGCCGCCGAGCGGATCCTGATCGACCGCGACGAGCCACGCACTTGACCCAGCCTGCCCTGCGAGGACTCGCTCGAATATTTTCCCCGGTTGCTTCGCCTCATGCCGATTTCGGCGCGCGACGGGTGCGAACGGATCAGCCAGAATACGTTGCCGAACTTTCGGCCAGGAAAGTGCTGCGTTTGTGCCGCTTCGCGCATTGCTATTTTTCCATACGTTTCCATATTATTCAATAAGTTAGCGGGCATCTCTCCATTGGCCTCCACAGGTCTACGCGGGGCGATATTAGGCGAATATTAGACGAGTCGCGGGGGAAGTGATGCTAAGAACGCTTGAAGAGTCGCCGGTCACGACTAAGGCCGCGCGTGCGAAATTGGCCTCCGGAACTCATTGGCGATCAATCGACCCGACCGTGCACCTGGGCTACCGCGTCGCGCCGCAGAAGACTGGTCGAGGCAAAACGTATCGAGGCCGTCTCAAAGGCCGCTGGCGACCCTGTAACCGTCCGCAGTGTCACCGAGGCTTACATACTAGAACGCGAGAAGGTTGAGCGCGCTCGCGGCGCTCGCCTTGATGCCGGCAATCGTATGCTAACGCACATTCTGTCCGACGCCGCTATTGCTCACAAAGAATTGCATTGCTTGACGGAAGCCGACCTGCAGGATTGGCGCGGCCGTTTGCCTGCCAATTTCGCCCGAGCAACCGTGCTCCGCGTTAACAACGACTTCAAAGCTGCCCTGAATGCGGGCGTCAGCAAGCACGCACGGCGGCTTCAATCCTTGAATGCCTCTCACGTCGGCGTCGTCGTCAAGAACGGCTTGGCTGCGACGGATGCGGTTTCCCCCGTTGCCCGAGATAAGATCATACGCACGGCGGACCCGCACGCCTCCGGTAGGCTCTGGCTGTCCGGCACAATTCATCTATCGGGCGACGAGCCGCGCATAGAGAGTGTCGCGAGCACGCGCCTGCACTGACTCCTTAGCATTCGGGGATTCTAGACCTCCGTTTGTATATCGCGAACTAAAAATTAGTATCGTTTGCATATCGCAAACAACATGGGAAGATATCTTCCGCCATCACCCGATAAAACGTGGACAACGCGTTTTGTACTTGATTTGCGAATGGATTTGTCGAAGTGTGAGTGAGCCGGCGAGTGATGGAAACACTCGCCGGCTCTAACCACAACCGAAGAGGACGCTTCGATATGGCTGTCACCCAAAATATAGAATTGCCCGAATTCAGCAAGTTGATCTTGGCCGCAGCCAGGCCCCCTTACGACGCCGATTGGTTCGACAAGATCTTGGTCTTGACCGGCTTTAGCACCGGCGGAACCTATCGGGCCAGAAACGGCATTTGTGTCGGGCCGCTCCGTCCGTTCCGAGACGAAAGCGACGGCGCCCACACCGACGCGGCGGGGCGTTCCGCATGGTTCATGGCCGAGGGTATAGGCGCCTATGACCGATACGGCTGCATTCTGTCCGGCGTCACGGGCGCCAGCCCGCTTGATTGCGTCTCGACCTGGGATTGCGGCTTTCTCTTAGAAGCAGCTTGAGCCAGCGGGGCTTAGAAATGTCCGGCGTTGACCCCATCCGCGATCTTCGCATCGCCGTGACCGGAGCACGCCGGGCGTTGGCGATATGCGAGAAGGCTATCGCCAGCGTCGAAGAGAAAACCGAGGCGCTGGCCTTGTCTATCGGCGAAAGCAACGAGGCTCGCGCCGTGGCATTCGCAGCCACCGGCGAGGTGCTTCTAACCGCCGATGACGTCGCCGGTGTTCTGCGCGTCAGCAAAGCCACGCTCGCCCGCTGGCGGGTCCTCGGAACCGGCCCCGGCTACGTCAAGAAACAGGGCCGGATTCTCTACCGCGCCGAGACCATTGAAAAATTCGTGACCTCCAAAGAGCGCATCAAAACGCGCGACGATGATCCTGCGCGACGATGAAAGCCAGCTAGGTTCACGGCCCACATTCGCCCAGCGATGGGCCAGGTTTCCGACGCATGGTGCTCTTCGAAATAGGAGAGCATAGATCAATGGCACTGACTCCAAATCGCGGCTACGAACTGCCCATCAAGACGGACCTGAAAACGTCCTTTGACAAGATCACGGCGGCCTTCGGCGCCATCGATACCGATGTCGCTGCGGCGTTCACCGCGCTGGCGTTGCGGGCAACCCTCGCGAGCCCGGCTTTCACCGGCGAACCCTCGGCACCAACGCAAGACCCCGGCGACAACAGCGCGCGGCTTGCCACCACGGCCTTTGTGGCAGCGGCGGTACTGTCGTTTTCGCCGTCCATCGTGAACGCTGACAGCATCGTCGGAACCATTGATGACGCCCGGCTTTCCTTTCAGGTGGCGGCGTTCATGCGCACGCTGCTTACCAACAATTCTGCCGGCGCCGCGCGGACAACGCTCGACGTCTTCTCCAAGGCCGAAGTCAACGCCGCGATTGCAGCCCTGGTCGCGGCGGCGCCCGGTACATTGGACACGCTGAACGAGCTTGCCGCCGCGCTCGGCGACGACCCGAACTTCGCCACAACAATCATGGCCCTACTCGGCGGGAAGGCGACCAAGGCGGACGGCACGCAAGCGCTGGCGCGAGCCGGCATCGAAGCGGTGCAACGGACCTGGCGCGCCACCGACTTGAAGGATGCGGCCATAGCCGCCGGTGGCGGCGCCGCAGATGCGGTGCTTGAAGACAGGAAGCTTTCGGGTGTCGCTGGCGGCAGCTTTGTTAAAGAAGTATTCCGAACACGAGCCTTGAACACAAAGGCCTATGACCCCGCTGGCATCATCACTTTGGCCGGCAACGAGTTCACGCCGTCCGTAAATTGCGGGTGCGGTGGCGCGCGCCTGCATGGGGCGTCGTTCGCCATATCACCAGGCTTTTCAATGTCACTGACGGTGTCGTCGTCGCTTCGGGCTCAAGCGCCGTGGCCGATACCAGCCCTCACCAACAAACCGATTCGGTCGGATGGGGGACAATTGTCGCCGGAAAGGCCTACCGCATCGAGCATTGGTGCGCGACCACCAGCAACACGGAGGGATTTGGCGTAGCCACCGCCTCCGGCGAGTCCGAACTCTATACCAGCGTCGAATTTTGCGGACGGGGTGAGGTAAGAGGGCCTACTACTATCCGGAAATTCAAACCGTCTTCGCTGCGTGGCGCGCCAGCACCGTTGTTACCAATCGGACGCCATAGGTTGCCGCCGAGTGGCGAACAACCAAGAACTGTAGCAGCAGAACAGCGCAATAGATAAGCGACACCCTCAGGGACTGCACCATGAAAACCGCTGCGGTCCCAAAGCCGAAAAGAAACAGGAACGAAACAGCGGCGTAGTCGCGAGTAAACAGAAACTCCCTGTGAGCATGAAGGATTGCGGTCTCTGACTCGACATCTTTGTAAAACCGATACCACAGGCGATTTTCGTCACCCGGTGTTCGGGGGAAAGTATCTCCCAAAGAGTCTTTCAGTCGAGACATATCGATGCGGGGATCTGTCGGCCCGTGCCTACTAAAGGCTCGATGTCCCGGCAATGCAAAGTGCCATCGAAGAAACACCAAGCGGGCTTTCGCCGCGGCGTTCAGAAGGCCGTTTGCGATTGATGTAACAATGAGAGCTAGCCCGACGGGAAGAAGGTTCGCGACCCCCACCAGCAGGCCCTTGATGCCGGAAACCGCTAGAGCGTCAGACTGTGCCACCCCATAAAACAAAGCAAAATTCGCGGCAATCGTAAGCCAAAGCTGCCAGCGGGTCTGATCTTTCAACGAGCGCGGCGGTCCATCTGTGCTCACGTATATTCCTCGACCTCTGTGTAGAAAGGCAGACTTTCCGCAACGTCATATCCAGCACGTGCCGGGAAACCTCCCCAATGAACCTTGCCGACGCCTTGAGTTGCAATGATATGGCCGCCACGGCGCTTAAATGCGTTTAACACGATCCGGCGGGGATGTTTTTCGTCGTCCTTAGGTGCAGAAACAAAGGCACTGAAACGTGATGCAGAAACCTCCGCCTGAATTTCTCCTAAAAGACGCGTAAGAATCGTAGGGCCGACGTTGCGTCGACTGCCGTGATGGGGGATTTGCACAAAACTAAACCTTTGAAGTGGAAGGCCCACGCTCTCCGCATAAATGGCCGCCCATCGCAATCCATTTACCCCTGTGTCCCCCGTGAGAAGCACACGGGCGTCGTTCTCAAAAGAGCCATACAGTACCACGCTCGATTCATTGCTGGCGCTGGTGATTCCCCCGTCTTGCAAACGCTCGTTGTCCCAACTCTCCGGCGTCCAACCATGCAGCGCGGCCTTTGCTGCTTCCAAGATCTTGCGCGCGAGTGACTCCTTGCCTAGCCACATCTGTGCCGCCTCAATCGCGGCCTGGTCCGGATCGGGCGTCTTTTCGAATTGCGGCAAAAGATAACTGTACGCAACGCGGCTGGGCGAGCATACGCGGAAAGGGCCGATGTCCGTGCCTTGGAATGGAAAGAAAATATTGGAGCCAGCTTCCAAAGCTAAGTCGTAGATTTCGCTGATCGTCCCGTATTCGGCCTTTACAGCGGCCTTCAACCCCTCGGCAGTCCATCGTTTATCCGAAAAAAGGTGACGGGACTCCTCGGCGAGGAGCCAAGGGATATGCATCCAGAGATTTCGCACAGGAATCTCGCTCAAAACCGTGCGCAGCCCCGAAGCATGGTCCGCATCGGAATGCGTCAACACCACATGCTCCAGAACAGGAAATGGCCCAAACTGCTTCTTGAGGTGCGCGACGATGTTGTCTCCGGTTTCGGCATGGCCACCGTCGACCAACATCAAATGATAATCGGCAGCGTCGCCGTAACGCACTACAATGGCGTCACCGGCCTTGGAGCCGGAGCCGACCGGCAGAAATTCAACCTCACAATGCATCTGGCCCCCCAAGCATTCATATAGGAGCCAATTTGGACGTTCGCCTATCTGATTCCATCAATCTCCATGTCAATCCACCGTTTTCCACAGGGCAGATATTAGACGGATATTAGACGAGTTTGCGGGAAATGCAGCTAAGTGCTTGATTTTGCTGGTACGCCAAAGGGGAATCGAACCCCTGTTACCGCCTTGAAAGGGCCGCACCGAAGGGGAAGCCCGCCATTCCATGATGACCTGACCAGACCATGGTGTGGCGATCGACCAGTCGACCGTGAACCCGCCGTTGCCGCGTTTATCGAGCCTGGTTGATCCACATCAGGGTTATCTCTTCATCGGCATGGTTTCATTGAGCATTTTTGAACGGAGAACGGATGTCTAACGGACGGTTAGGTCGCGTGGAGACGCTTGGGGAGATGAGCCGCAAACCGTGGATCGATTGCGATGCGTTCCAGTGCCCTTCGTCGCAGATAGCCGACGCAATGGCGGCACGCTGATGGCCGGCTCTGTCGATAGATTCGACGTTATTGTGGTCGGAGCCGGGCCGGTCGGACTTTCCTTCGCCGCGTCGCTTGCCCAGAGCCGACTCAAGGTGGCAGTGGTTGAACGGCAGTCGCTCGAAAGCCTGGCGAATCCGGCTTTCGACGGTCGTGAGATCGCGCTGACCCACGCATCGGTTGGAATCCTTCGCGAGCTCGGCGCCTGGGATGCCATCCCCGCTTCGGACAAATCACCGCTACAAGGCGCGCGCGTGCTCAACGGATCGAGCCCTTTCGCCCTGAGCTTCGATTCTCCCAGCGGATCTGGGGAACCACTCGGAATTCTGGTCCCAAATTGTCGGATCCGCGACGCCCTGTTCAAGCTTGTCCGCTTCCAGGATCATGCCCAGCTGCTGTGCGGCCGCTCGGTCGTCAATGCAAAAACCAGCCACAAAGAAGCAGTCATAACGCTCTCTGATGGCAGGCAATTGGCCGCTCGGCTGCTCGTTGCAGCGGATTCGCGTTTGTCCGCGACGCGCGACCTGCTCGGCATTGGCGCCGACATCAATCGGCTTGGCAACTCCATGCTGATTTGCCGGGTGAGGCACGAGCGCGCCCATCACCAGATCGCGGTCGAATGGTTCGATCACCATCAGACGATAGCGATGTTGCCGCTCATGGAAGGCGTGTCGTCGCTGCTTCTCACGTTGCGCTCAAGCGAGGCCGACAGACTGCTTGCTCTCGACGACGATTTGTTCCTCACGGAATCGACGAGCCGGTGTCGAGGACGCTTCGGAGAGATGACCTTGGCAAGCACCCGCCATGCCTATCCGCTGGTCACGACCTGGGCGCACAAGTTCTGGGCTCCGAGTGCGGCACTGATCGGCGATGCTGCCCTCGGCATGCACCCGGTGACCGCGCATGGCTTCAACATCGGCCTCAGTGGCCAGAAGCAACTCGCCGATAGAATCCTGGCGGCATGTCGCGAGCGCCGCGACATTGCTGATCCCGACATGCTCGGCAGATACGAAAGCCGGCTGCGTCTGTCGGCGGCACCGCTCTATCATGCTACGAATGCACTTGTCGCTCTCTACTCAGGCGAGCACCCGGCGGCACGGCTTGCAAGACATGCAGGGCTTCGCTTTGCCCAATATCTTCCCTTTATCCGCCATGGCATTTCGGCCATGCTCAGGCGGTGAATCGCAGGCAGCGCTGCCGCTCTGGAACGCTGTCTCGGCCCGGCTTCCTTTTGTCTCGCCGGGCGCGTTGATGCCGTTGGTAGGGCTGCTTCCATGGTGACGTTGCCGATCCTGGGATGATTCGGATCAAGGCACGCGTGCGGGCAAGAGCTCGATGGTCAGACGGCAAGGCCAAGAGGCAGACGTGCGCCCCGAAGACATGGTGAGCACACTGGTTATCCCCGCTGGATAGTTAACCCGTCCTTCAGTGGGCCTGCGTAGGCTTGTCCTCGCGAACAACGATGGGAGCAAGCTGGTCCGTCCATGGCCTCGAAGAATGAAGACACGCTGGAGGCCAAAATCCGTCAGGATCAGCTTGCCGACCTGAGGGCCGGCCTCTTCGTGTCGATGCCGATAAGCGCTATCCTGTCAGGCCTGATTTGGGCGGTGCACGCCCTTTCTGGCAGCGGCTTTGCAGCTGCAATCTGGTTCCTGGTCGTCAATGCGATAAATGCCGCCCGCCTTGCACTCGCGCGTTATCAGCTAAAGGAAACGGGGCGCCATGACGGATTAGTGGGGGTTTTGCCGCGGCTTCGCTGGTTTGGCATCCTTGCTCTTCTGGCAGGGTTTGCCTGGTCCTTCCTGGCCGTCCTGACTGTTGGATACACGACACCTCAAGCACCGCTGCATCTGGTCATTCTGGCGGGCATTTCAGCTGGTGCGGTTACATACGGCAGTTCGTATGCCGCGGCGGCGATCAACTTCATCACACCTCCGCTCCTCATCACGGTGGGTTGCCTTTTGGCGAAAGGCAATTTTGAAGACTACATTCTGGCTTTTACCGTTCTGCTCTTCATGGGCGGCTTGGTTCGAGCTTCGTTTGTTGGGCAAGCACGGTTCCGCGAAGCGAGCCGCCTGAGGCATGAGGCCGAGCGGCTTGCGGCGGAGATGAAGGCCAGTTCCAGGCAGGACCACCTGACGGCCCTTCTCAACAGGCGTGGCCTCGAAGACGCTATCGGACGGTTCGAGACCGCGGATGGCCCCTTCGTGGCAATGCTGGTTGACCTGGACGGGTTCAAATCCGTCAACGATACCTACGGTCACAGGACCGGTGATGAACTGCTTGTCAGGATCGCCCGCCGCATAGAGGAGGAAGCACCGGAAGGCTCAACGCTCGCTCGTATCGGCGGCGATGAATTCGTGCTGTTTTTTCCCTCAACGAGGGTTTCGCTTTCTGCCAATGATCTCGCCTCCAATATCATAGCAAAAATTGCCCGCCCCTATCGGGAGGTCGCGTCCGTCCGGGTCGGGGCATCAATAGGAATATACCTGGCGGAAAGCCCGGGCCTGACCGAAATGTTGTTGCGGGCGGATATCGCCCTTTACACGGCCAAGCGTCGTGGCAGGAACGAATTTTGCCTGTTCGATGCCGAACTCGACAGGGAACTGCAACGCCGCCAGTCCGTCGAACGGGACCTTCATTCGGCGATAAAGACGAGAAGCTTGCAACCTTGGTTCCAGCCGATCGTGAAACTCGACACCGAGGCCGTGGTCGGTTTTGAAGCCTTGCTGAGGTGGTCCCATCCGACTCATGGTGCCATCTCTCCACCCGAAATCATCACAGCTGCACGCGAAACCGGAATGCTTCAGCTGCTGACGCAAACCGTCTTCGCCGACTGTTGTGCTTTTATCGACGGCTTGGTGAAAGCTGACTGTCGTGATTTCCGTGTGGCGATGAATGTTTCGCCGCGCGAACTGGAAGCCGGCGATATCGACGACATGGTTTTGGATGGTCTGGCGGCAAAAGGCCTCCCTGCAACGATGTTCGAAATCGAGATTACCGAAGAATCCCCGGTGGACCCGGACAGAGTGGATGAAAAGCTCGGACGGCTTTCACATGCCGGCATTTCCATCGCGCTCGATGACTTCGGCACCGGCTTTTCTACGTTGGCATCGCTCAAGGACAGTCGGATACGCAAGGTCAAAATAGACCAGGGCTTCATTCGCGGCTTGGCCAAGTCCCGAGAGGACCGACTGCTTGTCAAATCGGTCATCGATCTCGGTAACATGCTCGGGATCGAGGTCATGGCCGAGGGCGTCGAAACAGAGGCGGATCGGCAAACCCTGCACAAGCTTGGCTGCCGAACCGCTCAAGGCTTCCTGTTCTCCAAGGCTGTGCCTCTGAGCCAAGCACTGGAAATGGCAGTCAAACAGCACGCGAACCAGTTGTGACCGCTCCCGCCGCGCCGTCTCTCGCGGCCGTGCGCTCATGAGTGACGGGTATCTGAACTTCCTTGTTTGAAGAGCATGACAATCCGTGCTGTGCGTCAGCCGGCGAACAGTTCCTTGTAGCCGGTCGTCACCATCCAGTTCGCCCGGTCGATATGGCTGCGAAGAGCCTTGCGGGCGCGGACCGGTTCAAGGGCCGGGTCGATGCCTAGAATGAGATCGGCCATCTCCTCTTCGCTGGCATTGTCGGCGCAGGCATCCAGGATCCGCAGGTAGATCGTGAAATGCTGCCTATCGTAGGCCGTCAGGTTCTCCGACCAGGGAACTTCGTCGCACAGAGTTGAGTTTCGAGTCTCATCTGTTCCCATTGATCGATTCATGCCTGTTGCGAGCCTCGGCTGTTGAGCGCTGGATGCAACGCAGCATATCCCAAAATGGGATAATCCGAAACCGGGATTAGTCGCTGATCCGGTCTTTACCCGACCGGTTCGCCTACATGCCCAAATCTCTTCGCTCGCCCCGCCACCAGCGGTTTCTGGCCCAGCTGGTTTCCCTGCGCAAGGCCAAAGGCCTGACTCAGGCGCAGGTGGCCGAGAAGCTTGATCGTCCCCAATCCTTCGTGGCCAAGTACGAGGGTGGAGAGCGGCGTCTCGATGTCATCGAGTTTCTCGACTTAACTGCGGCGCTTGACGCTGATCCGTGCGAGATTCTGTCCAGCCTGCGGGCTAACGGGCGCCTGCGCGTCTAACGGCTCGCGCCGGTGCCGTGAACCGAGCGTGCTTTTCTTCGGCAAGCTGCCATTCCGCTGCGGGTGGGTCTTTACCAAGCCATGCCGATATAGGATGATAATCCTAGGTGGGGCGATTCCTCAACGGAGATCGCAATGGCTAGGACCAAACTTTCCAAGCAGCTTTCACAGGCTGAAATCGAGCGCTTTCTCGCGGAGGCGGAACGGCTGCACCAGAGCATCGTCCAGCCGCTTCTATCACCTACCAGCAACCATTACCGGGCTCTCCAACGCACCCATGAAGCGCTGTTGAAGACGGTGAAGGATATCACCGGTAAGGATGCGCCGTTCATTCAATGGTTCGGAACAGGACCGGTGAATTAGACCAGACTTGTAGACTCCAGGCTGCAAACGTCGCATTCTCTCTTCGGGGAGAAGGGGCGTGGGCAACCATCGCTATCAAGACAATCGGTACAACCGTCGCAGGTATGGCGAGCGCCATCGTTCGAAGGACGCTCCGTTGTGGGCAAAGATCGTTGCTGGTGGAACAATCCTGGCTGGCTTTCTTGCCTTCGAAATCGGCCCTGCCGCTGTCGGCTGCAACATCAAAGCCAATATCAGCTACAACACGGGCGAGCGCATCTATCATGTTCCCGGACAGGAATATTACTGGGAGACGCGCATCAACCTGTTGAAAGGCGAGCGCTGGTTTTGTTCGGAGGAAGCCGCGCGCAAGGCTGGGTGGCGGAAGTCTCGGGTCTGAGCGTCCGTGGTAAAAGCTTGCGAAAATGCTGCATCGCACATGTTTTCGGTGCAGCATTCATTTGAAGTATTTATCGCGATCCGTTCGAAAAATCTGTCCAGCCTGCCGTCCTGGCGGGCGCCCGCGCGCCTGACTACGCGCACCAGGTGCTCGTGAACCGAGCCCGCTTTTCTTCGGCAAGCTCAGGCGGTCTCGGCCATTCGGCTTCGCCCCTTGGCGTGGGCAGCCCTTCGGGCTGAGACGGCCGCCGCCCTTGCGGGCGGCGGGGTTTGTCTGTTGGCCTTTCCCGGTGGCGCGGGGTGGGCGGCACTCCCTTCTAGGCCCGCCGCGGCAGCCCGCAACCCTTCGCGT
>NZ_JAMYTK010000045.1:0-22828 GCF_040322355.1 Mesorhizobium sp. M0145
CCAGCCCGTCCGCCAGACTCAACTGACCCAGAACACGATCCGCCATCCCGAATCTCCCTGCTTCGACCATCATCACAGAATCACCGATCGGCTTCTATGCAAAGGTCTCTCAAGGGGAGAAGGATAAACCGCGTTACCGCCCTTCGCGGTACCACATCGAGCCCATCGCCAGAAGCAGCAGGCTGAGGCCGAGGAAGCCGCCGAACAGCGGCACGCGCGAGACGGCCTTGAGCACGCTGTCGTCGGTGGTGCGCAGGCCGATCCAGTCATTGCCGGAAGCCGCGCCCGAGGAACGGACCGGGACTACGGATGGCAGCGTGACGGTGCTGGTCAGGTTGCCAATGGCCGATGCCGGCGCCAGCCGGCGAACGCTGCCGCCGGTTGCCTCAGCCGGTGGTTTCAGCCGGTTCTCGGTGGAGACGACGTCGGTGAATTCCGGGGCGTTGACCGGCCCGACATGGGCCAATGCCGTCAGGTCGCCATTGCCGACCTGATAGAGACCGATTTCGCTGGTCTCGACGCTGCCGAGGAAGACGCCTGGCTCGGATTTCTCGAGCCTGACGATCAGTGCCTTGCCGGACGGCGTGATGACTTGCGCCGGGCCGGGATCGTCGCTCATCGTCTGGCGGCGGATTTCCAGCACCATGCCGCGGCCGTCGGCGGTCAGCCGCTCTTCCTCGAGTTCGGGCTCCTTCATCAGCCAGTGGGCGATGCGCCGGTAGAGCTGGACGTGCGGGCCGCCGCCCTCGAATCCGCGCGCCCACAGCCAGCCCTGATCGGACAAAAGCATGCCGACGCGGCCTTCGCCCTTGCGATCGAGCAGTAGCAGCGGCCGGTTGTCGGCACCCTTCATCACCACCTCGCCCTCGGGGTTCTCGACGCCGATGGTGCGGAACCAGCGGCTCCAGTGCGGCGGCTCGGTCGCGGAGCCGTCGAGCCCACGCGTTACCGGATGACGCTGGCCGGTATCGGTGAGACGTGGGTAGAAGGCCTTGTCGATGACCTCGCCGGTCGGCATTGCCGGCAGTGCCGACATCAGCGGCGTGCGGGCGATCGAGCTTTCGCCGGCATATTCGGGGCCTGCCGCGATCAGTAGCGCGCCGCCCTTTTCGACATACTCGGAGATGTAGTCGTAATAGAGGATCGGCAGCACGTCGCGGTGCTGATAGCGGTCGAAGATGATCAGGTCGAAATCCTTGATCTTCTCGACGAACAGCTCGCGCGTCGGGAAGGCGATCAGCGACAATTCGTTGATCGGCGTGCCATCCTGCTTTTCCGGCGGGCGCAGGATGGTGAAGTGCACGAGGTCGACCGAAGCGTCGGATTTCAGCAAATTGCGCCAGGTGCGCTCGCCGGCATGCGGTTCGCCGGAAACAAGCAGCACGCGCAGATTTTCGCGGATGCCGTCGATCAGCGCGATGGCGCGGTTGTTGGTGTCGGTGAGTTCGCCCGGCTCGTGGTTGATGGCGAGTTCGACGATGTTGCGCCCGGCGCTGGGAATGGTCACCTGCAGCGGCATCGCCTGGCCGATGTTGGCGTGCTCGACCGATACCTGCTCGCCGTTGACCGATACGCGGACATCGACCGGGCCGGTCTCGTTGTTGGTGGCGATGACACGATACGTCATGTCGAGCGGCTTGCCAACGAGGCCGAAGCGCGGCGCATTCTCGAAGCGGATGCGGCGGTCCTTCTCATGCACGTTGCCGGTAATCAGCGCGTGCAGCGGGGCATTGAAGTCGGGTGCGCCGGGCGGCGCGTCATGCACCTCGCCATCGGTGATCATGATGGCGCCGCCGATGCGCGACGGCGGCACGTCGCGGAAAGCATTTTCGAGTGAGGAAAACAACCGCGTCTCGGTGCGCTCGTCGGCGGCTTCGGACTTGCCGGCCTCGACGACACGGACGTCGAACTGCTTGAAGCGGCCGAGACGCTGCTGAAGCCCGGCCAACGCCTCATCGGTCTGTTTGGTGCGGTCGCCGATATCCTGGCTCTGGCTGCGATCGACGACGACCGCGACGATGCTTTTCAGCGGCTCGCGCTCTTCGTTGAGAAACACCGGATTGAGCAACGCCGCAGCCAGCGCAATCAGGGCTGTCAGGCGGAAGACCGCGCCGCGCTGGCGAAACCAAAGGCCGGCCAGCGCCAGCAGCAGCAGCGGCACCAGAACCACGGCGAGCAGCGGCCAGGTGATGAGCGGTTCGAAGGCGAGCGACCAGTTCATGGTCTATTGCCCCAGCCGTTCGAGCAGCACCGGGACGTGCACCTGGTCGGATTTGTAGTTGCCGGTCAGCATATACATCATGATGTTGACGCCGGCGCGCAGCGCATAGATGCGCTGCATCGGATCCGACGGCACCGTCGGCAATAGCGGGTCGCCATTCTCGTCGACCGCCCAGGCGCCGGCGAAATCATTGGCGGTGATCATGATCGGCGAAACGCCGTCGCCGGTGCGCACCGGGCGGTTCTCGGTGTTGCTGGCTTCGAGCGATGCCTCGACCCAAAGCGGGCTGCCGGCAAAACGGCCAGGAAACTCCGGAAGGATGTAGAAGGATTTGGTCAGCACGTGGTCCGACGGCACCGGCTCCAGCGGTGGCACGTTGAGGTTGCCGAGGATGTCGCGCAGCCGCTCCGTCGCCGGGCTGGTCGAATCCGCACCAATGCCATTGGCGAACTGGTCGCGGGTGTCGAACAAGACCGTTCCGCCCTGCTGCATGTAGGCGTCGATGCGGGCGATGGCGGCCTCGCTGGGCATCGGGGCCGAGGGATCGATCGGCCAGTAGATCAGCGGATAGAAGGAAAGTTCGTCCTTCGAGATGTCGACGCCGGCCGGTGCTCCGGGTTCGAGCGCGGTTTTTTCGATAAGAAAGCGGGTCAGGCCTTCGAGCCCGGCGCGGCTGATCGAATCGACACCCGGCTCGCCGGTCAGCACGTAGGCGATCCGGGTCTTTGAAATGTCCCCGATCGCCTCCGTATCTCCCGGTTTGGCGTCGTCGGCACGCGCGACGTCCGCGTGGCCAATCAAGGCGCCGAGCGCAATCAGCAGGACGGCTGCCGTCGCCGCAGCGCCGGCACGGCGCGGCCGGCGCGACAACAGGCCGCCCATCCAGAATACGGCAAGCGTGTCGAGCACCATCAGCACCAGGGCGGCCGTGACAAGCGGACCTTTGAGGTTGTGCTGCTCGTCGAAGGCATACTGGATGGTGGTGACCGGCACCGTGATTTCAGGCCGGGCCAGCGGCCTGAATGCGCTGTCGCCGCCGAGCAGATTGTGAGCGAACACTCCAGTCTCGGAGCCGTAGAGGCCGGGCGGGTTTTCCAGCGTCACCGGCAGCGGGCCGGCGCCGGGCACCAGCGGCCTGGCATCCGGCGTCGGCGGCACCAGCGTGCCGTCGGCGGCGATCATACGATAGGGTGCCAGCGACGTGGCGGCGGCCTCGGCATTGGCGACAGCCGCGCCCTGGTTGCGCGACAATTGCACGATGCGCCGCAGCATCTCGACGAAGCTGCCGGAGATCGGCAGGTTGGACCACGTCGCCTCGGGGGTGACGTGGAACAGTACGAGGGTGCCCTTGTCCTTCTTCATCCCGGTCACCAGCGGCGTACCGTCGGCAAGCGTGGCCCAGGTGCGCTCGACGATGTCGGGCGTCGGTTCGGCCAGCACCTGCCTGGTGACGGTGACCTCGGTGGGCGGCGCGAGGTCGGCGAAGGGACCGGTTTTCGGGAATTCGGTGACCGGCTGCGGCGCCGTCCATGACAGCGCGCCGCCAAGCGATCGTTCGCCCGTGCGCAGCCGAACTGGCAGCAGGTCGTCGTCATTGCCGGCAGCGGCCAGCCGCGAACCGGCAAAACGCACCAGCGTGCCGCCCTTGTCGACCCAGTCAACCAGCCTTTGCCGCGCTTGTTCCGGAATGGTGCCGACATCGGCCATGAGGATCATCGCCGGCTTCTGGTCGAGCAGTTGCGGGATGGCGTCGGCGAGATCGACGCTCGACGGCTCGACCAGATCGGCGAACGGCTGCAGGGCGCGGCGGATGTAGTAGAGCGGCGACAGCAGCGGTTGCGCCTGGTCGGCCTCGGCCTGCGACAACAGCCCGACGCGGCGGCGTTTTGAGCTCTCATCGAGCACGCGGACGGCACCGGCCTGGCGCTCGCCATCGAGCGCGATGTAGGCGAAGTCGTTACGCAGTTCGAACGGCACCGCCACCGTGCCGGTGGCGGTGGTTCCGCCCGGGGCAAAGGTCAGCGTCGCGTCGGCAATGCGGCGCCCCTTGTCGTCGAAGGCGCCGGCCGTCACCTGTGCAGGTGCCGGATCGCCCGGTGCGCGGATGGCGGTCAGGGCGAAGCCGTCGACCTGGTTGTCGGCGCCGGTCAGGCCGGTCAGCGACAGCCGGTCGGAGACGGCCCAGACAACACGTGCCGCGTTCTTCGACAACAACGTGTTGAAGGCGGCTTCGTCGCCTTGCGCCGCCAAGCCATCGGCGAGCACCGCGACGCTGGCGCCAGGCAGCGACTCCAAGGCTGAAGCGACGCGGGCATAGACGGCGGGGCGGTCGGTCGGGATCGGCCGCGGCTTTGCCGCGCGCAGCCGGTCGAGCGCGGCAGCGGCATCGAAGGGACCGATCTCGGCATTCGGCTTCTCGGCTGTGAAAGCGATGAGCACCGGCACGCCGTTCGAATTGGCATCGGCGATCAGCCGCTCGGCGGTGGCGACCCGCTTGCCCCAGTCGGCGGCACTTGCCCAGTCATTGTCGATCACCAGCGCCAGGGCAGCGCCCTCGGCCGGCAGCTTTTCGCGCGGATTGAAGACCGGTTCGGCAAGTGCTGCCACGACAAGCGCGGCCATCAGCAGCCTGAGCAGCGTCAGCCACCAAGGGCTCTGCTGCGGCGTTTCTTCGCGCCTCAGCACGCGGGCGAGAATCCTGAGCGGCGGAAACACCTCGGTTTGCGGCCTGGGCGGGGTCAGCCGCAGAAGCCACCAGATCACCGGCAGCGCCAGCAGGCCCCACAGCACGATCGGCGCCCCGAAGGAGAGCGGCAGCCAACTCATGCGCGGGCCCTCCCGGCAAAGGCGCCTTCGGCGGTCATCGCCATGTGGATGCGCACCAGCGCCTCGGAGGCAAGGCGATCGGTATGATTGACGGTAAAGCTCCAGCCAAGCCGTTTGCACCAGGCGGCCAGTTCCTGGCGGCGGGCGGCATATAGCAGGCGATATTCCTCGCCCAGCATTTCGGCGCGGCCGGCGGTCAGCTTGTCGCCGGTCTCAGGATCGGTGAATTCGGTGCGCCCGGCATAGGGGAAGCTTTCCTCGGCCGGATCGGCGACCTCGACCAGATGGGCGCGCACGCCGTGGCGCGCGAGCACGTCCAGCCACGCAATGGTGTCCTCGACCGGGTCGAGGAAATCGCTGACGAGGACGATGTCGCAGAACCGGCGAATGCCGGATAGGTCGGGCTTTGCCGGCAGGTCGGCGGCGTGCATCAGTTGCGCCGCGATGCGCTCGGCGCCATTGCGGGCGGTGAACGGGTCGGTCAGGCCCGGCCAGGCAATGCGCTCGCCGCTGCGCGACAAAAGCTCGGCCATGGCCAGCGCCAGCACCAGGGCGCGCGATTCCTTGGGAACGCTGGCTCCGGTCGATTTGTAGAGCATGGAAGGCGAGGGATCGGCCCACAGCCACACCGTGTGGGCGGCCTCCCATTCACGGTCGCGGACATAGGTGTGATCGTCGCGGGCGGAACGGCGCCAGTCAATGCGCGAGGAATCGCCTTCGACATAGGGCCGGAACTGCCAGAAATTCTCGCCGATACCGCGCTTGCGGCGGCCATGCCAGCCGGCAATTACCGTGTTGACGATGCGGCGCGCCTCGACCAGCAGGTCCGGCACCAACGAAGCCCGCAACCGGCCTCTGGCGAGCGCATCGCGCGTCGCTGCCGGTGCCTGCGCTTCACCGATGCGCGCCATCAAATCCCTTTCGCGAGCTTCGCCACAACATCGCGAACCGTGGTGCCCTCGGCGCGGGCGGCGAAGGTCAGCGCCATGCGGTGCTGCAGCACCGGCTCGGCGAGCGCGCGGACGTCGTCGACCGACGGCGCCAGCCGGCCGTCATAGAGGGCGCGGGCGCGGGTGCACAGCGTCAGCGCCTGGCTGGCGCGCGGGCCTGGGCCCCAGGCGACGTACTTGTCGGTATCGGCGTTGCCCTGGCCGGGGCGCGCTGAGCGCACCAGCTTGAGGATCGCCTCGATGACGCTTTCCGGCACCGGCATACGGCGGATGAGCGTCTGGATGTCCTTAAGCCGCGCCGGCTGCAGCACGTTTTCAGCCTTGGCATCCTCGATACCGGTGGTTTCCAGCAGGATGCGGCGCTCCGCCTCGATCTCGGGGTAGAGGATATCGACCTGTATCAGGAAGCGGTCGAGCTGCGCTTCCGGCAGCGGATAGGTGCCTTCCTGCTCCAGCGGGTTCTGCGTCGCCAGGACGTGGAACGGTGACGGCAGATCATGGCGCACGCCGGCAATGGTGACGTGATATTCCTGCATCGACTGCAGCAGCGCCGACTGGGTACGCGGCGAGGCGCGGTTGATCTCGTCGGCCATCAGCAGTTGCGCAAAGATCGGCCCGGAAATGAAGCGGAACGAACGCTTGCCGAATTCATCCTGCTCCATCACCTCTGAGCCGAGAATGTCGGATGGCATCAGGTCGGGCGTGAACTGGATGCGGCGCGAATCGAGGCCAAGCACGATGCCCAGCGTTTCGACCAGCTTGGTCTTGGCGAGGCCGGGCACCCCGACCAGCAGCGCATGGCCGCCGGCCAGCAATGCAACCAGCGTGCGCTCGACGACGCTTTCCTGGCCGAAAATGACCCGGCCGACGCCGTCACGGACCCTCGAAATGTCGGCCAGCGCTTTCTCGGCCTGCGCCACCATGTCCTTTTCGCTGATTGGGCTTTCCTTGATCATAACGCTCATGCAGCATCGATCCTTCTGTTGGACACCGCTTGGCACCTTGGTGCCGCAGAGAATGCCGCGATTCGGCCTCGCATGCGCCTGCAATGAACTTAAATCACAGACTTAGGCTGACAAGCGGAACAACAGTGACTATTTCGTGACCATGACGGAAGCCGCCGACCATCGTGAAGAGAGCCTGACGGCCGCGACCGAGGCGCGCGGACTGGAGGCGCTGGTCTCGCGCGCGACGCGCGCTGGCAAGGGGCCGGCGCCGGTGGAACGCTGGAATCCGGCATTTTGCGGCGATCTCGACATGGAAATCAAGCAGGACGGCACCTGGTTCTATCTGGGAACGCCGATCGGCCGGATGCCGCTGGTGCAGCTTTTTTCCTCAGTGCTGCGCAAGGACGCGGACGGTAGAACCTACCTGGTGACGCCGGTGGAAAAGGTCGGCATCCGCGTCGCCGACGCGCCCTTCATTGCCGTCGAGATGGACGTGTCGGGCGCCGGCGACGGACAAATCGTCACCTTTCGCACCAATGTCGGCGACGTGGTAGAGGCTGGGGCGGGACACCCGCTGCGCTTCGTCGATGAGGACGAGACAGGTGGCCTGAAGCCTTATGTGCTGGTGCGCGGGCGGCTGGAGGCGCTGGTGGCACGGCCGGTGATGTACGAATTGGTCGAGCACGGCGAAGAGATCGACATCGGTGGCAAGACGATGTTTGCCGTCCGTTCCAAAGGCGAGGTCTATCCAATCATGCCGGCTGAGAAACTGAAACGGCTGAGCGCATGACGGATCGCCTATGATGGATCAGGTGATGTCGTTGCCGTTTTCCGCTGCCGGGTTTCGCCAGCGCGTCGCGGCGCAGCCGCTGGCGCATGCCGGCGATGATTTTGGCGACCACCGCTTCAATCCGGGCCATCCCAGGCTGAAGCTGGCCAAGGCGCTGCGCGATGCCGCCGTGCTGATCCCGGTGGTCGATCATGGCCATGAAGCCACGGTCCTTTTGACCAGGCGGGCGGAAAAGCTGCGCAACCATTCGGGGCAGGTGGCTTTCCCCGGTGGTACCATCGATCCAACCGATGCGAGCCCGGAAGCGGCGGCGTTGCGCGAGACATCCGAGGAGATCGGTCTCGATAGTGATTACATCGAGATCATCGGCCGTCTGCCGGACTACGTTTCCGGCAGCGGCTATCGCATCGCCCCGGTGCTCGGGATTGTGCGGCCCGGTTTCAGCCTGACGCTGAATTCCGACGAAGTCGATGCCGTCTTCGAGGTGCCGCTGGGCTTTCTGATGGACCCCGCCAACCACACCAGAGACAGCCGCATGTGGAACGACCTCGAATGGTTCTATTACGAGATGCCCTATGGCGGCCAGCGCATCTGGGGCGTCACCGCGGGCATCATCCGTACGCTTTATGAAAGGTTCTATTCGTGAGCGATCCAGTGTCGATCGCGGGCAAGGCCGGGTGGCTCGGCGAACGCCACCTGCAGCGCCTGCTCGCCGCGCTGACTGATGGCGGCGAGGAGGCGCGTGTCGCCGGCGGTGCGGTGCGCAACGCGCTCATCGGCCAGCCGGTCGCCGACATCGACATCGCCACCACCACGGTGCCCGAGGAAACCATCCGGCGCGCCGAGGCGGCAGGCTTCAAGACGGTACCGACCGGCATCGAGCATGGCACAGTCACCGCGGTCGGCCACGGCAAGGCCTATGAGGTCACCACGCTGCGTGCCGATATCGAAACCGACGGCCGGCGCGCCAAAGTGTCGTTCGGCCGCGACTGGAAAGCCGACGCTGAGCGGCGTGACTTCACCATCAATGCACTCTATGCCGAAGCCGATGGAACGGTCGTCGATCTGGTCGGCGGTATCGCCGATATCGAAGCGCGGAGGCTGCGATTCATCGGCGATCCGGAAGCGCGTATCCGCGAGGATTATCTGCGCATCCTGCGTTTCTTCCGTTTCTTCGCATGGTATGGCGACGGCAGGCCGGATGCCGAAGGGTTGAAGGCTTGTGCCCGGCTGAAGCAGGGGCTCGACCAGCTCTCGGTCGAGCGTGTCTGGTGGGAATTGAAGAAATTGCTGTCAGCGCCAGATCCGTCGCGGGCGCTGCTGTGGATGCGCCAGGCCGGCGTTCTGACCGCCGTTTTGCCGGAAAGCGAGAAATGGGGCATCGATGCCATCCACGGGCTGACCAAGACCGAGAAGGATCTGGCCTGGGCGCCGGACCCGCTGCTCAGGCTGGAAGCCATCGTGCCGCCGGATGCCGCGCGCATGAAAACGCTTGCCGAGAGATTGAGGCTTTCCGTGAGCGAAGCAAGCCGGCTGCGGAATTGGGCGATCACGGCTGCCGTCGATCCGAAAACGACCGAAGGAGAGTTGGCGAAAAGGCTTTATTTTGGCGACCGCCAAGGCTTTGTCGATCGGTTGCGGCTGTTGCTCGCTTCCGCTCGAGCCCGCGCGGTCGAAGACAATGACGCACTGCTCGAAGCCGGCGGCTTCTCGCGCCTGCTTGCCTTCGCTGCAAAATGGCAAAACCCTGTTTTTCCGGTCAAGGGCGCCGATCTGACGACGCTTGGCGCATCACCGGGGCCGAAGCTTGGTGCAACGTTGAAGAATCTCGAAAAGGAATGGGTCGAGTCCGGTTTTGCGCTTGATCGCGGCGCGCTGCTCAAGCGCGCCGCGGAGGCACTCGAATCCTGACCGTCACGCTGCGTCGCGGACCTTTTCGATGCGCGAGCGGATCGCCTCGATCATCGTCTCGCGGATCACCGTCTCGCCGTGCGTCTCGCGCAGATGCTCGACGGCACGGCGCATGACCTCAGCCTCCTCCTCGGCGCGTGTGTGCCACTCGCAGCCGGGTACGAGCGACCCGCAATGGAATTCCTTCATCGGCTTCTCCTCATCTCCTCCTTGGAGCGCCGCGCAGCGCACTGACACGGAAGCTCCAGACCTTTGATTGCGCGATCCGGAAACCGCGTCCGGTATCCGGGCTACACGCTTGGCCAGCTAAGCATAACACGATCGAACGGTTTTGGTTGCCTTAGAGTGCCGTGCGTCCAAGCCGACACGCGGCCCTCTAGTGATCGGGTTGCGAAAAGGCGGAGCATCGCTGCTCCGCCCTCTTACGCTACCCAGGAGTAAGCCCTCGTCTTGCTCCAGCGGGCAGGACATCACTTCACGATCTTGACTGCCTCGGCAATTTTATCCTTGCCGCTCATATCCCACGTGACGCGGACCTTTTCGCCGACCTTCAGGCCAGGATCCTTGAAGGTCTGGGGCAACGTAAAGGTGGCTCCGTTATCCAGAACTAGGCTCATCGCCGTTCCATCAAAGCTTTTGATCGTGCCGGTGGTGTGCTTGACCGCAGCGAATGCGGCAGTACCAGAGGCGAGAACGGCAGCGGCGGCTGCGGTCATAATAAGCTTGCGCATGGCATGCTCTCCTGGAAAATGCGGGCACCGCTTGGGAAAGGTGCCCCATTCAATCATGGGCCGTCCGGTCACGTCGGGTCGCGGCTCTCGGGAGTAAAGAACCGCCGGCGTTTCCCGGCCCGACGCGACAAATAGCCCAATCTTTACAATGGCATATTAGACGAAAAAGATATTTTCTGGCGCGCCTTGCGCCACATTCGCCGTCAAATTCTGGGGATTTGGACCCGATTGCGGCTCACGTCGTGCTCACCGAGATTTTACGGCCATTTCGCTTCTGGCGGCAGGCTGGACAGGATCGAGGCGACATTGCCGCCGGTCTTCAGCCCGAAGATGGTGCCGCGATCGTGAAGCAAGTTGAATTCGACATAACGGCCGCGGCGGATGAGCTGCTCGTCACGGTCGCCATCGGTCCAGTTGTCATTGAAGTTGGCGCGCACCAGATGTCCGTAGACGACGAGAAAAGATCGCCCGACGTCCTGGACGAAGTTGAAATCGGCGTCCCAGCCGCCTTTGTCCTCATCCGAATGCAGCCAGTCGAAGAAGATACCGCCGGTACCGCGTGGCTCGTCGCGGTGCGGCAGGTAGAAGTACTCGTCGCACCAGGCTTTGAATTTCACGTAGTCGGCGATCGCCGCGTTCTTCTCGCAGGCAAATTGCATCGCTCTGTGGAAGGCGATCGTGTCGGGGTCGTCCTGGCTGCGGCGGCGGTCGAGCACCGGTGTCAGGTCGGCGCCGCCGCCGAACCACTGGCGCGAGGTGACGACCATGCGCGTGTTCATATGCACGGCCGGCACGTTGGGGTTCCACGGATGGGCGATCAGCGAAATGCCGCTTGCCCAGAAGGAGGGGTCCTCTTCGGCGCCCGGCATCTGCTTCCTGAATTCGGGCGAGAACTCGCCGTGGACGGTCGAGGTGTGGACGCCGACCTTCTCGAAGACGCGGCCGTGCATCATCGACATGATACCGCCGCCGCCCTTGCCGGCATCGCGTTGCCACGGCGTCTTTTCGAAGCGGCCGGGCGACCAGCTAGCCTGCGGCCCCTGCAGGTCCTGCTCGATCTGCTCGAAGCTGGCACAGATGCGCTCGCGCAACGTCTCGAACCACAGCCGTGCCTTCGTCTTCTTCTGTTCGATGTCGGCTGGCAGCCCCGCCGGTATCTCGGGTCGTTGCAAATCCTGTCTCCGGTTGCGGGCGCGCCCGACAAATGACTCGTCTTTTCCGGCCGCGATCCCTAATCTCTTGGGTGCAAGGGTCAAGTGTGAATGGCGTTCTTTCGTGCGCACCCCGGCAAGACCGCCGCTGGATGGCCTGAAGAAGAGGCTCGACCGTTCGCGCGCCGAGAACGCGCGCATGCCGCGCGACGGCTTCCTGCGCGAGACCTTCGTGCTGCCGCGCTCCGATGCTCGTCTCAAGGCGAAGGAATGGTTCGAGCGCTTTCCTAAGCAGGCCTATTGGACCGAGATCGAAAGCTGGTTCGAGCGGCCGGGCGACGTCATCGAATTCACCATCAGGCGGCTGCCGGCGGCGGATTAACGCTCCGGTCTCGAGGCTGAACGTATCAGGGCTAGTTCATCTGCCCTGAACGATCTTGATAAACACGCTTCTGTCGCCCGTTCCAAGATGCGCTCTTTTCATCTCGGCATACGTCAGGCGCCCATTCGCGAAGGCCCGCACGGTTCTTCCGCACCAGACACGTGGCGCCGCGGCTGCGCTGACATTCATGATCTTGCCAGCTTCCTGCTTCGAACTGAGAGGCGATTGCTCCGAATGCCTGATGCATTCCGTAAGCACTTTCTTATACATGGCAGGACTGCCCTGAACCAAAGTCCTTGCCGTATTCCATTCACCTTCGCTCGGCATGCATCCAGCCAACACAATGGCGCCAAGCAACGCGGCGTAAGTCTTGTATGCAAATTTCAATTCTGCCCCCCAAGGTTAGTTGCAGGGGCGTATCAAGCACGGGCACATGAACTTCACAAGACTGTATAGTGACTAACGGACAGGATAAGTTCGCTGAACCCGTCCAGACCCGTCATGGCTTCAACGCACGACCAGCCTGCGGGCGCCCGCGCCGTCCCTTGCCAGCCTGTCATTCTTATTCCGCAGCGGACATTTGTCGATCGACATGCAGCCGCAGCCGATGCAGTCGCTCAGCCCGTCGCGCAGCTTCTTGAGCTGACTAATTTTCTGGTCGAGGTCGTCGCGCCAAGCCGTCGAAAGCAGGTTCCAATCCTCGCGCGTCGGCGTCCGGCCTTCAGGCAATGATCGAAGGGCTGTGCCGATCTCGGCCAGCGAAATGCCGACCTCCTGCGCTACCTTGATGATCGCCACCCGTCGCAGCACGTCGCGGCCGTAACGCCGCTGGTTGCCTGATGTGCGGTGGCTGCGGATCAGCCCGCGTGCTTCGTAGAAATGCAGCGCCGACACCGCCACGCCGCTGCGCATCGCCACCTGGCCGACTGTTAATTCCGTTGCCGCAGCCATCTCCGATTTTCCGCTTGACCTCAAGTTAAGTTGAGCTTGTAGCGAAGAAGCCTCGAAGATGCAAACGGCAGGAGAAGGCGATGGGCGTCTGGATGAGAATGACCGGAGAGGACGCAGTGTTGCGTGAGGACGACGCCTTGGTCGCTGCGGCCGGCGATCGCGTACACATCCTAGCGGAGCTGCCGGATCGCCTCGGCCGCCACCATCGCAACGGAAAGCGCGACGTTGATGCTGCGCGCGCCGGGCTGCATCGGGATGATCAGTCGCGCATCCGCCGCCTCGTGAACGGCGTCCGGCACGCCTGCGGATTCACGGCCGAACAAGAGAATGTCGTCGCCGGCAAAGGCGAAATCCGTGTAGGCGGCAGCTGCTTTGGTCGACAGCAGCACCAGCCGCCGCATGGCAGGCTTGCGCCAGTCCTCAAAGGCGTGCCAGTCGACATGCCGGGTGAGCGCCGCCATTTCGAGGTAGTCCATGCCGGCCCGTTTCAGCGCCCGGTCACCGAGCGGGAAGCCCGCCGGTTCGATGATGTCGACGCCGAGACCGAGGCAAGCGGCGAAGCGCAGGATTGTCCCGGTGTTGCCGGCGATATCAGGCTGGTAGAGCGCGATACGGAGACGGTCGTTCATTTCCGCGTCTTTCTAATAAGTGGCAGATCAGCCACAGAGCTCTCGCGGTTTTGGAAATTGCTGGACTGGCGGGTGGTCATTTTCTGCGAAGTCGGTTATACGGCCAGCATTGTCAACCCGAACCGATGGAGGGGTAATTCATGATGGCCATGCACATCCACCACCCCTCTCGTGGGCTTACCAGCCCGACGGCGGTTTCGGTACGACGATTCTCCTGACCTTCTAGACTTCAATCGCACCGATTCCCGCCGAAACCTTTTTCGGCCTTTGAAGGAATCCTGCGATGTTTTTCAAGCTGTGGAAGGGGCTGAACGCCCCACCTGAACACGCTTCGACCGATGCCACCTTTGCCGCGCCGCGCGTGCCCGCGGCCTGGGTTGGTTCACCCCTCTACCTGCATCTTCAACTGGAGGACGGACCGATGTTCGATCCCTGTAGAATACCCGGCTCAAGAAGCCTGCACGAGCGCAAGACTGCGACCTGGGCGCTTTTGATCGGCGAGACCTACTCGTCGGCGGTTCACGCCGAGACCCGCCGGCGTCCGCATCGCGGCATGCTGCCGGACGTCGATTTCTCGCGCGCCGTTCCGGACCATAGCCGGCCGTCGCTGGTGCGCCGGATCATCAGGCTGATCCGGCCTGGTGCAAAAACCAGCGCGAAAATCCGGATCGTCAAAACGTCGTCAGCATCGTCAAACGAGACTGTCGGCGAAAGGCCCGCGACAACCTATATAGCGCGAAGCAGGACCGGCGAGGCGGACGATTCCGTATCGCCGGTCCTTGACGCCATGCGGTCTGGGCACCTCGTCCGTTCGCGTGCCGCGTGAGCGGAAACAGTATTGTGAGCATCTCTATGTTTAGCTGGTTTGAAAAAAGGCTCGATCCGTTCCCTGCCAAGGAGCCGGTCGAGCCGCCGCGGACACTGATCGCCTTCTGCGTGCATTATACGCGCGGCGCGTGGCCCTACATCGCTCTCGATGCGGTACTGGTGACGGCCATCGCCCTTGCCGAGGTGTGGATGTTCGGCTTCATGGGCCGGATCGTCGACTGGCTGTCCGGACAGAATCGCGAGACGTTCCTGCAGACCGAAGGCTTGAAGCTGGTCGGCATGGCCTTCATCGTGATTTTCGCGCTGCCGGCGACGGTCTGGTTCCATTCGCTGCTCAACCAGCAGACGCTGATGGGTAATTATCCGATGCGTATCCGCTGGCAGGTGCATCGCTATCTGCTCAAGCAGTCAATGAGCTTCTATCAGGACGAGTTTGCCGGGCGCATCGCGACCAAGCTGATGCAGACCGCGCTCGCGGTGCGCGAGTGCGTCATCAAGCTCATCGATGTGCTCAACTATATCGTCGTCTATTTTCTCGGCATGCTGTTCATTGTCGGCTCGGCAGACTGGCGGCTGGCTGCGCCGCTTGCCGTCTGGCTTGCCGGATATGTCCTGCTGTTGCGCTATTTCATCCCGCGGCTGGGCAAGGTCGGCGAGGAGCAGGCCAATGCGCGCTCAACCATGACCGGCCGTGTCGTCGACAGCTACTCCAACATCCAGACGGTCAAGCTGTTCTCGCATGCGCGGCGCGAGGCATCCTTCGCCAAGGACGGTATGGCCGGCTTTCTCGATACAGTCTACCGGTCGATGCGGCTGGTGACACAGCTCTACGGCCTGCTCTACGTCCTGAATTCGCTGCTGTTGTTTTCGGTCACCGCAATCTCGCTATGGCTGTGGCTCGGCCAAGCCGTGACGATCGGCGCCGTCGCCCTGGTCATCGGCCTCGTGCTTCGGCTCTGGGGCATGTCGCAATGGATCATGTGGGAGATGTCCACGCTGTTCGAGAATATCGGCACGGTGCAGGACGGCATCGCCTCGATCTCGCTGCCGCGCCTCGTCGAAGACCGGCCTGGCGCCAAGGATATTGCCGTGACCAAGGGCGAGATCCGTTTTGAGGACATCCGCTTCCATTATGGCAAGCAGAAGGGCGTGATCGAAAGCCTGTCGCTGACGGTGAAGCCGGGCGAGAAGGTCGGCATCGTCGGCCGTTCGGGTGCCGGCAAGTCGACGCTGGTCAATCTTCTGTTGCGCTTCTATGACCTCGAAAGCGGCAAGGTCCTGATCGACGGCCAGGACATTGCGGCGGTGACGCAGGACTCGCTGCGCGCCCAGATCGGCATGGTCACGCAGGACACCTCGCTGCTGCATCGCTCGGTGCGCGAGAATATCCTCTATGGCCGGCCGGACGCCAGTGACCAGATGCTGATCGAGGCGGCGCGGCGCGCCGAGGCGCTGGATTTCATCGCCGGATTGTCGGATTCTAACGGTCGAAAGGGTTTCGACGCGCATGTCGGTGATCGCGGCGTCAAATTGTCCGGCGGCCAGCGGCAACGCATCGCCATAGCCCGTGTTATGCTGAAGGACGCACCAATCCTTATCCTCGACGAAGCGACCTCCGCCCTAGATTCCGAGGCCGAGGCGGCCATCCAGGAGAACCTCTACAGACTGATGCAAGGCAAGACCGTCATCGCCATTGCGCACCGGCTGTCGACGATCGCCGCCATGGACCGGCTCGTCGTCATGGACAAGGGCCGCGTCATCGAGGAAGGTTCGCATGAGGAACTGATTGCCAGCGGCGGGCTCTACGCCCAGCTCTGGCAGCGCCAGTCGGGCGGCTTCCTGCTCGACGACGGCCCCTCTGCCAACGATGCAGCCGCCAACGATGCACTCGTCAAGGGTGAAGCCGCCGAATGACTGCCATCTACCGCTGGTTCGAGAACTGGGTCTATCCATTCCGGGAGCCTGCGGACCTTCGGCCACCTGCCGGCGTCAGGGGTTTCCTCTGGCATTATGTCGGGCAGGCGAAGATCGCCTTCTTCGCCATGCTGCTGATCGGCGGCATCGCGCCGTTAGTCGAAGCCGGACTGTTCTATTTCGTCGGGCGGCTGGTCGACATCCTCGACCAGCTTCCCGGCGAACGCAGCTGGCACGCGTTGTGGACTGCCGCCGGCCCGGAACTTGTCTTCATGATCGCGGTGGTGCTGGTCATCCGCACCATCGTCGTCGGCCTGTCGGCGCTGGTCGACGAGCAGACGATCACGCCGGGTTTCTATAATCTGGTGCGCTGGCAGGCGCATCGCCATGTCTCGCGCCAATCCTACGCCTTCTTCCAGAACGACTTTGCCGGACGTATCGCGACCAAGGTCTGGCAGGCGGGACAGGCGACCGGCGATCTGATGGAAAGCTTCATCGAGGTCGTCTGGTTCATGGTCGTCTATACGGTGACGACGCTGGCGCTGGTCGCCGGGCTCGATCTCCGGCTGGCGGTGCTGGTGGTGATCTGGATTACCGCCTTCGGCTTGCTGGCCAGGCGCTATTTGCCGGCGATCCGCAAGCATGCCGAAGCCACCGCCGAAGCCGGCTCGATGATCACCGGCCGCCTTGTCGATTCCTATTCGAACGTGCAGACGCTGAAACTGTTCTCGGCCGATGGCGACGACCGCTACATCAGGAACGGCTTCGACATCTATCTCGACGCGCTGCGCCCGTTCACCCGCCGGCTGACCGGCGTGCGCATGGCACTGACGATGCTGTCGGGCATTATGATCACGGCGATCGCCTGCTTTGCCGTTTATCTCTGGGTCGAGGGCTCGATCACAGTCGGCGCCGTGGCTTTCACGCTGTCTTTGGTGCTGCGGCTGAACATGCTGCTCGGCCGGCTGATGATGCAGCTCAACGGCATCTTGCGGAACCTCGGCGTGCTGGAAAACTCCAAGGCGCTGATCTCACAGCCGCTCGGCCTGACCGATGCGCCGGACGCGAAAGAGATTGTCGTCGTCGGCGGGCGCATCGACGTCAGCAATGTCGAGTTCCACTACGGCAAGGGGTCCGGCGTGCTCGACGGCATCGACCTCGTCGTGCGGCCGGGCGAAAAGGTCGGCCTGGTCGGCCCGTCCGGCGCCGGCAAGACGACCTTGGTCAATCTGATCCTGCGCCTCTACGACCTCGAGAGCGGCAAGATCACCATTGACGGGCAGGACGTCTCCAGGGTCACGCAGAATTCGCTGCGCGCCAATATCGGCGTCGTCAGCCAGGATACGGCACTTTTCCACCGCTCGCTGCGCGACAACATCAAGCTCGGCATGCCGGAAGCGACCGACGCTGAGGTGGTCGCGGCAGCGAAGAAGGCCGAGGCGCACGAGTTCATCCTCGGTCTGCGCGACAATCGCGATCGTATCGGCTACGAGGCCTATGTCGGCGAGCGCGGCGTCAAGCTCTCCGGCGGCCAGCGCCAGCGCGTGGCGATCGCCCGCGTCTTCCTCAAGGATGCACCGATCCTGGTGCTCGATGAGGCGACCTCGGCGCTCGATTCCGACATCGAGGCGGCGATCCAGGAAAATCTGGCAAGGCTGATGGAAGGCAAGACGGTCATCGCCATCGCGCATCGGCTGTCGACCATTGCGGCACTCGACCGGCTGGTGGTGCTCGACGAGGGCCGCATCGTCGAGCAAGGCACGCATGACGAGCTGGTCGGGCTCGACGGGCTCTATGCCAGGCTATGGAAGCGGCAGTCCGGCGGCTTCCTGTTCAACGAAGAGAGCGCGTTGGCCGAGACCCGGCCGGCGGAGTAGTTTTCTATAAAGCGGAGTGAAATCATGGCGGTGAGAATGCCATCGAATTTCGGACGGTCCGGCGCGCAGGAGAGCGCGTTGGACCTGCTTGGCCATGAAATCCTCGGCGAGAAGGCGGCCGCGCTCGGCCGCGCCGGCCGGCGCGTCGAGGAAACATTGACGAGGCTGCGCGAGAATTGCGACAGTGTCGACCGTGCCCGGCTGCTCAGGGATGCAGCCGAAGCGGTGCACGGGTATTTCATCCAGCGCGAACTCTGCGGCCTGCGCAAGCACGACGCGGTGATCCGGGAATACAACATTCCCAAGGCCGTGCTGGCCAGGCTCGGCGCCAGCGCATGATCCGAACCGGAACTGGTTTGGGAAGCGTTATTCCAGCCACTCGGTGATGAAGCTGCCGTTCTCGTGTATGTCGGTGGTTTCCAGCGGGCCTGGCCCGAGATTGGTGAATTTGTGCGGCGTGTTCGGCGGCACGATCAGGATCTGGCCGGCTGTGGCCTCGATCTGCCGGTCGCCGACGGTGAACAGGCCGGTCCCGGTCCGGATGATAAAAATCTCGCAATAGGGGTGGCTGTGCAGCCTGGGGCCGCCGCCGATCTCGGGCAGGTAGTTGAAGATCAGGCAGCTGTTGGAGCCGTAGGCGCCGCCTTGCAGCTCGCCCTGCCAATGGTCGGGCCAGCGGTCGGGCGCTTCGGCCCATTTGTCGCGGTCTATGACATGCGCCATAGGCCGAGGATAAACCGGGCCAGCGCCAGCTGTCGAGGCGAACGCAGCCATTTGGTTTTGCTGCTGTTTTCCAATCGTTCCGACGTGCGAATTACGCCCCCGCGACAATCTGCCCTTGTGCCTTCACCCGTCTGGACAAAAACAGGCTTCACGCATAAACCCAAGTCCCAAATGCCGGAGGAATTCGCTAGCCTGTTCGCCATGCGCAGTCGGGCCGGCGTGATTGAGCGGGGAACAAGGCTCGGCCGCCGGCACGGAAAAGGCGAAAGGATCAGGCACCCGTGAGCGCAACCGACACCCAGGATCCCAACCGTCGTGATTTTCTCTACGTCGCCACTGGCATGGCGGCGGTGGTCGGCGCGGGCGCTGTCGCTTGGCCGTTCATCGATCAGATGCGTCCGGATGCCTCGACGCTGGCCCT
The DNA here is from genome assembly GCF_040322355.1 of Mesorhizobium sp. M0145. Lineage (NCBI taxonomy): Bacteria > Pseudomonadati > Pseudomonadota > Alphaproteobacteria > Hyphomicrobiales > Phyllobacteriaceae > Mesorhizobium > Mesorhizobium sp. M0145. Next base: position 19,253 of record NZ_JAMYTK010000045.1, read on the forward strand.
TGCCTCGGTGGAGGTCGACGTCTCTTCGCTGACGCCAGGAATGTCGCTCGTTGTGAAGTGGCGGGGCAAGCCGGTGGTCGTGCGCAACCGCACCGAGCAAGAGATGAAGGACGGCCAGGCGGTCAATCTTGCCGAGCTCAAGGATCCAATCGCCCGCAACGCCAATTTGCCGGCCGACGCGCCGGCAACCGACGCCAACCGCACCACGCCGGGCAAGGAAGCCTGGATGGTGATGGTCCAGGTCTGCACCCATCTCGGCTGCATCCCGCTCGGCCAGGAAGGCGATTTCGGCGGCTGGTTCTGCCCGTGCCACGGTTCCGTATACGATACCGCCGGCCGCATCCGGAAGGGGCCGGCGCCCGAGAACATGGCGGTGCCGGTGTTCCAGTTCATTTCCGACACCAAGATCCGTATCGGCTGAGGCAAGGGATATTTCCATGAGCGAGGGACACTCGACCTATACGCCCAAGACCGGCATCGGACGCTGGTTCGATTCGCGCATGCCGCTGCCGCGGCTGGTCTATGACAGCTTCATCGCCTATCCGGTGCCGCGCAATTTGAATTACGCCTGGACCTTCGGCGGCATTCTCGCGCTCATGCTGGCGGCGCAGATCCTGACCGGTATCGTGCTGGCCATGCACTACGCGGCCGACAGCACTCTCGCCTTCGATTCGGTCGAGAAGATCATGCGCGACGTCAATTCCGGCTGGCTGCTGCGCTACCTGCATTCGAACGGCGCGTCGTTCTTCTTCGTCGCCGTCTACATCCATATTTTCCGTGGCCTCTACTACGGCTCCTACAAGGCGCCGCGCGAGCTGCTGTGGATCCTCGGCTGCATCATCTACCTCTTGATGATGGCGACCGGGTTCATGGGCTATGTGCTGCCCTGGGGCCAGATGAGCTTCTGGGGCGCCACCGTCATCACCGGCTTCTTCACCGCCATCCCGCTGGTCGGCGACTGGATCCAGCAGCTTTTGCTCGGCGGCTTCGCGGTCGACAATCCGACGCTGAACCGTTTCTTTGCGCTGCATTACCTATTGCCGTTCATGATCGCCGGCGTCGTCGTGCTGCACATCTGGGCGCTTCACGTCGTCGGCCAGAACAATCCGACCGGCATCGAGGTCAAATCGAAGACCGACACGCTCGCCTTCACGCCTTACGCGACCATCAAGGATGGGTTCGGCATGATCGTGTTCCTGTTCGTCTTCGCCTATTTCGTCTTTTATCTGCCGAACTATCTCGGCCATCCGGACAATTACACCGTGGCCAACCCCCTGAAGACGCCGGCCCACATTGTGCCGGAATGGTACTTCCTGCCGTTTTACGCGATCCTGCGCGCTATCACCTTCAATATCGGGCCCATCAACTCCAAGCTCGGCGGCGTGCTCTGCATGTTCGGCGCGATTGTCATGCTGTTCCTGGTGCCGTGGCTCGACACCTCGAAGGTGCGCTCGGCAGTCTACCGGCCCTGGTACAAGCTGTTCTTCTGGCTGTTCGTGGCCGACGCCATCCTGCTCGGCTGGCTGGGCTCGCAGCCGGCCGAGGGCAGCTATGTGTTCATGGCGCAGATGGCGACGCTGTTCTACTTCGCCTTCTTCCTGGTAGCGCTGCCGGTACTTGGGCTGATCGAGACGCCGCGGCGGCTGCCGAATTCGATCACCGAGGCAGTGCTCGGGAAGAATAAGGGTGGCGGTGGACATCCTGCCGGCGCCACGGCCGCGCCGGAAACCAAAGGCTGAGCATGATCCCGAAAAGTGGAAACCGGTTTTCGGACAAGATCATGCTCGAGACGATGACAGCGCGTCAGAGAATCTCAAGGGGATTTGCATGAAGAAGATTCTCACCTCGCTGGCGCTGCTTGGCCTTGTGGCCGCGGGCATTGGGGCCACAGGCACTGGAGCGCGCGCCCAGGAAGAGGCGCACAACGAGGCGGCGCCGACGCATTTCCCGATACACGAACCAAAGGAAATGGACTGGAGCTTCGCCGGGCCGTTCGGCACCTACGACAAGGCCCAGCTGCAGCGCGGGCTGAAGGTCTACAAGGAAGTCTGCTCAGCCTGTCATTCGATGAATTTGGTGGCGTTCCGCACGCTGGAAGGCCTTGGCTATTCGGATGCGCAGATCAAGACGCTGGCGGCCGAATACACGATCCACGACGGCCCGAACGATGCCGGCGACATGTTCGATCGCCCCGGCAAGCCGTCCGACCATTTCCCGGCGCCGTTCCCCAATGCGGAAGCGGCGGCGGCGGCCAATGGCGGCGCAGCACCGCCCGACATGTCGCTGCTGGCCAAGGCGCGCGGCGTTGAACGCGGCTTCCCGCGCTTCGTCTTCGACATCTTCACGCAATATGCCCAGGGCGGTCCCGACTACATCCACTCGCTGCTGACCGGCTACGACCAGCAGCCGCCGGCGGGCATGGTCATACCGGAAGGCACGCACTACAATCCGTACTTCCTGTCCGGCGTGTCGCTGAAGATGCCGAAGCCGCTCTCCGACGGCCAGGTTACCTATGATGACGGCGCGCCGCAGACGGTCGACCAGTATTCGCGCGACGTGTCGGCCTTCCTGATGTGGGCGGCCGAGCCGCACCTCGAGGACCGCAAGAAGACCGGCTTTCGCGTGCTGGTCTTTCTGCTTCTGTTCGGTGCGCTGGTCTACCTGACAAAACGCAAGGTGTGGGCCGGCGTGGCGCACTGACCGCTGCAACACACGAGACCGGGAGGGCGTCGAAAGGCGCCCTTTTCATTGCAGGCATTTCGATTCATTGCAGCCGTCGCTGAGCACCCCCCTTTGCCGGACAATTTTCCGTCAGGCGTCACATGGCGGTAGCCGGACTTGGCTGCCCCGGGTTACGATTGGCCAATTCCTTTCACGTCTTCAGTCGAATCCGACGAAAGGTCCGGAGAGCCGCTTGATGAAATCCTCGCTCGAAGACACGCTGCTTGCCGCGATCCGCACCATTCCGGATTATCCCAGACCCGGCATCCTGTTTCGCGACATTACGACACTGCTCGGCAATGCGCGGGCCTTCCGCCGGGCGATCGACGAGCTGGTGCATCCCTATGCCGGCCTGAAGATCGACAAGATCGCCGGCATCGAGGCGCGCGGCTTCATCCTCGGCGGCGCCATCGCCCACCAGCTTTCGGCCGGCTTCGTGCCGATCCGCAAGAAGGGCAAGTTGCCTTACGAGACGGTGCGCGTCGCCTACAGCCTGGAATACGGGCTGGACGAGATGGAGATGCACAAGGACGGTGTTTCTCCAGGCGAGAAGGTAATCCTCGTCGACGATTTGATCGCCACCGGCGGCACGGCCGAGGCGGCCGTCAAGCTATTGCGGCAGATCGGCGCCGACATCCTCGCCGCCTGCTTCGTCATCGACCTGCCGGACCTTGGCGGCCGAGAGAGGTTAGAGGCGCTCGGCGTACCGGTGAGGACGCTGATCGGGTTTGAGGGGCATTGAGCGTTTCTTCCTTCTCCCCTGTGGGAGACTAGGCGATTCACACATTTCGAAGCGCCCATCCATGGGCGATGGACAGGAAGTGCTGCAATCCGTGTCGGAAGGTGATGGGTCCT
>NZ_JAMYTK010000046.1:0-21368 GCF_040322355.1 Mesorhizobium sp. M0145
ACGCTTCCACGCCATCGCCGAGGGCTTCGCTCTTGCAAATCCAAACTAATCCCCGCCAAATCAGATGTGTGCGCACGCTAGCCCCTTGTGGGAGAAGGTGGCCGCGAAGCGGCCGGATGAGGGGTGTTCCAGCTTGGCACCAACAGCGCCCCGGCCAGCACCCCTCAACCGTCTTGGCGCTGCGCGCCAATCCACCTTCTCCCACAAGGGGAGAAGGAAGAAGAGGCGCCAGCAACACTCCTCAGAACTCGATCCCTTGCTGCGCCTTCACGCCGGCGGAGAAGTGGTGCTTGGTCACGCCCATCTCGGTGACCAGATCGGCCGCCTCGACCAATACCGGTTTGGCGTTACGGCCGGTGACGACGACATGCAGGCCTTCGCGACGCGCCTTCAGCGCCGCGACCACCTTTTCGAGATCGAGGTAGTCGTAGCGCAGCGCGATGTTCAGCTCGTCGAGCACCACGAGGCTGATCGACGGCTCGGCCATCAGCTCCAGCGCTTTCGCCCAGGCAGCCTCGGCCGCCGCGATGTCGCGCTTCAGGTCCTGTGTCTCCCAGGTAAAGCCCTCGCCCATGGCGTGCCACACGACACGGTCGCCGAAGGCAGCAAAGGCGTCTTTCTCGCCGGTGTGCCATTTGCCCTTGATGAACTGAACGACGCCGACGCGCTTGCCATAGCCGAGCATCCTGAGCGCCAGCCCAAAGGCGGCCGTGGTCTTGCCCTTGCCCGGTCCGGTGTTGACGATCAGCAGCCCCTTCTCGACCGTCTTGGCCGCGACCTCGGCGTCCTGCACCGCCTTGCGCTTGGCCATCTTGGCGCGGTGGCGTTCCTCGTCCTTGGGATCGATAGTATCAGCCATGTCATTTCACCTTGAGCGGCAGCCCCGCCACCATCAAAAGCACGGTGCCGGCAACAGCCGCGACGTCCTGGTTCAGCCGGCCGGCGGCGTCGCGAAACCGTCTTGCCAGCGCATTGTCCGGCACGATGCCCTGGCCGACCTCGTTGGACACCACGAACCACGGCCCACGCGGCCGCGACAGCACATCGGCCAGCCTCCGGCATTCGGCCTCGACATCATGGTCGGCCAGCATATGGTTGGTCAGCCACAGCGTCAGGCAGTCGATCAGCACCGGCTGGCCGTCAGGCAGCGCTCCGATCGCGCCGGCAAGGTCGAGCGGCGCATCGATGGTCGTCCAGCCGGCGCCGCGGCGCGAGCGGTGCAGCGCGGTGCGCTGGCGCATCTCGTCGTCATAGGCTTGCGCCGTGGCGATATAGCTCCAAGGCGGCGGGCCGACCGTCACCAGGCTCTCGGCATGCGCGCGCATTGCGGGGCGCGCCCCCCCGATGACCAGGGTCAGTGCCCCGGCAGCGCGGTCAGGCAAAGCTGTCGCGCAGGCTGGTCGCCGTGCCCGTGAAGCGTCCGCGCACCACGCCGACGACCGCGCCGAGCACCAGCCAGAACACCAGATTGGTCAGCGTCACCGCCACCACGAACTGGTGGTGCAGGCCTTCCGGGATCGCCGTCTCGAAGCTATCGGGCTGCGGCGCGCCGACGATATGCGGCGCAACGATCAACGCCACGGCAAGAGCCACCAGCGGCAGCGATCTGCGGAAGACGATAAGGCCGAGACCGGCCGCTGTCGCCACCACTGTTGCCCACCACCATATCTGGCGTTGGACAAGGTCGGCCGCCGGCATCGCCGGCAGTTCCGGCGGCAGGCCGAGGCCCGGCGCCAGCGTGAATGCGGCAAAGCCGGCCAGCCCCCAGAACAGGCCCTGGCGCCAATTGCCGATGCCGCCGGCGAATTCCGAAACCGCAACCAGGACCAGCGCAAAGCCGATGCCGGTGACGATATTGGCAACGACGCTGAAGCCGAAGCGTTCGAAACCGTCCGCCGGCGCCCAGCCTTCGTCTTCCGCCGGAGCCATTGCTTCAGCCGGTGCCGACGCGGCGCTGCTCATAGCCGTCATGCCCGCGGCGTTTTCGGCCGGTGTCGCAGGTGCCGCGGCATGGTCATGGCCCCCGCCGGCCTGTTCGTAGACTTCCGCCTTTAGGATGAGCGGCACCGTGGCATAGGCTTGCATGCAGGCGAGAGCCACGCCGGCCACAAGCCCTGCGATCGCCGCGATGAACACGACGTTGCGAAACAGTGTCATGATGTCAGCCCCTTGTCAGTGGCAGGGAAAGCCCATCGAATGGCGATAGTCGTGGGCGGCATTGTGGACCGCATCGATATGCGAGAAGCCGACAAAGCCCATGACGAAAATGCCGAGGAATGCAGCAAGCGCCAGCTGCATGAGACGCGACTGCGAGGAGGCGGAAGCGCCGAGCGAGACGGAAGCGGTATTCATGTCTTGTCCTTTCGCCCTCCACCCGAGGGCATAGAAGTCAGTTTCCTGTCGCCGGCAGGTCTCCTGGCTCGCGGATCAGCGCCCTTCCCCACCTTCCCGAAGGCGAACCTTCAGTGGCATATGGAGAGGACTACCGCACACAGTTGCGGGGGCAGCCACGGCATTGGGCAAACAACTTGCCCTCACCGCATTCCCTCTTGGTTCCAAACGGAACCGACGACATCAGTGACTATAGGCAGAATCGCCGCGCCCGGCAAACCAAATTCCGCCGGATCGTGTGGCGAATGCGCCGCCTCGCCAAGCCCGGTCGGCCGGCGCCGCGATTGACAATTTTCGCAGCCGGGTGTCGGCTGGCGGATGGGGAGGAAGCCGGCATGCAACCCAGCCCGAATGAGCGCGGTCCCTACAACGGCCTGACGCGGGCCGAGCCGACGCTGCCGTCATCAGCCTATTGGGACATCGCGGCCTATCAGCGCGATCTCGAGGCCATCTGGTATCGCAACTGGCTGCTCGTCTGCCGCGAGGCCGACCTTGCCCAGCCGCTGGCTTTCAGGACGTTCCGCATAGGCACGCAGGAGGTCGTCGTGCTGCGCGACGAGACCGGCGAGTTGCGCGCCTTCCACAACACCTGCCGGCATCGCGGCTCGCAGCTTTGCCAGCAGAGCGAAGGACGGCTGAAGGCGCGGCTCATCACCTGCCCATACCATGCCTGGTCCTATTCGCTGCACGGCGATCTGGTGCGCGTGCCGTCGAAATCGCTGCCGGACGGCTTCGACAAGGCCGATCATCCGCTCTACCGGGTCGCGCTTTCGGTGTGGCGCGGTTTCGTCTTCGTCAATCTGGCGGAAGACGCTGCCGGCTCGGCTGAAACATCCTTCGATCCGGCATCCGGCAACCTCGCCAACTGGCCGTTGGAAACGCTGCTGAGCGGCCATGTGCTGCGCAAGGTGATAAACTGCAACTGGAAGGTATTTTGGGAAAATTTCAACGAGTGCCTGCACTGCCCCGGCGTCCACAAGGACCTGTCGCGGCTGGTGCCGATCTATGGCCGCGGCCTGATGGGCCGGCACGACGACCCCGAATGGGCGCGCCACGCCGACAATGACGCGCCGGAATTTGCCGGCGGCTTGCGGGCCGGGGCCGAAACTTGGTCGCGCGACGGGCGCGTCCACGGCTCGGTCTTTTCCGGCCTGACGCCGGGCGAGCGTGCCGCCGGGCAGACCTATGCCACCAGCATGCCGTCGATGTTCGTCGTCGGCCATGTCGACTATGTCAGGACCGTGCGGCTGGTGCCGCTTGGCCCGGAGCAGACCGAACTTACCGCCGAATGGCTTTTTTCGCCCGAAGCGCTCGCCGAACCGGCCGCGGATATCGACAACATCGTCGCCTTCGGTACCCAGGTGCTGGAGGAGGATGCTGATATCTGCGAGGTCAACCAGATGGGCCTGCGCTCGATGCGCCACAAGGCCGGCGTACTGATGCCCGAGGAATACGACTTGCACCGCTTCCACAACTGGGTGCGCGAGCGCCATGCGGCGCTCGAACATCAAAGCGATTTGGGCAGATAGCGCCAGGTGACGAAGCCGCAGGCCGCCGCCAGCAGCCCGAGCGTTGCGAAAACCGCGCCCAGGCCGAAGAACGCCTGCACGCCGGCCAAAGGCTTTCCGGCTCTGGCCTAAAGCAGCTCTGATGCCGACCGGTACCAACGCGACGCAAGGCCCTGCTTCTTTTGACGGTGGCAACCGTGATAGTCGTCTTGCCGGGGCTGAACCAAGACAGCGAGACCATGAGCATCGACACGCCGAGCGCAGCCGTTCAGGATCAACCGAAGTCGAAGCGCATCGCCGCTATCGACATTGCACGCGGCATCGCTTTGCTTGCCATGGCGAGCTATCATTTCACCTGGGACCTCGAATTCTTCGGCTACACCGATCCCGGCCTCACCGCCTTCGGCTGGTGGAAAATCTACGCGCGCTGCATCGCCTCGAGCTTCCTGTTCCTGGTCGGCATCAGCCTCTATCTCGCCCATGGCAAGAAAATCCGCTGGACCGGCTTCTGGAAGCGCTTCGCCATGGTTGCCGGGGCAGCGCTCGCAATATCGCTGGTCACCCGCATCGCCACGCCCGATGGCTTCATCTTCTTCGGCATATTGCACGAGATCGCGCTCGCCAGCCTGCTCGGCCTGGCGTTCCTGCGCCTCCCGGCGCTGCTGACGCTTGCCGTGGCGGCCCTCGCTATTGCCGCGCCTTTCTACCTGCGATCTGAGCTTTTCGATCATCCGGCTTTGTGGTGGGTCGGCCTGTCGGCGACCAACCCGCGCTCCAACGACTACGTTCCACTGCTGCCCTGGTTCGGCGCCGTACTTGCCGGCATCGCGGTTACCAAGCTCGCCGCCACCTCCGGCGCGCTGACGCGGCTGTCGGCCTTGGCGCCCGGCCGCTGGGCAAATCCGCTGGTCTTCATCGGCCGGCACAGCCTTGCCTTCTATCTGATCCATCAGCCGGTGCTGATCGGCTCGGTCTGGCTGTTTTCGCAATTCATGCCGGCGCAGGCCGAAATCAGGGAGGTGCGTTTTCTGAAATCCTGCCAGATATCCTGCGAGCAGGCACGCGACACCGAGTTCTGCTCCAGCTATTGTGCCTGCATGCTGGACAGTCTCCAGGGCGAAGCCTCGCTTGACCGGCTCTACAGCAACGACCAGTCCCCGGAGTGGAAGGCGCATATTGGCGAGCTCGCCGGCACCTGCACCGCCCAAACCGAGGCGGCGGAACCGGGAACGCGCTAATCGAGGGAGGACAATAATGAGCGACAGTCACCCGAAACCCGTGCAGCAAAATCCTGGGCAGCCGAAGCTGGGGCACATCCCATGGCCGCCGCTGATCTATATCGCCGCCATCATCGTCAGCGTCGCGCTAGGGCTGTTCTATCCGCTGCCGTGGATCGGCGATCTTCTCGGCGACATCCTGTTCGCCGCCGGCCTTGTGGGGTTGGTGGCGGTTGCCGCGCTCTGGTTCACGGCAATTCGCACCATGATCCGCGCCAAGACGACGCTCAACCCGAACGGCGTGCCTGACCATCTGGTGACTACCGGACCCTTCGCCGTCAGCCGCAACCCGATCTACCTCGCCAACACGCTGCTGCTGGTCAGCCTCGCCTTTGTCACTGGGATCGCCTGGTTCCTGCCGCTGGCGGTCATCGCGGCGTTCCTGACGCAGAAGCTGACGATCGAGAGCGAGGAGAAGGTGCTGACGGCCAAATTCGGCAAGAAATACCGGGACTACGCCAAAAGGGTGCGGCGCTGGATTTGAGCCGGCGCTGACGCCACGCTCATGTGGTGACGCCGAGTTCCACCAGCCGCTCGACGCAGGATTCCTCTGCCTGATCGAGCTCGGCCAGCGTCTCTTCGAGGTCGCGGCGTTTCTGGCGCAAATCCTCGCGCTTTTCCTCGATGCGCTTGATCATCAATTTGAGTTGGCCGACCTCGCCGGGCGGCTCCCTGTACATCTGGATGATTTCGCGGATCTCGTTGATCGAGAAGCCGAGCCTCTTGCCGCGCATGATCTGGCGGATGAGATGCCGGTCCGACGGACGGAACAGCCGAGTGCGGCCGCGTCTTACTGGCTGCACCAGCCCTTCGTCCTCATAGAAGCGCAACGTCCGCGTCGACACGTCGAATTCGCGGGTCAGCTCCGTGATCGAATAATATTCCCGCATCGTCACTCCAATGCCCCGGCCACGCCGCGAGTTCCAACTGGCCGGCGCCGCCGGCGCCCAGGCGCGTACCAGAATCGGCGGACAAGGCACCTTTCAAAGCCTCGCATGGCATTTACGTAAAAGTCAATTGAGGTGACGTTCAGCGCACGCCGAACCACCATGTGGCGAGCCCGAGAAAGGCAAAGAAACCTACGACATCGGTGACCGTGGTGACGAAAACCGCCGAAGCCACAGCCGGATCGATCTTGAAGCGGTCGAGCAGCAGCGGGATAAGGATGCCCGCCAGAGCCGCCACGAACATATTGATGATCATCGCAGCCGCAATGATGCCGCCGAGATTGCGATCGTGGAACCAGGCAGCAGCCACGAGGCCGATCAGGATGGCAAAGATGATGCCGTTGATGAAGCCCACCCCGATTTCGCGGCGGATGATGCGGCCGGCATTGTAGATGTCGAGGTCCCTGGTCGCCAGCGCCCGCACCGTGACCGTCATGGTCTGCGAGCCGGCATTGCCGCCCATGCCGGCGACGATCGGCATCAGCACCGCCAGCGCCACGATATGCTCGATGGTGCGGTCGAACAGGCCGATCACCGAGGCCGCCAGGAAAGCCGTCAAAAGATTGACCAGCAGCCAGGGCACGCGCGAGCGCGAGGTCGAAAAGATGCTGTCCGAGAGTTCTTCGTCGCCGACGCCGCCCATGCGCAGCAGATCTTCTTCGGCCTCCTGCTGGATGACGTCGACGACGTCGTCGATGGTCAGCACGCCGACCAGCCGCTCGTTCTCGTCGACGACGGCGGCGGACAGAAGATCGTATTGTTCGAATTCGCGTGCCGCCTCCTCCTGGTCCATGGTGGCCGGGATGGCATGCCTGGTCTCATGCATGACCTCTTCGACCTTGACCGAGCGCTTGGTACGCAGGATCTGGTCGAGGTCGATGGCGCCGAGCAGCTTGAAGCTCGGATCGATGACGAAGATCTGGCTGAAACGGTCGGGAAGATTGTTGTCCTCGCGCATGTAGTCGATGGTCTGGCCGATCGTCCAGAACGGCGGCACCGCGACGAACTCCGTCTGCATGCGGCGGCCGGCGGTCTCTTCGGGATAGTCAAGCGAACGCCGCAGCCTGATCCGCTCGGTGAACGGCAGCTGCGACAGGATCTCGTCCTGGTCCTCCTGGTCGAGGTCTTCGAGAATGTAGACCGCGTCGTCGGAATCGAGATCCTGCACCGCCTGGGCGATCTGCGCATTGGGCAGACTGTCGACGATGTCGCGGCGGATCGCCTCGTCAACCTCGGTCAGCGCGGAAAAATCGAAATCCTTGCCCAGCAATTCGACCAGCGCGCGTCGCTGTTCCGGGTGCAGGGCCTCGAGCAGGTGGCCGAGTTCCGACTGGTGCAGATCGTCGACTTCACGCTTCAGCGTCAGCGTATCGCGATCGGCGATCGCGGCACCGATCTGGGCGAGGAACGACGACAGGATGACGCCGTCCTCGTCATAGATGTCGGCGCGGCGCTCCTCGGCTGCCCTGGCGCCGGTCATCTGTTCGTCCTGGCCTTCCACCAGCGCCTCCCGCCATCGGATTTCCGGATAAGGTGCCTGTCAGGTCTAACGCATGACCCTGACAATCGGAATCGATTTTGCGAAAGGACCATGCACAACGACAAATTGCTACAGCGCCGTTCGCGCGTCCAAACGACGCGGCGCATACCGGATGGTAGGAGGAGAGGACGTTCTACAAACCTGCGGCGCTGCAAACCTTCGCGGCGGCAGGTAAAGGGCAGCGTATCCCCCCCCGGTCAACCAGATGGGCAGATCGACACTGATTCAAAACGGCGAGGCCGACAGTGCGAGGGCCTCGCTGGTATTGGACTGGAAGGCTTCCCGATCAGGCGGCGTGGCGCTTGGCCTCAGCCGCATAGCGGTCCAGGAGACCGCTCCAGCCACCCTCGGATTCGAAGGCCTCGCGCATCGCCTCTGCGGTTTCGCCCATGTTCTCCAGAAGCCTGTGCTCGAGTTCCACACGCGTCGCGTTCTCGCCGAGCGCGACAAAGCGGATCTCGACTTCGGTCAGCAATGCCGGATCGTAGCGCCAGCCGGCTCCAATGCGCCAGGCGAGCGTCAGCCTGGACGGCGGATCCCAGGCGAGAACCTCGCCCCAATCGCATTGTGACCCATCCTCGCCGATCTCGTACCAGCGGCCGCCGGCTTTCGGTTCGATCACCGCGGTCGTCAGGGCGGATTTGCCGATCGAGTGCGAAGCCGGCCACCAGCGCCCGAATCCTGTGGTGAACACATCGAATGCCTTGTCGAGCGGCACCTCCACCGTCACCGACTTCCTGACCGGCGCGGGCTTGATCATGGTCGTCATTTCCTCTTCTCCTTGCTGTTGTCGACTTCCCGTTTGAAGGCGTCGAGCGCATCGCCCCACATGCGGTCGAGCCAGGCACGCATCTCGCCGAGCCCATGCGGGTCGAGATGATAGATGTTGCTGGCACCCTTCGGCTCTGCGCGGACCAGCCGGGCTTCCTTCAAAACCTTGAGGTGCTGCGATACCGCCGGCTGCGAGACCGGAAGCACTCGCGTCAGATCGATGACCGAGCGTGGCCGATCGGCGATGAGCTCGAACACCTTGCGGCGCGTCGGATCGGCCAAGGCCACCATTCCTGCGTAATCATAACCCATAACTTATGATAAGCTAAAACTTATGATATGTCAACCGAAGGCGTGGCGGGCCCGTGTTTAAGCAACCGGCCGGCTCGAGGCTCCGGGGCAATTCCTTGACGCGGGGGCATGGACAGCAATGCGGATGCAAGATTGCTCAGGGAATCAATCCACCGCATGCGGGCCAGCCGGCAAATGTCGACCACCGGGGAAAAGTAAACCTGGCGGCAAGGTTTTTACCTTATCGGTGTTTGTGTCTCTCCGGCGAAACGTTAAGAACGGGTAAATTGGTTTGGCCCTAACCACGGAAGCCTCTCGCTACAGGCCCTCCGCCATATGGCAATTGCGCCTCTCCTTGTTCATGGCGACATACGTTTTAGGCGCATCTGCACTATATCCAGAAGTATTCTATACGTCAGCCTTAATCTATTCTCACAAGTTTCTTGTTGGCATTCCGGTGTTGTTTATCGGTGGCGTCTGCTGTGCCGCGCTAATCCATGGCCGGCGGCAACCGGTTCGCTACGCACTGGATTTGGTTCAAGGGCGCTGGCGCGGTTGTCTGCTGGTGCTGCTGTTCTGCTTTGCCAGCTTGACCGCGTTCTCTACCTACAAGATCGCCATCCCGTCCGTCGTCCCATACTATGCCGACAACTGGTTGGCCGATGCTGATGAATGGCTGCACGGGATGCCGCCATGGGAGATGGTCCATAAGCTCGACGGCAACAATTGGTCGTTCGTCGTCTTCAACAGCTATGAAGTCATTTGGTTTTACCAGTGGTTCGGCACCATCCTTTTCGTGTCGCTCTGGTCGGACGAGATTGCCCGCATCCGCTATCTCTGCGCAGCAGCGCTGACGTTGTCCGTCCTCGGAACGGTCTTGGCCCTGGCGCTGGCATCGGTCGGACCGGTTTACTACCACCACTTTGTCGGCGTGGATCGCTTCCACGGATTGAATGCGGCCCTGGACAGGCTGGACCATAGTTACATGGTGCGGGAACCCGCGGCATATCTCCTGATGGCTTACCAAAGCGGCCGGCCAAGTCTTGGCGGCGGCATCTCGGCCATGCCAAGCATGCATGTCGCCTTTGCCGCATTGAACGCCTATTTGCTGTCATCGATCAATCGCTGGCTTGGCGTTCCGGGTTGGACCTTTGCAGCCCTGATCCTGTACGGATCGGTGTTCACTGGCTGGCACTATGCCGTGGACGGCTACGCATCGATCGTTGTTGTATCGGTGATCTGGTGGGCGACCGGACGCCTGGTGCGCGAATAGTTATGTGCGCTTGTCGATAGATGGCCATGCCCGCCGATGGCCACTTCGCGTAAGCCAAACTCGCGACCGCAATCAGGCAAACAGCACGTGCCCCGACAAGGACGCTCCCTGCCGTGCTCGAATTCAACGGGCAAGAGATTCCGCTTTCGAATTCGATTTGTATTGAGGGTGGTTCGGCAGCGGCAGAGCATGTAGTTCCAGCCAGCCGCCATCGGCAGGCAATTGGCCGCCTTGGCATCGCATCCTCCTCCTGACGAACACCTAGTCTAATACGGTCAACCGTTAGGCGCCGCGCCACGCCGCTCGAGCGCGGTCTTGCGGATGGTTTCTGCGATCTCCGGGCTGCTGCTGCACAGCATCTGGAAATCCGCCGAGTGTAGCGACAGGAGTGAGACCACCGTTGTGGCGCTGACGGTCGCCGAGCGCGGTTCGCCGGTGATCAGCGCCATCTCGCCGAAGAAGGCGCCAGGGCCCAGATCCACCGGGTTCGGCGTCGCGACGCTGACGCGCCCCTCCACGACGAAGAACATCTGGTCACCGGTCTCGCCATTGCGGCAGATCACAGCGCCCGCCGGCACGATGCGAGGTCGTAATGCGCGCACAATCTCGACTAGTGTGGCCGGGCCGAGCTTCTGAAACAACGGCACGGCGGCGACCAATTGCCAATTGCGGACGAAATCCTCGCGACGGACTTCTTGATAAAAGCCGGTGGCAAGAATGCCAGCCCAGAGCGCGAAGATGCCGATGCCACTCATCATGACCGCCCCGGCAAGGACGCGGCCGGCGAAGCTTTCCGGAATAGCGTCGCCATAGCCGGTGGTGGACAGCGTGACCACGGCCCACCACATTGCCTGGGGGATGCTGCCGAACTGTTGCGGTTGGACGTCGCGCTCGATGACATAGGCTGCGAGCGCAAAACCGAAAAGAACGATGCCGAAGACCGTGGCGACGCCGATCAGGTTGCGCGCTTCGTTGGTCAGGATTCTGCCCAGCAGCGGGAAGAAAGTTGAATCGCGCAGCGGTTTCAGCAGCCAGACAGCACAGTAGAGGCTCCGGTCGGGCGTGCCGACGAGCAGAAATGCGGCGAGTGGAACCAAAACCGCGAGCACATCAATGGCGATTGCCGGCGTCCTGTCCCGAACGTCTCCCGCCCGGCGCTTGAGCAGTTTCTCGGCCAATTCCAGGAGATAGACGCCCCAAATGACCGCGAGCACGGCAGCCAAAGCCAGTCTGCTTCGTCCGGACAGGTCCGGTGTCGTGAGCGTAGCCACCGCCACAAGCCCAGTCGCAGCCAGCACCGCGTTGAGCGGCGCGCAAATTCTTAAGGAAGGCAGTACCGACATTCTATGCCCCGAGCGGATACTACCCTCCAGAATAGGATGCCTTCAAGGCAAGCGCAAAGGTGCTTATTTTCGCTGCGATCGTCGCTGGACCATAGGCCATGAACCATCCGATCAGGGTCGAGATCGAGCTGCCCCTCGACGGATGTGTGGCATAAACGACCTCACTTGATTGGCAATGGATTTGCCGTGTCACCGTTGGCGGTCGAGGGGCCGCCCCGCGCGATCGAGCATCCGATCGATCTTGCTCGCCATGATGAAATCGTTCTCGTGCAGTCCTTTGATCTTCTTGGTGCTCAGGGAAACCGTCACATAACCCCAGCCGAAGCTGATGTCGGGGTGATGGCCCTCGGTTTCGGCGAGCTCACCGATCTCCTGAACAAGGGTGAGCGCGTCCCGGAAATTGCGGCATCGAAAGCTCCGCTGAATGCGGTGGGCATCGTCACCCAGCTCCCAATCAGGAGCCTGTGCCTGGAAGCGTTGGGCTTCATCACGCGTGAGCGGCGGGACGCCGCCGCGACAAGGCGTACATGTTTTCTCGGCAAGAGTGTCGGTCATGTTCTTGTCTCCAAGACCATTTTTAGCAGCAAATACGACAGCGACGAGCCTATCGATCGATCTCCCCGAACACGATGTCGAGCGAACCGATGATCGCCGAGATATCGGCTCGCATGTGCCCGCGTCGCTGGCCTTCCGTCGTCCTGGCTATAGTTTCAGGCGCCGCTCAGTAGTCCATTCCGCCCATTCCGCCCATACCTCCCGCGCCACCCATAGCGGGCGAAACCTTCTGCCGAATGTCCGCGATCATTGCTTCAGCGGTGATCAGGAGCGCGGCAATCGAGCCGGCATCCTGCAGGGCCGTCCGAACGACCTTGGCGGGGTCGACGATACCGGCCTTGATCATGTCGACATAGACTTCGTTCTGGGCGTCGAAGCCCTGATTGTGATCCTTGCTGTCGGAGAGCTTGCCGACGACGATCGAACCTTCAACGCCGGAATTCTCGGCAATCTGGCGGATCGGCGCTTCAAGTGCTCTCAGCACAATCGAAATACCTGCCGTCATGTCAGCATTCGCGCCAGTAAGCTCAGTCAAAGCTGCCTTGGCGCGCAAAAGCGCAACACCGCCGCCGGCAACGATGCCTTCTTCCACGGCTGCACGAGTGGCGTTCAGCGCATCATCGATGCGGTCCTTCTTTTCCTTGACTTCCGTCTCGGTCGCGCCGCCGACGCGAATGACAGCAACGCCGCCAGCCAGCTTGGCGAGACGTTCCTGGAGTTTCTCCTTGTCGTAATCCGAGGACGTTTCCTCGATCTGCAACTTGATCTGCTGGACGCGCGCCTGGATGGTGGCTTTCTCGCCGGCGCCGTCGATGATCGTCGTCGTATCCTTCTCGATGAGCACGCGCTTAGCCCGCCCGAGCATGTCGATCGTGACGTTCTCGAGTTTGATGCCGAGATCCTCGGAAATCATCTGGCCGGCGGTGAGCACGGCAATGTCTTCCAGCATCGCCTTGCGCCGGTCACCGAAGCCTGGCGCCTTGACGGCTGCGACCTTGAGGCCGCCGCGCAGCTTGTTGACGACCAGCGTTGCTAGCGCCTCGCCTTCGACGTCTTCCGAGATGATCAGCAGCGGCTTACCGCTTTGCACCACAGCTTCGAGGATCGGCAGCAACGCCTGCAAATTGCCGAGCTTCTTCTCATGGATGAGAACGTAAGGGTCCTCCAGCTCCGCGCGCATCTTCTCGGCATCGGTGACGAAATAGGGCGAGAGATAGCCACGGTCGAACTGCATGCCTTCGACGACATCGAGTTCGGTTTCGGCTGTCTTGGCTTCTTCGACGGTGATCACGCCCTCATTGCCGACCTTGTTCATCGCCTTGGCGATCATGGCGCCGACCGACGCGTCGCCATTGGCGGCGATCGTACCAACCTGGGCGATCTCGTCCGAAGATTTGACTTTCCTGGCCCTGGCTTGAATGTCCTTCACCACAGCAGCCACAGCAAGATCGATGCCGCGCTTGAGATCCATCGGGTTCATGCCCGCGGCAACGAATTTGGCACCTTCGCGCAGGATGGAAGCGGCCAGCACCGTGGCTGTCGTCGTGCCGTCGCCGGCGAGGTCGTTGGTCTTCGAGGCCACTTCGCGCACCATCTGGGCGCCCATGTTCTCGAACTTGTCGGCAAGCTCGATTTCCTTGGCGACGGCGACACCATCCTTGGTGATGCGCGGCGCGCCATAGGCCTTGTCGATGACGACATTGCGGCCTTTGGGGCCGAGCGTCACCTTAACGGCGTTGTTCAGAATTTCGACGCCGCGAAGCATCCGGTCGCGGGCATCGGTAGCGAATTTGATTTCCTTGGCAGACATGATTTTACGTCCAGTTCAGTCTTGAAATTGCGGGATCGGAAATCGCCCGGTCAGGCGGCTTTCTTGGCCGCTTTGATCTTCTCGACGATGCCCAAAATGTCGCTCTCCTTCATGATCAGGAGGTCCTCGCCGTCGATCTTGACCTCGGTGCCGGACCATTGGCCGAACAGGATGAGATCGCCGGCCTTGACGTCGAGCGGGATCAGCTTGCCGCTCTCGTCACGCGAGCCCGGGCCCACGGCGATCACTTCGCCTTCCTGAGGCTTTTCCTTGGCGGTGTCGGGAATAATGATCCCGCCCTTGGATTTGGTATCGCCTTCCGCGCGCCGAATGACGACGCGGTCGTGGAGTGGCCGGAATTTCATTGGGGTTCTTTCTGCCGCCGCACATAGAGCGACTGCAACACTTAACATAGCCCCTTTGGCACTCGAATGATAGGAGTGCCAAATTTTTAATTCCTCAAACCGAAAATATTTGAAATGTAAATCAGTCGTTGTTACCGGCGCTTTTGGCCGTCCGAAAGGCGGAGCCATAAGCAATTTTATTGTAATTCATCCCTCTTACTTTTGCCGACAACAGACTATATTAACCCGCAATTACGCACCAAACCTATTGAGCCTTGATTGAATGTTTATATACAGTTCGCGAAAATTTGGCACGATTTGGCTTTCCCGGTCCCGATCGACATAGGTCTGCGACCTTCGACCCACCATGAAGCACCGAATTTTCGACAGCGAATGTATAGCGCTTATCCGGCGCGCATGTCGCTCTGTTCGAGCCTTTGAACCACGGCGCTGACCACGGATGTACTGGCAGCATTGGGATCTTTCCGGTTCGGATGGAAAAGATGCAGGAGGGGCGTCGGCGTGCTCCTGCGGAAAGCCGCACCCCCTCATGCAACGCAGCCTCCCCGCGTGGGGAGCGCTTGCCCGCGCTACGGCGGCGGCTTTCCATGCGAGCCGCTTCAAAAATGATGCTGCGAAACGGCTCCGGCTTTATCCGACGAACGCCTCACGCATCCGAGCGAACATGCCGGGCTGTCTCCGGGCAATCGCCGCACGGATGTGACGGGCGGCCGTTACGGCGCTCACCGTCGCGCCGAAATGACAATAGCAGATGATCTCATGCAATTGCCTGTCGGTCAGTTCGAAGAACCGCTTCGCTTCGCCGTAGTTGTCGCTTTCCAACCCGGCGGCGCGGAGGACAGGATCCTCGAAAGCGACTGAGATCGGCGAGCCGTCGCCGCGCATGGCCCCGCGTGATCTAACCGGCTGATACTCGGTTTGGTGTAGCGTCGAGAGTCGCCGGTCAGGGTTCCGTTCAAGGAGCTCCGCCCAGCGTTCAAGACGTTCGCTGCGCGACATGGCCTGGCGCAGGTAGTCCTGATCGATCTCGGCGACGATCTGCAGTTGCTCAAGCGTCTGGTGCTTCATTTTAGCCTCCTATTCGGACGATAGTTGGCCCACCCATATCCTTCTTATACCTGCGGCCAGCGTGACTCCGACCGATCGTGAAGTCCAATCACGATGATGCTGGGAGGGCTTCCCCCCACAAAAATGCGGAGGCTTCGCAAAGATCCGGCCATTAATTTGGCGAACGCGGTCAAATGCGCGGCTGTTCGACGATGTCGGTCTGGAGTCCGTGCCGATCGAGGTGATCGACGGCAGAGTCTGTGCTGGAGTAGCCCGGCTCCATCGCTGGCCGGGCAGCGGGATCAAGCGAGTGGCAGTTTAGCTTCGAAACCGCCGTAATTCTGAACGCGCACAATGCGAAGAGACGCAAGGCCGCGAGCCTGCAACAGACGTTCGCTACGCGGTTCTTGACGGCTTGAGGTATGTTCAACCTTGGCGCTGACTTTTCCGAACCGAAGCCGCAGCTACGACGAGGCCGGACAATACCTCCATTTTCTCGGCTACGATGGCATGTTTGAAATGCCGTTCTTGATTGAGATTGAAGCGCTCGCGAACGCAAAACCGGAAGCAGCCACAGCCGAAGCGGGTTATTTGGCGACCTTCGATGCATCAAGGGACTCCATTCGTGATGTCGCGCGGAAAGCTTCCTCCCACGGCCGCAAGAACGTGTACCAGCCCAGAAGACCTCGACGCTTCGAACGGCGGACGAGCAAAGCGTTCCCCGTAAGGGATCGGCTTATCCCTGCGACCGCGGAGTTGTGCGGTTTCGACATGGTTGGCGACTACGTCCTTGTCCCCGTCGATTAGAGGATTATCCTTGACACGTTTGGGCGAGGCGATCGCCCATGGAGGTTGTCATGGCAGACGACAAGTCAAAGCGTGGTCCGCAAGACAGAGCACGGGTCGACGGTGGCGAAGACTATGAAGTCGGGTACCTCATGAAGAAGCACCATCTCGAACGGGCTGATGCCCTCAGGCTGGTAAAAAAGTATGGAAACAACCGCGCAAAGATCGAAGAGGAACTCTTTGCCCGAAAGGTTTGATCGCGTATTCCCGTGAGGCTGGCATAGAGCCAAGCACGCCTGAGTGTGACCAGGCTGCAGGCATAATCATGGCGCTTTTCAGCAACGGCATCGGCACTGCTGAGGAATTGAAGGCAGCGCTCCAGTTCCGTTTGGAGAGTGAGTTGCGACGGCACGGTCAACGCCTATCCCGCCTAGCTGAGAACCGCTCTAGATCGTAATTGTACATCGAATTCCAAGTGGAGGTCGCGTTAGATGCAAAACGCGAGCCTCTGAAGAAAACCATTGTCCAATTAAGGCAGTGGGTTTGGAGGCTGTATGAAAGGGGTCGTTGTTTGGCGCTATTTCACTGGCATGCCGTGTCAGAAGCACGCGGGCCTCCGGGGAGTAACATGCTGCTGAGGCTGGACCAGATCGACAAATTCTACCCCACTGGCGAAGGGCCGTTGCATGTTCTGCACGGGATCGATCTTTCGCTGGAGGCGGGCAAGAGCCTTGCGCTGACCGGCGAGTCTGGCAGCGGCAAGAGCACGCTTTTGCACCTCGTTGCAGGGCTCGACAGCCCTGATGCGGGAGAAATCCACCTTGGCGGTACCAATATTGTGGGGCTGAACGATACGGCCCTTGCCGCCCTGCGGCGGGGAACAGTCGGACTTGTGTTCCAGCAGTTCAACCTGATCCCTTCGCTTGATGTGGCAGCCAACCTTGCCTTTCAGGCTCGACTTGCCGGCCGTCCTGATCCGGCGTGGCTGAAGGTCCTTGCTGAACGGCTGGGCCTGGCCAAGGTCCTAACGCGCTACCCTGAACAGCTGTCGAGTGGGCAACAACAGCGGGTGGCGATTGGGCGGACCCTAGCCGTTCGGCCCCGGCTGGTTTTGGCCGATGAGCCCACGGGCAATCTCGATGAGGCAACAGGGGACGCTGTACTCGATCTTATGCTGTCGCTGGTGGCTGAAACGGGTGCCGCCCTGTTAATGGTTACCCATTCCAACCGTCTGGCAAACCGGCTGAACGCCCACGTTCACCTGCACGCGGGACGGCTGGCTTGATGGTGTGGACCGGGTTGTCAGCGCTCTTGTCGCATTGGCGCAGGCGGCCTGTCCAACTGGCGATGCTGCTTTTGGGGCTATCGCTGGCAACGGCGTTGTGGTCAGCGATTCAGGCGATCAACGGTGAGGCGCGGGCGAGCTATGACCGTGCAGCGGCGATCCTTGGGCAGGACCGGCTCGCGCAACTGGTGCGTGAGGACGGGACCCGGATGGATCAACAGGTGTTTGTGAGACTGCGGCGAGCAGGCTGGCTGGCTTCGCCGGTGATTGAAGGTGAAATGCGGTTTGGGGATGTGCGGTTGCGCGTCCTCGGCATTGACCCACTGACTTTGCCGCCGCAGGCGCAGCAGGTGGATGTTGCAGTGGGTGATGAGCTATTGCCGTTCATCACGGCGCCCGGGGTGCTCTATGCAACTCCGGAAACCGCGGCACGACTAACCGAGCAAGCAACACCTCCCGTGCGCGTGGCCGAGGGTTTGCCGCCTGGCACAGTCCTCACCGACATCGGGCAGGCGCAGGTCTTGCTTGGGGCAAAGGACAAGATCTCTCGTCTTTTGCTCTGGCCGGACCAACCGATTGGCCGTGCCCCTCTAGAGGTGACAGCCCCCGGCCTGACCCTGCGCGAGCCGAGTGAAACGGGGGATCTTGCCAGGCTGACCGACAGTTTTCACCTGAACCTGACGGCTTTCGGTTTTCTTGCCTTTGCGGTGGGGCTCTTCATCGTGCATTCCGCCATCGGTCTGGCTTTTGAACAGCGCCGCCCGGTGTTTCGCACGCTGCGCGCACTGGGCTTGCCGGCCCGCGTGCTGGTCCTTTTGCTGATCGCCGAGCTGCTGATCTTCGCCCTCCTCGCGGGATTGGTGGGCGTGGCACTTGGCTATGTAGTCGCCTCGGCCCTTTTGCCCGACGTCGCCGCCACCCTGCGCGGACTTTACGGGGCCGATGTGCCGGGAACGCTGTCGATCCGCCCCGCAGTGTGGGCAGCGGGGCTGGCGATCGCGGTAATCGGCACGCTGGTAGCGGCCGCACAAAGCCTCTGGCGGCTATGGCACCTGCCGCTGCTTGCGCCGGCCCAGCCTCGGGCCTGGGCGCGGGCTTCGGAGCGGGCCCTGCGCGCGCAAGGCGTGGCTGCGATGGTGCTCCTGTTGACGGCGGGGGGAATTGCACACTTCGGATCCGGCCTCGAGGCGGGCTTTGCGCTTCTGGCGGCACTGCTGTTGGGGGCGGCACTGGCGCTGCCGCTCGTGCTGACGGGGATATTGCACCTTGGCGGCCGCTTGGCGCGTGGACCATTGGCTGAATGGTTTTGGGCCGACACGCGTCAACAGCTTCCCGGCCTGTCATTGGCGCTAATGGCACTGCTGCTTGCGCTGGCCGTCAATGTGGGCGTCAGCACGATGGTGTCGAGCTTTCGGCTGACCTTCACCGGCTGGCTCGATCAGCGTCTCGCCTCAGAGCTTTACGTGACCGCCCGCACCGAAGCAGAGGCCACGGCGATACGCGACTGGCTGGCCCAGCGCAGCGACGCGGTCCTGCCGATCTGGAGCATTGAGGGCCGGGTCGCAGGCCAGCCCGCGGCAATATACGGCGTGGCCGATCATGGCACCTATCGCGACAACTGGCCGATCCTCTCTGCAGTGCCGGGGGTGTGGGACCGGATCGCCACAGGCGACGGCGCCCTGATCAACGAACAACTGGCGCGGCGCCAGGAGTTGGGCTTAGGGGACCAGATCACGCTGCCCGGTGGCTGGCGGGCCAGCATCGTCGGCGTCTATGCCGACTATGGCAACCCGATCGGCCAAGTGATCATCGGGATCGACACACTGCTCCAGCACTATCCTGACGTCTCCCGCCTGCGCTATGCCATTCGGATTGCCCCTGGCAAGGCCGAAGCACTGGCTGCGGGTTTGCGGGCGGAATTCGGGCTGCCCGCGCAGAACGTGATTGACCAGGCCGGGATCAAGGTCTTTTCGCTCAAAGTGTTTGAGCGCACATTCAGAGTGACAGCCGCGCTGAATGTGCTGACGCTGGGAGTCGCGGGGCTGGCGATGTTTGCGAGCCTCATGACCCTGTCGGGGATGCGCCTACCGCAACTGGCGCCGGTCTGGGCCATGGGTCTGCCCCGCCGCCACCTCGTATGGCTGGAGCTTTGGCGCGGCTTGTTGTTGGCAGCCTTGACCATGCTGGCCGCTCTGCCTGTAGGTATCGGGCTCGCCTTTGTTCTACTGGCGGTGGTGAATGTGGAGGCTTTTGGCTGGCGTCTGCCGATGCACCTTTTTCCCGGTGACTGGGCGCGGCTGGCGGCGCTCGCGTTGCTGGCGGCCGGACTTGCAGCCGCCGTGCCTGCCTGGCGGCTGGCGCGTCTTTCGCCATCGGATTTGCTGAAGGTATTTGCACATGAGCGTTAGAGCATTGCTGATCTACATGAGCTTGGCCGCACCTGCCTTTGGCCAGGGTTTTGCTGGGCTTGGCACAGAGGCTGACGGGTTTTCAGTGCCGCAGCCGGGGACTGCATTCAACTTTCCGGCAGACCACGGCCCGCACCCCGGTTACCGGATCGAATGGTGGTATTTGACGGCCAACCTGCAAGCTGCGGATGGAGCGGACTATGGCGTGCAATGGACTCTTTTCCGATCCGCCCTGGCCCCGGTGGAGCAGTCCGGCTGGTCCAGTCCGCAGCTTTGGATGGGCCATGCCGGGCTGACGACGCGAACGCACCAATTCGTGGCCGAACGGCTGGCACGGGGCGGCATCGGCCAGGCGGGGGTTTCGGCTGCACCCTTTGCGGCCTGGATTGACAACTGGCAGATGGCAGGTCGGGCCCTGCCAGAGGCGGATGCGCTGTCGGCGCTCGATCTGCACGCGGCGGGACAGGCGTTTTCCTACGAACTGGCACTGGACGCCAAAGGCCCTCTGGTGCCGCAGGGAGTGCAGGGCTACTCGGTGAAATCCGAGAAGGGGCAGGCGAGCTATTACTACTCGCAACCATTCTACCACGTGACCGGTACACTGACCCTTCCGGCGGGCGTGATCGCGGTGTCCGGTCAGGCGTGGTTGGACCACGAATGGTCCTCGCAGCCGCTGGCTGAGGATCAGACCGGGTGGGACTGGTTCTCCTTGCATTTCGACAGCGGCGAAAAGATGATGGGCTTTCGCCTGCGCGACGGAGGCGCGGGCTTTACATCGGCCACATGGATCAAGGCCGACGGCAGGCCGCAGCCGCAGGCCCCCGGCGCGCTAAGGGTGACGCCGCTCGAAACGGCGGCAGTCGCGGGACGTAGCGTGCCGATCCGCTGGAGGGTGCAATTGCCGGAAAACGGAGTGGATGTGACCATCCGGACGCTAAACCCAGAAGCCTGGATGGACACACGCTCTCCCTATTGGGAAGGCCCGATCCGATTTGAGGGCACCCATGCCGGGCGCGGCTATCTCGAGATGACAGGCTATGAGTGACTGGAGGACACTGCTCAATCGCGAGATCGCGACGGTTGGCGAATTGCCGAAAATGGAGAAGGTTAGTTTCCAGCGCCCTTCCCTCTACCACCACCTCAAACCCACTATCTCAGGTAATGGCTCTGGCGATGTAGCGGTCCTGCGCCGCCACCTACCACTACATGGCTCCGAATTGCGGATCGATGTTGCGTGGCCGGAGATGGGCGCGCATCTGCGTAGTGCAGAGTGGCCGCGAGCGTGTTTTCCGATTTCTACGTCGAAGCACCACCGCTGCACGCGTCAATCCTGTCGGTGTCGATCTCCATGCCAAGCAGTCTAACACGTGAAACGGCGTCTGCCGCGGTCCACACCGGATGGTTACGCTGCACGGCGCATTCTGCCGATGATTGAGGTTCATGAAGGCCTTCCCGCAAAATATGCGCCTTAATGCCCGGCCTCACGGCCTCACGCAATCCAGACATTTTCAAACTCGCCACACGAAAAAACCGCCTCGGTTAGACCGAGACGGTTATCGTACTATGACAGAAGTGGTTGCGGGGACACGCAACCACCGATACCGACATCATTAACGTGACGATTTGACAGGTCCAGGCCAGCATTGCAGGGAGGCGACTTGGTGGGCTCGGAGGGATTCGAGATAGTGTGCTGAAGGTTCTGCAAAAAGTTTTGGAGAGAGAACGGCGCTTGCTCTGAGGGGCGAGCGGCCATGGCACGGTGGTGACGTTG
>NZ_JAMYTK010000047.1:0-18692 GCF_040322355.1 Mesorhizobium sp. M0145
TGTCACTTCCCGATCCAACCCGTTTCGTGGCGATTGCCTTCGGCTCGGGCGATCACCGCACGCGCACGGAAGACCGGCTGCCTCCGCCTCCGCTGTCACCAGGCGATCGCCTCCGGCTCGGCTCGCTTGACGCCGTCGTCGAGCGCCTTCTCGACCATCCACGCCTTCTCGAGTTGCACTTCCCAGGCAACCGCGCAGCGGTGCTTGCAGGACTGGCGCACTACGGCCGGCCGATCCAATACGCGCATGTTCCCGAGCCGTTGGCACTGTGGGATGTTTGGACGAAGATTGCCGCCGGGCCGGTCGCGTTCGAGGCGCCGTCGGCAGGCTTCGCGCTCGACTGGCGCACGCTCCAAGCCTGGCGTCGGCACGACGTTGGCTTTGCAACCCTCACGCATGCTGCGGGCGTCTCTTCCACCGGCGATCCCGCGCTCGACTCGCGCCTTCCCTTCGACGAGCCATACCGCATCCCTGGGCGCACCGCGGCGCAGGTCGCGCGGGCGAAGCTCCGCGGCAGCCGCATCATTGCGATCGGCACGAGCGTAGTGCGCGCACTTGAGGCAGCCGCCAATCCCGGCGGCAATGTGCGTGCCGGAAATGGCATTGCGACAGGGCGCATCGCGCGGGGCACGCGGCTTCGCGTGGTCGATGCGATTCTCACAGGCGTCCACCAGCCCGGCGAAAGCCATTTCGAGCTCCTGCGCGCCTTTGCCGACGATGCTCTGCTCGCCAAGGCCTCCACAGCCTTTGCCGCCTACCGCTACCGCGCGCATGAATTCGGCGATTCCATGCTGCTTAATCGCCAACCGCCGCTTCTATCGCGCGAACAAAATCGGGGCGAGGGGCTCGAGACGAAGGCTTTACTCGAGGTGTGCCATGATGTCGGCAGGATCGGTGGTATTTCGTGCTCGGCGCGCAAGGAAGTCGGAGCTATGTTACAGCGGACCAAATTCGGCATTTGACCCAAAGTCGAAGTTCCGAAGCCCTCACATTGGGTCCGCATTGCGGGCGAAGCGGACAACATGGCTTGCCGGGCGTCAATGCTTCGATACGTGCCACGGCAGGCAGAGCCTAGCAGGGTCCCAAGAATCGCAGGATTTCGGCCGCGAGCGCATCCGGTGCTTCCTCAGCCATGTGGTGACCACAGTCCAGGGCCTTCCCCTGCTGTCTCGCCGCCGTCCACGGTCGCCAAACTTCGAGAACATCGCCGTAAAGCTGCTCAAGGGTCCGAAACCGCTGCTCCTCTGACGCTTCTCCTTCGCACGGAGCTGTCGCAGCCCTCTTGGTGCGCGGACGCGCGGTGCGCACACAACTTGTGGCCCGATAACAGACCCGATAACAGAGTTGACAACTCTCTGCTGGTCAAAAACCTTCAAAGACGCCATCATGCAACAAAAATTGCAAGGATGTGCATCGTGGACGAGAAGGTCGAGGCTCCCAAGGACTATGAGGATCTCATCCGCGTGATACACGACCGGTATGATGGGATGAGCAAGTCGTACCAGAAGATTGCGTTGTACCTCACCCAAAATCCGAATGACGTCGCGGTGCGATCGGTGAACTCGATCGGGGAAGGCAGCGGCGTTCACGCGTCCAGCTTCGTCCGATTTGCCCAAGCATTGGGGTATGAAGGGTTCAAGGACCTGCAGAGCCTCTTCCAGAAACGATTGTCCACCGCGGCTCCCGGCTTCGAAGCCCGCGTCAAGGCGTTGGAGAAGGAACTGGGGGAGCGGACAGATCGCAGCGAGATGGGATTGATGCACGACCTGGTCGTCCGTGACATCGCGTCCCTGAAAGAGATGCTCACCGATCTTCAACCCGAGGATCTGGCAGAAGCCGTTAGCCTGCTCGAGAAGGCCGACGTCATCTATCTGATGGGACAACTTCGCTCGGCACCGGTCGTCGAACTCCTTCGCTATATACTGACCATGCTAGGTAAGCGCTGCGTGCTCCTGGATCCGGGCGGCGGACTGGCCACGCATATGGCCCGCGCGATGCGGAAGACGGACCTGCTGTTTGCGGTGTCGTTCCGCTTCTATGCGAACGAGGTCGTCAATGTTGTGGAAGAAGCCGTGGGGAGAGGTGTACCCATCGTGGCGATCTCGGACAGCACGCTGTCTCCATTGGCCAAGAGCGCGCGCGTTCTGTTCGCCGTACCGGAGCACGAATACACTTTCTCGCGCTCGCTGGCGGCTCCTATGTGTCTTGCGCAGGCTTTGACCGTGGCCTTGGCGGCCAGGCTTCAGAACAACGCAGTCGATCCCCGCATTCCAACGGTTACCGAGCGGTAGGGACTGCGAACCGCGAAACCTGGCCTCATTGCAGCATTTTCGGACCGCCGGCCGTCGATTCTCAATCAGTGTCGGAAGGCGAGAGCGCCATCGCCTTTTCAGGCACGGCCATGGGGCCGGATGCGGCACCGAGGACTGTCTGGTCGTAATCCACCACCGCACCTGTCATGAGCCCGGCATCGTCCGAAACGAGGAAGTTGACGGTGCGGGCGGCCTCGGCCGGATCGACCAGCCGGCCGAAAGGCAGGTTCGCAACGGCTTTCGCTTCCCAATTGGGATCGCCCGTCTCACTCGCCTGCAATTCTCGCTCGTTATCAGACGCCATCCAGCCGACATCCAGCTGGTTGACGCGGATGCGGTTCTTCATGACGGAAAACGCCGTGTTGCGGGTCAGCGTCGCCAGCGCCGCCTTAGTGGCACAGTAAACGTTGATGAAAGGCTGGCCGGCATGTTCCGAGATCGAGCCGATGTTGCAGATGGCGCCTTCAATGCCGTCGCGGATCATGCGGCGGATGGCCTCCTGCATCAGGAAGTAGGGTCCGCGCACGTTGACGGCGAACAGGGCGTCGAAAAGTTCGGGCGAGGTATCGAGGATGGTGCCACGGTCCGTGCGGGCACCGGCGTTCACCAGCACATGTATCTTGCCATAAACGCGCTCGGCCTCCGCCATCACGCTTCGGCAATCCTCGACTTTGCCGAGATCGGCCTTGACAAAGTGGACAGGCACGCCGGTGTCGTGCGTGATCGCCTCGGCCGCGGCACGGCCCTTCGCCTCGTTGCGGCCGAGAGTGACAAGACCGGCAGCGCCGGCTTCCGCCAGCCGGCGCGCAATGGCCGCTCCCAACCCCTGCGTTGAACCCGTGACAACGCAGACCTTTCCATCCATGCGATTCATACTTCAGCTCTCCACAGTGTAGCCAGCCGCGGCCATGACGCGCCGCAATTCCTTATGCCCGATCTTCGCCATTTCGAGTGGCGGACTTTTGACGGGATCCTGCTCGGCTTCAACGACGAACCAGCCTTCGTAACCGTAGGAGGCCAGCCGCTTCACGATCGCCTCGAAGTCGAGCGAGCCGTCACCGGGTACGGTGAAGGCCCCCTTTACCACTGCGTCGAGAAAACTTTCCCGGCTGCGGTCGAGCCCGTCCACGACCGCTTGGCGGATGTCCTTGGTGTGTACATGCGAAATGCGGGCGTGGTGCTTGTCCACCACCCGCAGCACGTCGCCGCCGGCAAAGGCCATATGGCCGGCATCGTAGAGCAGGGGCAGACCCTCGCCGGAATGCTTCATCAGCAGATCGACGTCCTGTTCGCTTTCGATCGGCGCGGCCATGTGGTGGTGGTAGCAAATCGGCATCCCCTGACCCGCGCACCATTCGCCGAAAGTGGTGAGCTTACGGCCGTAGGCCTTGATCTGATCGTCGTCGAGACGCGGGCGCATAGCCAGCGGCGTTCCGCGGTCGCCCTGAATGGTGCGACCCGTCTCGCCATAGACGATGCAGGGTGCGTTGGTCGCCTTGAACAACTCCATCTGCGCGGCGATGCGGTCCTTCTCTTCATCGATATTGCCGACCAGCAAGCGGCCGGAGAACCAGCCGCCACAGACGCTCATGGCATGCTGCCTCAGGATGGGCTCAAGCACCGCCGCGTCCATCGGGAAGCGGCGGCCAGTCTCCATGCCGGTGAAGCCGGCCTCACGGGCCTGCCGCAGGCACTCCTCCAGCGAGACGTCGTCGCTCAGTTCGGGAAGGTCGTCGTTCCACCAGGCGATCGGCGCGATGCCAAGCTTGGCTCTCATCGTCATCTCCAATCATGATTTTCGAATGCTGCTGGCTGCCTGCGCAGCGACAAAAAACTGCCGGAACAATGCTCAGGGAGTTTTGCATCGTTCCGGCAGGGGACGCCCCCGCGCGCCCGAACGGTTCAGACACCCACGCGCTGCTTCTTGCGACCTTCGGTTTGCGCGGCATGCGCGTCGCGGACCTGCTGGCGCCCGCTGATCTCGGGCACGCCGACGTCCCACCATGCATCCCCGGGCGTCCAGCTGAAGGCGTCGGAGACGATGGCAATGACGGTGGTTCGGTCGGTGGTCTTCGCCCATTCGATCGCTTGGCCGAGATCGGCAAGGCTTTCGACACGCCGCGCCAGCGCGCCCATGGCTTCCGCGTGCTTGGCGAAGTCGACCGAGAACGGCTCCTTGACCCGGCAGTCCTTGATAAGGTTATTGAAGGAGGCGCCGCCCTTGGCGTTCTGCAGCCGATTGATCACCGCATAGCCGCCATTGTCGCATACCACGAGAATCATCTTGTGGCCGGCGAGCACCGACGAATAGATGTCGGAGTTCATCATCATGTAGGTGCCGTCGCCGATCATGACGATCGGCGTGCGGGTAGGGTCGGCCATGGCCGCGCCCCAGCCGGCAGAGATTTCATAACCCATGCAGGAGAAGCCGAACTCGCAGTCGAAAGTGTTGGGTTCCTTCACCCGCCAGTTCTTCATCACCTCGCCGGGCAGTCCGCCGGCCGCGGTGATCAGCAGGTCACGCTCGCCCGCCTTGGCGTTCACCACGCCTACGACCTGCGCATAGGTCGGGACCGGCTCGTTGGTCGGCTTCTGGAAGCCGTCAAGCATCGTGTTCCACTTGGCGAACTCGATGCGACCCTTGTCTGTCCAGGCCCTCTCCGCTTTCCAGTCGCCGAGGGCACCTTCGAGTTCGCTCACCGTCTCCAGCGCGTCGCCGACGACGGCGAGCGCCCGGTGCTTGGTGGCATCCCAGCGTGCGGCATTGATCGAGACGAACTTTGCGTCGGCCGAGAAGGCGCTCCAGGATCCGGTGGTGAAGTCCATGAGCCGTGTGCCGACGGCGATGATCACGTCGGCTTCCGCCGCCAGCGCGTTGGCGGAGGTTGAGCCGACGATGCCGATCGGTCCGACATGCGCGGGGTGGTCGTGCGTAACCGTGCCTTTGCCGGCAATCGTCTCCGCGAGCGGGATCCCATGCCTTTTGGCGAAATCGCCAAGAACCTTCTCGGCACCCGAATAACGCACGCCACCACCCGAGATGATCAGCGGCCGCTTTGCGCCTTTGAGGAGGCGCGTCGCTTCGGCGAGCCGGCTGCGATCGGGCCGGGGGCGCGGCACCTCATTCACCGTCTGTTCGAAGAAGGCTTCGGGATAATCCCAGGCGATCTCCTGCACATCCTGCGGCAAAGCGATGAAGGCAGGCCCGCAATCGGCCGGATCAAGCAGCACCGCAACCGCCTGCGGCAACGACGAGATGATCTGCTCGGGATGGACGATGCGGTCCCAGTAGCGCGTGACCGCCTTAAAGGCGTCATTGACGTTGATGGTCGGGTCGCCGAAGTGCTCGACCTGCTGCATGACCGGATCGGGCCGGCGACTGACGAAGGTGTCGCCTGAGAGCATCAGCACCGGCAGCCGGTTCGAATGGGCGACACCCGCCGCCGTCACCATGTTCAGCGCACCCGGACCGATCGAGGTCGCCGCAACCATGATCTGGCGCCGGCGCTTCGCCTTTGCAAAGCCGATCGCTGCAAGCGCCATCGACTGCTCATTCTGGCCGCGCCAGGTCGGCAGCACGTGCTTCACCGCCTCGAGTGCTTCAGAAAGGCACGTCACGTTGCCGTGCCCGAAGATGGCGAAGACTCCCGGAAAAAGCGGAACTTTCTCGCCGTCGACGACCGTGAACTGGTTGCACAGATAGCGCACGAGCGCCTGTGCCATGGTCAGACGGACGGTGGCCCTGGTCATCTTTGTCTCCTCCCTAACGACGGTCTTTCCAAATCTATACGGAATGCCCATTGACAAATCAATATGTTTGCAACGATCATTGCAAAAATTCAAACCGGGAGGACTTCTTGCTCAGGATAGCTGTGCTCGGCTGCGGTCGGATTGGCAGGATGCATGCGGCAAACATCGCCGCACATCCTCGTGCGGAACTAGCCACCGTCTATGACATCGACGAATCGTCCGCGGAGACTGTCGCGGCGCGGCACGGCGTTCGCGCTTCGGGATCCGCGGACGAGGTATTTGCCTCGGCAGATGTAGATGCGGTCCTTGTCGCGACGGTGACTGACACGCATGCCGACTACATCGAAAAGGCGGTGGCCGCTGGCAAACCCGTGCTCTGCGAGAAGCCGATCGATCTTAGCCTGGAAAGGGTGAACCGTTGCGCCGAAGCAATTTTGTCCAAGGGCGTGCCGGTCCAGATCGGCTTCAACCGACGTTTCGACCCCGGTCATCGTGCGGCGTGGAACGCCGTACGATCCGGCGAGATCGGCGACCTGCACCAGGTTATTATCACCTCGCGTGATCCGGGCATGCCGCCCCGTTCCTACTACGAGGTCGCGGGCGGGCTTTTTCGCGACATGACGATCCACGATTTCGACCTGGCCCGCTTCATGCTGGGAGAGGAGCCGGAGGAGGTGTTCGCCATCGGTGGCCGGCTGATCGACCCGGCCATGATGGCGGAGCTGAACGACTACGACAGCGTCATGGTCGTGATGCGGACCAAAAGCGGCAAGCAGTGCCACATCAACAACTCCCGAACCTCCACTTATGGCTACGACCAGCGCGTCGAGTTGCTGGGCAGCACCGGCATGGTGATCAGCGGCAACAGGAAGCCTCACGAACTGCGCCGCTACTCGGTCGCGCAAACCGAAGCCGCCGCGCCTTATCTCGACTTCTTCATCGAGCGATACCGCGAAGCGTTCGATGCCGAGATCGACGCCTTCGTCACCTGCGTCGAGAAGGGCGAGCCGCCGCTGGTCGGTTTTGAGGACGGGCGCCGCGCCCTGATCCTGGCTGAGGCGGCGATGAAATCGGCGGTCGAAGGCCGCTTCGTGAAGGTCAGCGAGATCGGATAAGCCATGTACGCGAATTACGGACTGTTCATCGACGGGAAGTGGCGCAAGGCATCCGACGGCGGGACGGCGCCGGTGACGAGCCCGGTGACGGAAAAGCCGCTGGGCGAGGCTCCGGTCGCCACCCGCGCGGACACGGAAGAGGCGCTGGTTAGCGCCGCCCGTGGGTTTTCCGCATGGAAATCCAAGGGTGGTTTTGAGCGCGCGTCCGCCCTGCATGCTATCGCGGACGAGATGATCCGCCGCAAGGACGAAGCCGCGCGGATGATCTCCAGCGAGACCGGCAAACCTATTGCCCAGTCCGAGCGCGAATGGGGGCTGGCGGTCGATCAGTTCCGCTGGTACGCCGAGGAGGCCCGCCGGATCTATGGGCGCGTCATCGAATCGCGCGTGCCCGGCGGTCGTTTCGAAGTTCTGCACGAGCCTGTCGGGATCGCAGCCGCCTTCACCGCCTGGAACTTTCCGGCGGCACTGGTCGCCCGCAAGGTGGCGCCGGCGCTTGGCGCTGGCTGCTCGACCATCGTCCGGCCGTCAAGTCAGACGCCCGGGACGGCGATGCTGATGGTCGACTGCATCCGCGCCTGCAATCTTCCTGCCGGCACCGTCAGCCTGGTCGTTGGGCCCACGAGCACGACCTATGCGCCGATCATGGCTTCGCCGGCGGTGCGCAAGGTGTCCCTCACCGGCTCGACCCGCGTCGGCCAGCAGATGATCCGCGATGCTGCCGACACGGTGAAGAAGGTGTCTATGGAGCTTGGCGGCAACGCGCCCCTGATCGTCTTCGACGACGCCGATCTGGATGCCGCGCTCAACGTCTCCGTGCCGACCAAATACGCCAATTCCGGCCAGGTCTGCGTCACACCGGATCGTTTCTTCGTCCACGAAAGCCTGCACGACGCCTTCGTCGAGGGCTTTGTGCAACGCGCCAAAGCGTTGAAACTGGGCGACGGGCTCGACCCATCCGTGCAGATGGGCCCGCTCATCAATGCCGGCCGGCTTTCCGAGATCGAAGACATCGTGTCCGACGCTATGAAAGCCGGTGCGAAGCTCGTCGCGGGTGGCCATCGGGTTGCGGCGTTCAATGCCGGCCATTTTCATGAGCCCACGGTCCTGACCGATGTTGCCGACGACATGAGGGTCTTTGCCGAGGAGAATTTCGGGCCGATCGCGGCGATCACCCGGTTTTCCTCGGATGAGGAGGCGCTCGAGCGGGCGAATGCTTCGCCAATGGGATTGTCGGCCTATGCCTTCACGTCGAGCCCGAAGCGTGCGCGCCGCACGGTAGCCGAGCTGAAGGCAGGCATGGTGGGCATCAACAGCTTCGCTCTCGCCGCATCGGAAGCGCCGTTCGGCGGCACGAAATATTCCGGAATGGGTCGCGAAGGCGGCAGCGAAGGTATCGGTGACTACCTCGACACCAAGCTTGCGCAGATCGTGTTCTGAGGAGGCCGCCTTGATCAAGAACGAGCTCAAGCAGATCTGGGCCGAAGGGCGGCCCACGATCAATGGCTGGCTTTCGATCGGCAGTCCATTCACCGCCGAGATCATGGCCGCGCAGGGCTATGACAGCGTGAGCATCGATGTCCAGCACGGCGCGCTCGACTATTCGATGCTGCTTCCCATGTTCCAGGCGATGCGTGCATCCAGGGTGGTGCCCATGGCGCGCGTGCCGTGGCTGGAGCCGGGCATCATCATGAAGGTGCTGGATGCCGGCGCTTATGGCGTGATCTGTCCCATGGTCAACACCTCGGAGCAGGCGGCTGAGTTCGTCAGCTACCTGCGCTATCCGCCGGCTGGCCAGCGCAGTTTCGGGCCGACACGCGCCAACTTTTCGGCGGGCGCCAATTATGCGGCCGAGGCCAATGACGAAATCCTGGCCTTCGCCATGGTCGAGACCGCCGAGGCGATGCGCAATCTCGATGCGATCGCCGCGACTCCCGGGCTTGACGGCATCTATGTCGGTCCCGCCGACTTGACCTTCAGCTTGCACCAGGGACGTCTCGCACCGGCTTTCGACCGCGAGGAGCCTGACATGATCGAGGCGCTGCGGACCATAGTCGCGGCCTGCAAGAGGCATGGCAAACGCGCCGCGCTCCATTGCGGCACGGCCGACTACGCCGCGCGCGCCATCCAATGGGGCTTCGACATGACCACCGTGTCAGGCGACTCCCGCCTGCTCGCAGCAGCGGCCCAGGCGTGTGTTGCCCGCTTTCGCGAATTGACCGGCGCGAAGCCCGCCTCTCTTGAAGCCGGCAAGGGAGGCTATTGATGCCGCACGTTCTGGTCGCCGGAAAACTTCATCCGAGCGGCATCGAACTTCTCGATGCGTCGCCCGGCGTCACCTACGACTATGTCGAAGATGTCTCCGAACCAAGCTACGCACCTCTGATCGGCAAGGCCGATGGCCTCGTCATTCGCACCCAGCCCTTGTCGGCTCCGACCGTCGCACGCGCCGAGAGGTTGAAGATCGTCTCGCGCCATGGCGTCGGCTACGACGCTGTGGATCTATCCTCCCTCAATCGGCGCGGGATCGCTCTCGCGATCGTCGGCGATGTGAACTCGGTGTCGGTGGCCGAGCACGCCATGATGCTGTTGCTGGCGGCAACCAAGCGGCTGATCCGAGCGGATCGTTCGGTGCGCGGTAACGAATGGGGTTGGCGCAACCGGCTGGAGCCAAGCGAACTCTCGGGCAAGCGGCTTCTGATCCTCGGGTTCGGCCGGATCGGCCGCCACCTGGCGCACATGGCGGCGGCATTCGGCATGGACGTGCGTGCCTATGATCCATTCCTTGAGAGGCAAGGCTGGCCGGAGGGGCCGGTCGCGCCGGTGAGCGATTTGCAAACGGGACTCGCCTGGGCCGATGCGATCTCCGTCAACGTACCCAAGGCCGAGCGCCCGGTGATCGGCCCCGTGGAACTCTCGGCGATAAAACCGACTGCTGTTCTCATCAACACAGCGCGGGGCGGCATCGTCGACGAGGCGGCGCTGATTGCGGCGCTGCGAGCGGGGCGCATCGCAGCGGCCGGTATCGACGTCTTCGACGATGAACCACCCGCCGCGGACCATCCGCTCTTCGGCTTCGACCAGGTGATTCTGACGCCGCACATTGCCGGGCTCACCGCCGAGTGCGGCGAGCGCATGGCAATCTCGTCCGTGCAGAACGTGCTCGATTTTTTCGCCGGGCGGATCGACTCAGCGCTGGTGGTAAACGGAGCCGAGTTGAATGGCCGGTGAAAAACCTCAACTCAGAATCGGCCTGATCGGCACCGGCTTCATGGGCAAGACCCATGTGTTCGGCTTTGCTGCCGCACAACGTGTCTTCGATCTTCCCTACGAACTGGTGCTCCACACGGTTGCGGACAGAACCGAGGACCTCGCCGCGCAGGCGGCGCAGGCCTTGGGGTTCGCGCGGGCGAGCGGGGACTGGAGGCGTCTGGTCGAGGACCCGGAGATCGATATGATCGATATCACGGCGCCGAACGGCTTCCACAAGGAGATGGCGCTCGCCGCCATTGCCGCCGGCAAGCACGTCTATTGCGAGAAGCCGCTGGCGCCCCTTGCGGCGGATGCCCGACGGATGGCCGAGGCGGCGGAAGCGGCCGGCGTCAGGACGCAGGTCGGGTTCAATTATCTCTGCAACCCGCTGCTCGCGCTGGCGCGGCAGATGATCCGCGCGGGCGAGTTGGGCGAGATCCGCAGCTATCGCGGCATTCACGCCGAGGACTACATGGCGGATGCGGAAAGCCCATTTACCTTCCGGCACGATCCTGTCGGCGGTGGCGCATTGGCGGATCTGGGCAGCCATGCTCTGGCCACGGCGGAGTTTCTGCTTGGCTCGGTGGAACGGGTCCTCGGCGATTCCGTCACCGTCATAGCGAGCCGTCCGGATGGCCGAGGCGGGCGCCGGACCATCGAGGTCGACGACATCGGTCGCGCATTTCTGCGTTTTGCCAATGGTGCATCCGGCAGCATCGAAGCGAGCTGGGTCGCCACCGGCCGCAAGATGCAGCACGATTTCGAGGTTTATGGCACCAAGGGGGCGCTCGTCTTCAGCCAGGAGCGCTTCAACGAGCTGCATTTCTACAGCACGGCCGATCCCGGCGGCCGGCGTGGCTTTCGGCGCATCGAGGCCGGTCCGGATCACGATCCCTATGGACTCTTCTGCGTCGCACCAGGCCATCAGCTCGGCTTCAACGATCTGAAGGCTATCGAGATTGCGCGGTTCGTCGATGCGATCGCCGGGAAGCGAGACGAGTCTTTCGGCTTCCGGGCCGGCCAACGCATCCAGGAACTCGTGGAGGCAATTCAGGGCTCGGCCCGGGAGAGCAAGTGGCTGCGAACAGACTGATGCGAGGGAGAGTTGGTCGCCGCCCCGCATGCGTCTGAAATAAACGTTGCATGTTTGTACATTTTGCAATATAGATTGCAGCCGGAGAGAGGTACGTCGGCTGAGTGCTCAAGTCGACGTCGCACAGGGAGGAGAATGTGTCTGTGCTGGACGTACGAAGCGTCTCGAAAAGCTTTGGTGCTATCCGTGCCTTGTCAGATGTTAGCTTCGCGGTTGCTGCCGGCGAGGTGGTTGGCCTGATGGGCGACAACGGTGCCGGGAAATCGACCATGGTGAAGCTGATTGCGGGGAACTTCCCACCCTCCGACGGCGAAATCGCGGTGGACGGCAAGGTCTGCCATTTCCACAAGCCGATCGAGGCACGGGGCGAAGGGATCGAGGTCGTCTATCAAGATCTGGCCTTGGCCGACAATCTGACGGCCGCCCAAAATGTCTTTCTCGGCCGCGAGATGAAGAAGGGGTTTTGGCCGCTCCGAGTGCTCGACAAGCAGGCGATGATCAACCGCTCGGCAAAACTGTTCGCGGAGCTGAAGTCGGAGACGCGGCCGCGCGATCTGGTCAAAAAAATGTCAGGCGGCCAGCGGCAGGCGGTCGCCATTGCCCGCACCCGGCTATCCAACTCCAAGCTCGTGCTGATGGATGAGCCGACCGCGGCGATTTCGGTCCGCCAGGTAGCCGAGGTGCTGGAGCTGATCCGGCGGCTCAAATCGCAAAATGTGTCGGTAATGCTGATCAGCCACCGCATGCCCGATGTGTTCGCGGTCTGCGACCGCATCATCGTGCTGAGACGCGGCTCGAAAGTGGCCGACAAGGCGACGGAGAAGACATCGCCGGAGGAGATCACCGGCCTAATTACGGGAGCGATCCGTGATGCATAGCCAGAGCGACATGCTGAAGGAAGGCCATGCGTCCATCGGTGATGTGGTCGGCATAATAGAGCAGAGCGTTTTCCAGAAGATGATCGCCAGCCAGGCCTTCTGGGTCGCGATCGCGCTTTTCGTGTTGGTGGTCTTCATGACGTGGCTGGAGCCCAGCTTCGGCACGGTCGACAACGTTACCAACACCACCCGCAATTTTGCACCTATCGCCATCATGGGGCTGGGCATGACGGTGGTGCTGATCACCGGCGGCATCGATCTGTCGGTCGGCTCGGTGATGGGGCTGGTCGCGATCGTCGCCGGCCTGCTGCTCACTTGGCACCAGCCTTGGTATGTGGCGTTTGGCGCGGGTCTGCTCGCAGGCATCGCCTGCGGAGCCTTTAACGGTTTCTTCGTGGCCTATATCGGCATGCCGTCCTTCGTGGTGACGCTAGGCATGCTGTCGATCGCGCGCTCGCTGGCGGTCGTGCTGTCCGGCAACCAGATGCTTTACCAGTTCGGACCCGATGCGCCGATCGTCAAGGCCATCGGCCAGGCCAAATGGCCGAGGCACACGCCTGACGGCTGGGTGCCTCATTGGATCCCGGAACTGTCCTCGCAGTTCTGGGTGATGGTGATCCTCGCGCTCATCGTCGGCTCCGTCTTCATTTTCACCGCCTGGGCGCGCCACCTCTTCGCGATCGGCGGCAACGAGAACGCCTCGCGGATGACCGGCGTCCCCGTCGACTGGATCAAATTCCAGGCCTATGTCTTCTGCGCATTTACCGCATCGATCGCGTCCCTGCTGCTGCTCGGCTACAGCGGCTCGGCCATCAACGCGATGGGAACCGGCTACGAGTTGAGGGTGATCGCCGGCACCGTCATCGGGGGGGCCAGCCTGATGGGCGGCTACGGAACCGCGTTTGGCGCTGTGATCGGTTCGGCCTTCCTCGAGGTCATCCGCAACGCGCTGCTGATGGCCGGGATCGATTCGAACTGGCAGGGCGCCTTTGTCGGGGCCTTCATCATTCTTGCCGTGCTTCTCGGCATGCAGACCTCGGGCAAGTCGCTGCGGGCGACGCTGGAGGGTATGTTTACCTGGAAGCGCAAATAGAATCCGGCGGCCGCAAGCCGTCGGGGATAGTGGACGTCAAAACAAAGTGGAGGAACAGGTGAAAAAATACATTCTGACGGCGGCCGTGGCGTTTTCCGCGCTGATGGCAGGGCAGGCCTATGCCCAGCAGAAATACGTCTTCGCCCTTGTGCCGAAGAACATGAACAATCCTTTCTTCGACCAGGCTCGTGACGGCTGCAAGAAGGCCGAAGCCGAATCCAGCGGCGCGATCGAATGCATGTATATCGGCCCCGGCGAGCATGGCGGCGGCGAGGAGCAGGTGCAGATCGTGCAGGACCTGGTGGCCAAGAAGGTCGACGGCATCGCCGTCGCCCCGTCGAACGCCGCGGCAATGGCCGTCGCGCTTCAGGCCGCCAAGGAAGCGGGCATTCCCGTGCTTACCTGGGACTCGGATGTGCTACCGGAGAACAAGGACCTGCGTGTCGCCTATATCGGCACGCACAATTACGAAATTGGCGTCAACCTCGCCAAGATCGTGCAGACCATCAAGCCGAAAGGCGGCACCATCTGTATCCAGTCGGGCGGAGCTGCCGCGGCCAACCACAATGAGCGCATGAAGGGTATACGCGATACGCTGGCCGGCAAGGAGTCGGCCGCCTCGCCAGGTGATGCCCTGACCGGCCAGAACGGCTGGACGGAAGCACCGGGCTGCCCTCTCTATACCAACGACGACTTCCCTCTGTCGGTTCAGCAGTTCCAGGACTTCATGGCGAAGACGCCAAACCTCGACGCCTTCGTGCCGACAGGCGGCTTTCCGCAATTCATACCGGATGCGAATCGCGCTGCGGTCGAGCCGTACAAGGATAAGATCGCCAAGAAGGAGCTGGCTCTGGTCGTCGCCGACACGCTGCCGGTGCAGATGGACCAGATGAAGGAAGGCCTGTCGCTCGGCCAGGTCGGACAGCGGCCGTTCGAAATGGGCTACAAGACCATGCTGGCGCTGAAGGACATCAAGGACGGCAAGCCCGCGCCGGCCGACCCGACCTACACCGGTCTCGACGTCTGCACCCCCGAAACCGCCGACACCTGCATCGGAAAGTAGGCGGGGGGCGCAACTCTGCGGCGGGCGAGGGATGACTCTTGCCCGCCTTTGCCCCTGAGAGGCGACAACAGACCCATCGAGCGACTGGCTCAAATCGACCGCTGCCGTCAGGCCTCAGAGACGCTCCGCTGGCCACGGCGTGACCATTTTTAGACGAGTGCCGGGAGTGATCCCATTCGGGAGGAGCAATTGAGAAAGATACGATATGCCGTGGTGGGCGCGGGCTGGATCACACAGGAAGCCTTTATGCCCGGTGTGTCCCAGACCGGAAACTCGACAATCACGGCGATCGTCAGCGGCTCGGCCAAAAACGCCGCCAAGCTCGCCGAATTCTACGGCGTGGAACACGTCTTCAGCTATGAGCAGTACGACCAGATGCTCGCATCGGACGTCGCCGATGCAGTTTACGTGGCATTGCCGAACTCCATGCATGCCGACTATGCGATCCGAGCCCTGAGAGCCGGCAAGCACGCGCTCGTTGAGAAGCCGCTGGCCACGACCGAGGCGGAATGCGAGGCGATGATCGCCGCCGCCAATGAGAGCGGAGCGTACCTGATGACGGCGTATCGGCTGCACAACGAGCCCGGCACTGTCGAGGTGCTGGAGCGCATCCGCAGCGGTGAGATCGGCGATCCCCGCATCTTTGCCGCGGTCTTCTCCTTCGTAGCGTCGTCCGACAATCACCGCCTCAAGGCCGCCTATTGGGGCGGTCCCTTGCAGGACATCGGCGTCTACTGCCTGAATGCCGCGCGCCATATCTTTGCCACTGAGCCGATCGAGGCAGTCGCGGTAAGGAGTTTCGGCAGCGCCTCAGTCGGGGAGGTAGAGGAAAGCATTGCCGTGACGTTGCGCTTCCCCGAGGGCCGGCTTGCACAGTTCATTGCCAGCTTCGGCGCGGACAATTCGGATTTTTACCACGTGGCCGGAACGAAGGGGAGCGTAACGGCCGACCCTGGCTTCCGTTTCGAGACTGCCGTGCAAATGAAGCTTCGGCATGGCGACATCAGAACCGAAAAGACGTTCCCGCAGACAGACCATTTCGCCGGACAGACCGCGTATTTCTCCGACTGCATCCTGAATGCACAACCGCCTGAAGCCGACGGTGGAGAAGGATTTGCCGACGTGCGCGCCCTGCTTGCCATTGAGCGCGCCGCCAGCACCGGTCAGCCTCAGAAGATAGACACGCCGGCACGGCAGGTTCATCCTACTGCGGATATGATCCGCATCTTGCCTACAACGGACCAGCGGCTGCTTCTCTGACGCGCTTTCGCCCGCGGAGCCGGCCAGGATTCATTGCGAGAAGCCTCTCACGAAACGGCATCGCGTACCGCGTTGTACCGTGCAACCGTTCATGCGGAGGCAGTCACGATCTTGTTTCCGAACGTGCTCGACGGGCTGCGCTGGGTGAAATTCATCCAGGCGGCCGCCGACTCGCACGAGGCCGGAAAAGCCCGGACAACCGGCTGGCTTGACTGAACGCATTGGAATAATACGGAGGTCAACTTGAGTATACGCGTTGGAATTATCGGCGTAGGGTAATGGGTGCGGATCACGCGCGGATGCTCGCATCACCTCAAGCCCGGCTTGCCGCCCGACGGGAGCATTCCGCGCCCATCATCGCTGCCCTGAAACCATGGTTCGAAAAGCAGCTATCGATGATCTCCTCCGGCTCTGGCCTGGCCGAAGACATCCGGCATGGGCTCGGCCACTGGCAAGGCCTGACCCGCTTCCTGGACGATGGCCGCCTGGAACTCGACACCAACCCGGTTGAAAACGCGATCAGGCCAGTATGCCTGACCAGAAAAAAATGCCCTGTTTGCAGGTCACGAAGTCGGGGCCGAAAATTGGGCGCTGCTCGCCTCCATCGCCACCTGCAGGCTCAACGACGTCAACCCGGTCGCCTACCTCGCCGAAACCCTCGACGCCATCATCAACGGCCATCCGCAGACCCAGATCGAGGAACTCATGCCCTGGCGATTCCGAAAAACGTCAAGCCCAAATCCACAGGCGATCCGCGAGGCGCTCACCCTAAGTTTTATCATTGACGGTCTGACTTGACGTCTGGCCCGAGGGCGGCGTTCGCTACTATTCCGAAACTTAAGGTTTCGCCCTACCGCGTAATTGGGGTCGGCTGTCTTAAGAGGGCCGCTGCCCACGGTGCCTACTTCTTAACGCATTGGCGGACTGGTGCGGCCGAGCAAACTTCGCCCACGCCGCAGTCCAGGTCGCGTGAACAAGGTGTCGGCATTTGCGGTGGCTCCAGCGTGACGAAGGGCGTCCTCGGCTCTTCCCCCGGTCTCGCCGTTCTCGGGAGGAAGGCGCCGGGATCACCGAGCGACTTCACATATCGATAGAATGACCGAATGTCGCTCTCCGGCATGACGCGAACGTTGTACCAAGGCATCGGCGGCAATGTGCGAAGTGTCTTGATGTAGGTTACATACCCGTCTTCGCTAAGGTCTTGCGCGCTCCATCTCAGATTGCTTGCATACGTTGTGCCCCACGGCCCCCGCCAACCTATTACTTTCCCTCTCAATGCCTTGGTGGGGTCGAGTGCGCCTTCGGCTTCCCTGTAGCCGTCAGTATGGCAGTCGTGACAGCTGCCGATGATGGAAACCAGCCGTCCTCTCTCGACAGACACCTCCTCTGCCGCAAACGCTGCCCCCGATGCTGTCAATATTGCTGAGCCAACCAGGAGCTTAATGAAGTGCATGGTAGCCTCCAGCGCCCTCACACCGCTCGCTCAAAGCCAATAACAACGTCGAGACTTTACCACAATTTTGAAAGTTGGGGTGGGGAAAGCAACGGATCGTTGGAGGCAATAGTCCCTAAGAGGCTCCTGGGACACTGTCGACAATCGCAGCACAGCACTACGTTCGACAACTGGGCGCTGCTCGCCTCCATCGTGGCCACCTGCAGGCTCAACGACGTCAACCCGGTCGCCTACCTCGCCGAAACCCTCGACGCCATCATCAACGGCCATCCGCAAACCCAGATCGAGGAACTCATGCCCTGGCGATTCCGGAAAACGTCAAGCCCAAATCCATAGGCGATCCGCGAGGCGCTTACGCTTCCACCGCAACGGTCTCGCTGCTTTCGCCCCTGCGCACCGAGATCAATTCGGGTCTGTCGCGAGGAACGGCCTATCCCGCGGACTGGCGTCCTCGCTTCACCGATGCCTATCGCCTGCAGGCCCAGGCCTGGATCCATTCAATACTCAGCGGAATTCCGGCCGGAGCAAGCT
Organism: Mesorhizobium sp. M0145; assembly: GCF_040322355.1. Classification (NCBI taxonomy): domain Bacteria; kingdom Pseudomonadati; phylum Pseudomonadota; class Alphaproteobacteria; order Hyphomicrobiales; family Phyllobacteriaceae; genus Mesorhizobium; species Mesorhizobium sp. M0145. The sequence goes on from NZ_JAMYTK010000047.1 coordinate 17,801, forward strand.
GCTGGACGGATACCGGGCTGCAATCGCTGCCGAGGCGGGTCTGCAATCACTATCAGAAGGGCGAAAGGCAGTTATTGGCGCAATGAGTAAGCCAGAACTGTACAAATAGCTGACGGCATTTGAATTCATAATGACCTCGGCAGCCGACTAATAATCTTCTTTTTCAGGCCCCTCCCGTCAGCGTGTTCCACGCAGCCGGTGCGCTGCTTCGGCTCGTCGCAGGGACACGTGCGTGTTCTGTAGGATCATTTCGCGAAAAGCCTCGTTTGATACTGCAAAGTTGTACCATCGTGTCCAACATCAGATGGGACGCAGTCCCAGCAAACATGCAGTTCAGACAGTCGATTACGCGTCTTTGTTGAAGTGGTGCTGTACCAAATGCAGTACCGGCCTTGAAACGGTTGATCCAGTTCGTCGCTCATCAGGCCATAAGCCGCGGGCGGCTGTGTACGGCAGGGCTGAACGAAACCTCATTCACGCTCCCTCGCTACTCCGTGAGACCCCTCATTTCCTTTCTCGCAGCCTCAGTCCGGAACTCAAGGTATTTGGCCAAATCGGCGAGATGGACGCCCTTGGCACACTTCTGACTGTCCTCGATCCGCACGAGCGGAAGGGCAATTTCCCACATGGAAATCTTTCGGACCAACTTCGGCGGCGTCAGGTGGGAGAAATAGTCTCGGCAGACCTCATCGATCGGGATGATGGCCTTGCCACCATACTGAGCCATCAAAAGCAGTGCTGTGTTCATTCCAGGTTGCTATCCCTGTTAGGAGCTTGGCAGACTAGCAAGCCGCCCAACGGGTTCAACGGAGTTGTGTGCGTCAAGTTCTGCAAAATGGCGTGGCATTGCGGTGACGTCGGCGTGTCCGCCGCGCAGCCCCCGTGTTTAGCG
>NZ_JAMYTK010000048.1:0-18566 GCF_040322355.1 Mesorhizobium sp. M0145
CTCGTTGAAACGATCGAGGCAACCGAATGCAACAACTACTTCGCAAACGCCGGCTACGCTTCCATCAAAACGTGAAAGGCTCTAGTAGGTGGCATTAGGGAAGCGCGGCTTGCAGGCCGCTCCCAACATCCCCCAGAGATGATCGGGATGTGCATGCGTCAGCAAAACCTTGGTGACAGCCCCGGGATCGTGTCCCGCGGCCGAAAGCGCATTCTTAAGCTGCCCTTCCGTCGGCTGGAATTTGCCGCCTCCACCAAGATCGACGAGGAAAAGGTCTTTTTCTGTCTGGATGAGCGGGATGTTGCATTTGGCCTCAACAACGCCTGCGCTTCCACCCAGCCTCGCCTCGATTTCAGTCCATTCGGCAGGCGTCGCATCAGGCGCTACGATCTCCGCGGGTAAAGCGAAATGTCCGTCGCTCAGGACCGTGACGTGGAAGTCGCCATGCTGGATCTGATGCGGCGGGGCGGATCGGGCAGGTCGCGGCAACATGGCGCTGCTGACAAGTCCCGCTGCACCGCTAGGAAAACTGCGTCTGTGGAGCGTCATGGGAGAGTCCTCTCTTTCTCAGATAGCCTCGGAACCGAAGCCAAGAGCGCATGAACGGCCCGCGACGGCGGCCAATCGCCGTCGCCGATTATAAGCAGGCCGCCACCCGTGCCTTTCGGTTGGATGTCGAACAGGCTTGGGAGGACTGCAACCGGTTTGCCGGCCTGAAGAAATCGACCGATCAGCGACCCCGCGAAGCCGTCATCGTTGCTGCTCCAGATGGGGCCCGGCAAACCGACGCAGAAGCCACCATGAAAATCCTCGATGAAGACTTGGCCAAACGTAAGCGTGTTTGCGAGATCATCGCGAGCATGCCGGTCGCTTCGAAACCGCGCCGCCAGTTCGCTGCCTTCCCCGCCGGGTCGTTTGGGCCGCGTTGGCCAGGGATAGCCTCCTGATACCGACGCAACCAGCATTTCAGCGCCCGCATCCAGAAGCGCGTAGTAGACGGCAAGGAACCGAGAGAACTCAACACAACCGTCGCCGGACGCGGGACTGAGCATGACAGCAATGCGAATTGGCGCTTCCGGAGACACGTTGCTTTACTCCACCCGTGAGCCTCGTGAACCGTCAACCTGCTGCGGCAGAGGTCTGCTCGACCGGCAAACGCGCCCCGATCCATGCCAGCACATCCGACATGACCGTTGCGCGGCCAAGATCGTTCAGCAGATCGTGAAAGTGGGAGGGATAGAACTTGAGCGTCTTGTCGGACGAGCCCACAATGTCGAAAAACAGTTGGCTGCCGGCCGGCTTCGTCGCCTTGTCCGCCGTGCCGTGCAGAATGAAGACCGGCAGCGCAATCAGGGGGGGAAATCGCGACTGTGCCTTGATGCGCTCGACCAGGTAGCGCGACATGCTGGCGTCGAGGCTGCCGCCACGCGCCAGCAGCGCCACCTTGCGCACGTGGCTGGCCAGGTAGACTGCCGCCTGTCCGGCCGAATTGCCGGCGCCGACCAATGCCACTTCCTGGCCCTGGCAAAGCCGTGCTTCGATCGGCGACGCCCCATAGTGCACGCACGATCCCTCGAACTGCGCCAGATTGGCGATATCGAGGCGGCGATATCGCGCGCCGCTGGCGATCACAACGGTGCTTGTCCGCACGGTCTCGCCGTCGCCGACATCAAGCGTGTAACGTGCACCGTCGGTTCCGGCGCTCAGTAGCTTCGCCTCGTCCGGTATCACCATTTCGACACCGAATTTTTGCGCCTGATTGTAGGCACGCGCCATCAGCGCCATACCCGAAATGCCGGTTGGGAAGCCGAGATAGTTCTCGATGCGCGAGGAGGCGCCGGCCTGCCCGCCGAAAGCCCGGCAATCGAGCACGATCGTCGACAGCCCTTCGGAAGCCGCATAGACCGCAGCAGCCAACCCCGCCGGTCCGGCGCCGACGATGGCGAAGTCGTACAGTTTGTCGGCATCGATCGGCCGCAACAGGCCGATGCAGCGGGCGAGGTCCTTCTCGCTCGGGTTCATCAGCAGCTGGCCGTTCGGACACAGCACGATCGGCAGATGGTGAGGGTCGACCTCGAAGCGCTCGACCAGGGTTTTCGCGCAAGGATCGCTGCCGGAATCAAGCACGCGGAGCGGCTGGCCGCTGCGGGCCAGGAAACCCTGCAGCCGCAATACATCACTATTGTCGACGGGTCCGATGATGATTGGTCCGCTGGTGGCGCTTTCCAGCAGCCCGACACGGCGCAGGATCAGCGCCCGCATGATGCGCTCGCCGAGATTGGCCTCCTGCACCATCAGGTCGCGCAGCCGCTGCGAGGCGATGACGAACGCCTCCACGGGCTCGGCCGCCTCGGCATTGACCAGCGACGGGCGAGCCGAAAGCTGCGCCAGTTCGCCTACGAAGCTGCCTGGACCATGCGTGACGATCGTTTCACGCCGGCCGAGCCGGCCATCCTGGGTGATCTCCACTCTACCCGACAGGACGACGATCAAGCCGGGCGCCACATCGCCGGCCGTGACGATGTGTTCGCGGGCGGCATAGGCGCTGGTCTCGCCGAACCGGCGCATGCAATCGATGTCGGCCTCAGCCAGCGTGGGAAAAGCCTGATCGTGACGCGCACCGAAGATCCGGTTGGTGGTTTGAGACATGATTTCGAACCTATCGCCGACATCGCTCAGATCGAACCGGTCTCTGAGCGCTGCTCCAATCGGAAAGTGCCGTAACCTTCTTCCTCGTTATCCACGGCTGTCGGCTCGATGACGATCTCGACGAGCTTTTCTTGCCGCGCAGATAAGTGGGTACGCGGTAGTGGCCCATCGGAAAGCGGGTAAGAATGCGGACTGCGCCGCCAGGGCTGAAGTTGGGCGCCTCGCCGGCGGCTAGAACTACGCCAAAGATCGGCGCTTCCGACGTCTGGGAATTGTCCTGCATCCGTCCACTCCTCAATGGGTTCGCTACGATGCCGGTCCGCAATTCTTGGCATTGCCCTCCCGGTGAGCCGCGAAAGCCGCCGCAATCTCGTTTTCGGTAAAGCGGGGCGCTATGTGTTGCGGGCAGTTCCAGTCGAAGGCCTCGACCTTGATGAGCATCACTCGTTCGACCACTGCAGCATAATCCGCGATTGTCAGTCTTGCCGTGAGCGCCGGATCATCTCGGGTACCGATGACATGCATTCGACCGAAGATCTTGAGACGGCGCCTGTTCGGATAGTCCATCAGGAACAGCGAAATACGGTCGTCCTCGGCGACGTTGCCGGCAGTAATGTACTGCCGGTTGCCCCGGAAATCCGCAAAGCCCAGAGTCTGTCCGTCAAGAACCTTCAGGAATCCAGCCGGCCCACCACGGAACTGCACGTAGGGCCATCCGATCTCGGAGACCGAAGCGATGTAGAAGCTGTCGCGCTCGGCGACAAACTTGATCTCATCTGGCCCAAGCTGGCCGTTAATATCGGAGCCGGCTTCACGGCGGGCATAACCGCTGCGGCTGCCCATCGTTTGCTGCACGGACTTCACTGCGTCAGTGAACGCGATTTCGGCGAATTTGTGGGCCATTCATTGCTCCCTGCGAGCCGCTAGATGGTTGGCTAGATGGCACGAGAACCCGGACGATCTGGCAGATCCGTGGTTCCAACTTCGAGATTTCCGCGCTTCCCGGAAGAGCGAAAGGGCGGTGGCGTCGTCACGCACTGGTTGCCGACCGGGACGGAAAGGTCGGCCCGTTGCCGAGTCCGGTCTTCTGGCCGATGGTGGCTCGCGCCTTCGAAGCCATGTTCGAGGAAGATCTCGGCAAGGACCGGAATGACGTCCGGACGTACGGTGATGGTCTTAGGCGCAGATTACAATCCTAACTCCGACAGGCCCGGATAATCGGCCGGACGTGGTCCGGAGCGGTCCCACAAGAATTTGCATTCTGATTCCTGAATTGGCAAATCATTGATGCAGGCAAAGCGTTTTTGCATCAGGCCGTTTTCATCGAATTCCCAATTTTCATTGCCATAGGCGCGGAACCAGTTGCCCGAATCGTCGTGATATTCATAGGCGAAGCGAACGGCGATGCGATTGTCCGTGAAGGCCCAAAGTTCCTTGATCAGCCGATAATCCAGTTCACGCACCCACTTGCCGGCCAGGAAGGCGACGATAGCCTCGCGTCCCTGCACAAAAGTCGACCGATTGCGCCAATAGCTTTCAACAGTATAGGCGAGCGACACGCGTTCGGGATTGCAGCTGTTCCAGCCATCTTCTGCACCGCGAACCTTCTGGATGGCGGATTCGCGGGTGAATGGCGGCAGCGGCGGGCGTTGTTCAGGCATGATCTTTCTCCTTTCAGTCTGTGTTTCGATTGGTAAGCGGTTGGTCACGGTCCCAACGACGTAACCTGAAACTTAGATCTGCGCGGAGCCGCCATCGACAAACAGCTCGCTTCCCGTGACGAAGCTGCTGTCGCTGGAAGCAAGGAAGAGGGCTGCGCTTGCGGTTTCGTCGGGGTCAGCGAGACGCCCTAACGGCGTTCTTGTCGACACGAACCGGATCATCTCATTGTGGGCCTCCTCGGATGGCGCGAGCTCGTGCCAGCCGGGAGTAGAGGTGGCGCCAGGGACAAGTATATTGACGCGAATCCCTCGGCCGGCCAGATCAAGAATCCAACTGCGCGCGAAGTTGCGGATTGCTGCCTTGCTGGCGCCGTAGACGCTGAACCCAGGCGTGCCGGTCGTCGCAGCGGTCGATCCGGTAAGGATGATCGAGCTATTGTCCCTGAGAAGCGGCAGCGCCTTCTGGACTGTGAAGAGCGTGCCTTTTACGTTGACTCCAAAAGTTCTGTCGAAATGCTCTTCCGTAATAGCGCCGAGAGCGGAAAATTCCCCGCCACCTGCGTTGGCGAATAGAATGTCGATGGCGCCGGCTTCATCCTTCACGATCTCAAAAAGGCAGTCGAGATCGGCTAGGTTCGCTACGTCACCCTGAATGCCTCGCGAATTATTGCCAACTTCGTTGATCGCCGCATCGAGTTCCCTTTTGCGGCGGCCGGTCATGAATACACGGGCGCCTTCCGCCGCAAACCGTTTTGCCGCGGCCAAACCGATGCCACTCGTTGCGCCGGTGATCACTGCGACTTTTCCGTTGAGCTTGCCCATTACGAAATCTCCTGATCCAAGTTGGTCGCGACGGCGATGAATAGAGGCAGTGTGTGGTCCCAGCCTGCGGCTGGCGGCCGAACCTCATTGACGGCGCTCAGGTTTCAACTGAGCAGATCCATCGAATTGAGCTTTGGCGTTCACACCCCCTCGTAGACCAACCGGGTGAAAAAACCGGGGTCGATTACGAAGTTGCCCCACTTGCCGTCGAACGCAGCGGTAGGTTTAGCCGTCACGGTTTCGTCGCGCGTTCGTCCTTGCCGCTTCAGCTTCGCGACATTCTCCCGGATCGCGACCAGCATGTCGCGAAAGTCTTGGAGCTCCGCTCGGTTGCTGACCGGATGGCCGTGACCCGGAATGATGATCGTCTTGCCGGTTGTCGCGGCGAGATTAGCGTCGGACGCAGCAATCATTCCATCGATGCTGCCGCCCGTCGAATAGTCGATGAAAGGATAAATGCCGTTCCAATAGGTATCACCGACATGGACGATATCTGCTTCGCCAAACGTGACGGAGATGTCGCTGTCGGTGTGCGCCGGGCCGCAACGTTTCAGTGCGATTGACGCCCGATTGAGCTGCAGATCGCGCCTGTCGGCGAACACTTCGCTTGGTAGTCCATCCGGGAGCAATGGGAGGAAGTTATAGTCCCATTCCTCGACGCGCTGGGTCTGTGAGAGATATTTGCGGGTGTTTTCGTGAGCGATGATCTTCGCTCCGGCCGAGCCCAGCCATGCATTGCCGTCGGTGTGATCGAAATGCCAGTGCGTGTTAATCAAATGTGTGATCGGCTCGGGGCCGAGATTGGCGAGCGCCCTCGTCATTTGAGGGCGGGAAACGCCGATGCCGGCATCGACAAGCACCTTGCCGTCGGGTCCAGTGAGGACCGCGACGTTGCCGCCGGAACCCTCAAGCACACTCACGTTGCCACGCAATTTGTGGGTGCCTATGGGCGATACGGCGGCACCGTCCTTGATCAGGCTGACGATGCCGCGTGCCTCGGCAAATGCTTCGCGAGGTGTAAGCCAGCCGCCGGTTACAGCGCCGGCGGAAGCGGCCAGGCAGCACAGGCAAAAGCCGCGACGCGAAAGTAAATGCTGGCGGGCGTACATGATTGTTCATCCTTGATGTGCGTCATGTCGTGTTTGTGCGTTTTCGCGGCCATCCGCTGGCGGCCGTAACGCCGCCAGCGCTCAGATCGCGGCTGACGCCGGCTCAGTTAGTAGCCACCTTGCGGCCCAGGAAGTCCCGGATAAGCGGAACCATCTCGTCCAGCTTGTCTTCGAGCGCGAAATGCCCGGTATCCAGCAAATGAAGCTCGGCTCCTGGCAAATCACGAAGATATGGGCCGGCGCCATCGGCGGGGAAGATTTTGTCGTTCTTGCCCCAGACGATCAGCATCGGCGGCTTGCGCTCGCGGAAAAATGCCTGGAATTTCGGGTAGAGTGGAACGTTGCTGCCGTAGTCGTGGAAGAGATCGAGCTGAATGTCCTTGTTGCCGGGACGGTCGAGCAGCACCTGGTCATGTCCCCAATTGTCCGGGTCGATCCGGGAAACGTCGGCTACGCCGTCCGTGTATTGGAATTTCGTGATGGCAGGCGTGACAAGGAAACTCAGCGCCTTCCGATGCGCGGCCGAACCGTCCGCCCAATAGGCCTTGATTGGATCCCAGAATTCCTTCAGGCCCTCCTCGTAAGCGTTGCCGTTTTGCACGATCAAGGCGGTTACCCGTTCCGGATGTTTGAGCGCGAGCCGGTATCCGACCGGAGCGCCATAGTCCATGACGTACATCGCGTAGTCGTTCGCGCCGAGTCGCCCGAGCAAGCCATCCACCAGATCGGCGTAGTGAGCGAAGGTGTACGCGAATTTGGTGTGATCAGGTGCCGCGCTCTCGCCAAATCCCGGGTAGTCGGGCGCGATCACGTGATAGCGGTCGGCAAGCGCCGGGATCAGATTGCGGAACATGTGTGAAGAGGTCGGGAAGCCGTGAAGCAGAAGCACAACCGGCGCGTTCGCCGGCCCTGCCTCACGATAGAAAACGTCGACGCCACCGATCTTGACCGTGTGGTAGTGGGTGGTCGAGTCCACGGTCTCAGCCGCGGCACTTGCAGGGGCATTGACCATCATCGGCAGTGGGGTCGAAGAAAGCAGTGCAGCAGCAAACACCAGCGCGGTGCGGCGAGTATTGAAAGTGAACATTTGATCTCCTTTGTCCGGCGGCTGCCGGGATTGTTGAGGAAAGGCGCTACGCGGGCACGCGGTTGCCCGCGTAGCGCAGTCAACGGCCTGTGGGGAGGAGGCGGGGAGTCAGGCCGTTTGGCGTATGAAGGCGAGGAGCTCCGCGTTCACCTCGTCTTTGTGTGTCGTGCATAAACCGTGCGGTGCACCTTTGATCACCTTCAGTTTCGCATTCTTCACAAGCTTCGCCGACAGCAGCGCCGAATCCGCGATCGGGACGATCTGGTCGTCGTCTCCGTGCAGGACGAGCGTCGGTTGTCGATCTTTTTCAAATCCTCGGTGAGATCTGTCTCGGACTGGACTTGATGCCGAGATAGGATGCCGGGAAGCCGGCCATCATGCTCTGAAGCCAGAATGACGCGCGGAGTCCTTCCGATATCTTCGCGCCCGGCGGTTGTAGCCATAGAAGGAAAGACTAAGATCCTTCCAGAACTGCGAGCGATCCGCTTGCACGCTGGCGCGCACCTGGTCGAATGCTTCGATCGACGCGCCGAGGGGGGTTCGCTTCCGTCTTCAGCCGAAGCGGTGGTATCGCACTGATCAGTATAGCCTTTGCCACCCGCCCCGTGCCGTGCCGACCGACCGCCTGCGCTGTGTCCCAACAAGAAGACAGGCAGTCCCGGCTCGCGACGCTTAGCGAGTTGCACCAGCATCGACAGGTCGTCGACGTACTCGGCGACGTTCTCGATGAAGAATCGCTCGCCATCGGACTTTCCTCGACCGCACAGATCGAGAGCGTACTCGGCGTAGCCGCCGGCGACCATCTGCTCGGCGGCCCAGAAGTACTGGCCGCTGTGCGAGTTCACGCCGTGGCAGATCACCACGACCGCGCTCGCTCGGGATGAAGGCCGCCACGAGCGGACGAAGATCCGTAAGCCGTCGCTGCCTTTTAGATACTCCTCCGTCACCGGAGTTGTGATGGTTGAATTCACGGCAAGTCTCCGCTTTCGCTGCCAGCTAACCTTTGATGAAGGCGAGCAGGTCGGGGTTTACGATCTCGGGATGCGTAGCGCACAAGCCGTGCGGCAGACCCTCATAGGTCTTCAGCGTGCCACGCTTGAGCAGCTTGTCGGAAAGCGGCGCGGAATCGGCGTAAGGAACGATCTGGTCGTCATCGCCGTGCATGACCAGCACCGGAACGTCGATCTTCTTGAGATCCTCGGTGAAGTCTGTCTCGGAGAAGGCCTTGATGCAGTCGTAGTGCGCCTTCGCGCCGCCCATCATGCCCTGCCGCCACCAGTTCTCGATGAGACCCTGCGAAATCTTCGCGCCTGGGCGGTTGAAGCCGTAGAAGGGGCCGGAGGGAACGTCGATGTAGAATTGAGCGCGGTTCGCGACAAGCGCTGCTCTGAATCCGTCGAACACTTCGATCGGCAGGCCGCCTGGATTCTTCTCCGACTTCACCATGATTGGCGGCACCGCCCCGATGAGCACCGCCTTGGCAACCCGCCCCGGTTCGGCGCGCGCCACATAGTGCGCGACCTCGCCGCCGCCGGTCGAATGACCGATGTGGACGGCTTCCTTGAGGTCCAGCGCCTTGGCCAGCTCCGCGACATCGGCGGCATAGGTGTCCATCTCGTTTCCCGTGGCGGTCTGGGTCGAGCGGCCGTGGCCGCGGCGATCATGCGCAATGACACGGTAGCCATTTTCCAGGAAGAACAGCATCTGATTGTCCCAGTCGTCGGCGCTGAGCGGCCAGCCGTGATGGAAGACGATCGGCTGGCCCGCCCCCCAATCCTTGTAGAAGATCTCGGTGCCGTCCTTGGTGGTGATGAAGCCCATGGTCTGTTTTCCTTTTCTGGTTTGGGTGGCGGCTTCCGCCGAGAGCGCCTCGGTTGGGTTCGCCGGCAGTAGCGTCGCTGCGGCGCTGGCCATGCCTGCCGCAAGCACGTCGCGACGGGTGAAGGAAGCGGAGAATAGGAAGGCGCTCATGGCCGCGTCTCATCGCCCAAGAAGCGGATGACCTCATCGCCGAACTCACGCGGGTACTGAAACAGGAACGCGTGGCCGGAGTCCGGATAGATGATCAGTCGGGCATTCGGGATCGCCTGCGCCAGGGCGTAGGGTTGAAACGTCGGGATCATGACGTCTTCATTGCCGTTCGCCACCAGGACCGGCTGCTGGATCGAGCCAACTCGATTGAGGAGTGACGTTTCCGACTTGCCGACGTCGCTTCCGGCGGACAACATCGCCTTCCAAGTCTTTTCGTTCACAAACTTGGCAAACGCGTCCTTGCGCTCGCGCAGCCGGGCAAGATGAGCACGTCCAGCGGCCTGGCTGGTTGGCCTATCCTTGAAGAACAGGTAGAGAAAATCCTCATCGGTGTTGGTTGGTTTCGTAGCGACCTCGATCGCCTTGTCGCTCAAGTTTGCGCCTTCGACATAGCCCGCGCCGCTGCCGACAATAATCAGCTTACGCACCAGATCGGACCGCTGAAGCGTTAGTTCCTGAGCGACGAGGCCGCCGAATGAAAAGCCCAACAGGTCGACCTGCTTGAAACCTAACTGATCAATGAAGGCCCCGGCGTTCTTCGCGCAATCGCTCATGCGAGGAGAAGCTTCTCCCCCGGAGCGAGCCACGCCGACATTGTCGAATAGGATGACGTGTCGGCGCGCGGCGACGTGATCGAGGAATGCCGGGTCCCATTCGTCCATCGTTCCGCGAAAGCGGTTGAGGAGAATCAAAGGTGTTCCGGAGGGTACGCCGATCGAGCGGTATGCATAGGCGATGCCGCCAACATCGAGCGTCTGCGTCTCCACGCAAGCGGCGCCGCATGCCGCCGCCTGATTTTGCTGAACCGGAGTTGTTGGCGTGGCCAGCACGGCAGTTGTCAGAACAGAGAGCAGTGCGGTGCTGGTCAGGCCGGCCACGACCGTTCGACGAAAGGAGGTAATGCGGGTTGAGTTCATCGCTCTGTTCCTTGGCATAGTGTGTGCTTCGTTCGGTGCCGAAACAGTCGCGCAGGAGAGCGGTGTAAACCAGTAAATCGATGCTAAACGGTGCTAACGTGCCTGTTTAGCGCGGCAAGACTGTCGGCTGAACGTCGCTCCAGGATTGTGGCTCCCTGATCACGGGCAATCGTCATCGCGCGCTCAAAGAGCGCCCGGGCGTCGGGCCGGCGCGAGGATTGCCCGGCCAAGATCGCGCCCTTCTGGCGAATCAGCTCAGCGCAATACCAAGCCTCGCCGCTAACTTGACATCGCGACAGTGCGCCATCCAGCAAAGCCATGGCTTCCGGTTCCCGGCCAAGCCTCGTCAACCCGGAGGCGAGGATTGACTGGAAGACGGTTTGATAGAGATAGAATCCCGCGCGATCCAACCGGTCGAGAGCTTCGCGAACGAGGGTGACGCCTGTCGCCGCCTCGCCACTCCGGATCAGGATGTCGCCCTCGAAGCACTCCGCATAGGCATGCCAGACATCGAGCGCATGATCTCTCGTGCGTCGATGCAGCATTTCGGTGTAGCGTTCGGCGCGTGCCAGATCACCCGCCATCAGCGATACCGGACAGGCCGCGTCCGACAGCGCGTGGCAAAGCGTGAGATTGTGGCCTGCGGCAATCGCTGTTTCGATAAGGTCGTCTATCTCGCGCAGAGCTTCGTCTGTCTTACCGCGAAGCCACAGCACACGCGCCAACGTAATGCGAGCGGTAATGCGCTGCTCATATTGAAAGCGCGCAAGGTGTGCTCTGTTAGCCGGCGCTTCATAGGCGGCCAACATGCGCCGCACATGGTCCTCCGCACCGGCCTGGTCGCCAAGCAGGTGCAGCGACCTGGCCTTCATCCTCTCGCCGATAAGCCGATCGGCGTCGTCGGTCGACCGCTCCGACAGTATGCGAAAGGCTTCGGCCATCTCGAGCCCGGCGCGGGGTTCGCCGCTGTTGGTTCGATCCACCCAGAGTGCCCAGAGGGCACGCAACTGGAAGTCCACGTCGTCAACTTTGCGGGCGATCTCGAGCGCGCGCGTCCACGCCTCAGCGCCGCTGGGTCGGCCCGAAATCGCGCGCATGTGCGGAAAACCCAATGCCGCATGCAGCTGCATCAGGCTCCGTTTGTCGGCCTCCGGCTGCTTTTCAAGCCAGTCCAGCGCTTGCTGGACACGCGACAGGCATTCGTCGACGAGCGACAGCTGATACCACAATGGGATCGCCGCGACGGTCATCGCAACGCCCATCGCGCTCTCGCCTGCTGGCGAAAAGCACCAGTCGAGAGCCGCGCGCAGATTGCCGATGTCGCGGCTGTAGATTTCCGGGGATACCGGCTCCTGCGCGACCTGCCACTGTCGCGCGGCATCGTCGAAATGGGTGCGGTAGTGGGTCGCATGCCTGTATGACGCCTCGTTCTCGAAGCCGGATGCCGAAAGCTTCTTCGCCGCATAGGCGCGCGTCATGTCGAGCAGGCGGTAGCGGATGGGATGGGCGCTGCGATCGGCGACCACCAACGATTTCGCGATGAGGTCAACGATACTGCCTTCCACATCGATCGCCCCTTCGCCCGATACAACGGCGCGCGCCGCTTCGAGCGTGAATTCCTGGTTGAACAGCGAAAGCTGGGCAAGGACGAACTGTTGTGTCGACGAGAGCAGCGTATAGCTCCAGTCCAACGTCGCGCGCAGCGTCTGGTGGCGTGGAAGCGCCGTGCGCCGTCCGCGCGTCAGGATGTCGAAATTGTTCCGCAACGATTGCGCGACGCCTGCAATGCCCAAGGTGTCCACACGCCCGGCGGCCAGCTCGATGGCAAGCACGATGCCGTCGAGCCGTCGGCAAATCTCGCCCACGACCGGCGCTTCGGCGTTGCTCAGGAAATAGCCGCCGACGCTAGCCGAAACGCGTTCGACGAAAAGCTGGACTGCCGGAAAACGCAGCGCAGCCGGGCCGTCGAGCGCTTCGTTGGTGCCTGGACAGTCCAGGGGTAGCAGGCGAAGAACCCATTCGGCTGGGATACGAAGCGGTTCCCTGCTGGTCGCAAGGATGGTCAACTGCTGCGTCTCGGCGATCAGGGTTTCCGCGACCACCGCAACCTCGTCGATCAGATGTTCGCAACAATCCAGGATGAGCAGCATCGAGCGGTGGTTGAGCTGTCTGGCAAGCTCGGCAAGAGGATCAGACGACGAGAGCACACAGCCTGCCTTGGCGGCAATCGACGCGGTGAGCAGTGCTCCGTTCGAAATCCCAGCGAGATCCACAAATGCGGTCCCGCCCGGATAGTGGTCTTTGAGACGGTCCGCAAGCGCGATTGCCACCGTCGTCTTTCCTATACCACCTGGTCCTACGAGGGTAAGCAGCCTTTGCTCCGGCAGCTGTCGCTCCAGCAGATCAAGAACCGCCTCCCTGCCGATAACTCGGTTGGCAAGACGGGGCACCGACGGCTTGCCGCCAAAGGCCGGCTGCCCCTCTAGACTGACAGGGGACGTCTTATGAGAAACCGCGGCCACAAAGCTGTAGCCCCGGCCGGGGATGTTGGAGATGTATTGCGGAGCGTCGCTGCTTTCGCCGAGGATCTTGCGGAGCGATGCGATGTGGACGCGCAGGTTGTTTTCTTCGACGAACGTGTTCCGCCAGACCAGCGAGACGAATTCATCCTTAGAGATGACTTCGCCGGGCCGCGACGCCAGGACGATGAGGATGTCCAGCGCACGGCTGCCGATCTTCAATCTTTGATCGCCCTGCAGTAGCAAGCGCTCGGCGGGCACCAGCGTAAACGACCCGAAGGAGAGTGCGGCGCTCGTCTTCAACTCAAAACTCAGATTGATGCCCGGATAATTTAGAATTCCATAATGCATAACGCGAGGAAACAGGCCAGCCTGTCGGACGCGCCCCCTTCGTTGAACTCCCGTCCGCGCGATTTAGAGCGATCGCTCAAAGCGGGGGTGACCGGATCGAGTCAGAATTTCCGATCCCGCCGGACGTCAGCTTTCGGGACGCTAGATAGCGCTTGGAATGTCCGGTTGGGATCAGGAACGCTGGTTGCGGTGAAGGTCGGTTATCGAGCAGCGAAATGGACTGATGAAGGGCGGCTCAGGGTCACAAAGCGACGCTTCCAGCCCGCGTCGCTCTGTCCGTTGTCGCAGGTTCATTTCACAGGTCGATCTGTTCAGAGATCGCCAAAGCGTCGTCCACTTCGATGCCGAGATAGCGGACCGTGCTCTCGCATGGCCCAGGAGCAGTTGCACCGCGCGAATGTTTCCCGTCTTCGTGTAGATCTGCGCGGCTTTGGTACGCCTCATCGAATGAGTTCGGTATCGCTTGGGATCGAGCCCGACGCTGGGCGCTGATGGCAGCTCGAGTCTGCTCCGTGATCTCGAATTGTACTGGTCGTCCCGTCTTGCGGTGGACGATTACCGCCCGGTCGCGAAACGTGCCGGATAGCGCCACGTCGCCGACCGTGATCGTGACGAGGTCACAGCATCGAAGTTTGCTGTCTATGGCAAAATTGACCAGTGCCAGATCACGTGCCGCGCCTGACACCTGCAGTCGTGTTCTAATGCTCCAGACCTCGCACGGCTTGAGAGGAGGCTTCTGACCGACAATGTGGCCACTGTTCCAGTTGGGCATGGTTCTTCTCCATGCCGCCCTCCGCAGCCGCAGCGCTCGACGTGAGCCCGCGAATTCTAGCGTCTCACCTGGAAGCGCTACAAAGGATTCGGTTTGAAAGTTGTTGGTTGTCGGTGCCGATGAAGTGCACCTTCACAATGGGGCACAACCCGCCCTTAACGGACATTGATCGGAACCCACGGCCATCGCCCTCACAACCAAAACGAGCCTATGTCTGACGAGAGCAAGTAGGCGATCCAAAGCGATACGCCCTTTAGTCGGGAAGGCCAGCCTTGTGGTAGCCTTCGACGAAGCGCTGGAGCAATTCCTCGTCGTCGAATGGCTGCGATGTTGCCCAGTGCCTGATGCTGAAATGGGGATTGCTCATCATGAAGAATTCCGCCTCCTGATGGGCTTCATCCTGGCGCCCGAGCTGCGCGAGGGCTGCCGCTAGCATGCGCCGCGACGTGGTGCGGTAGGTTTCCGGCTTGCGTAAAGCCTCGACCGCGGATTGATAGTCGCCGAGCGCATAGTAGGCTTGGCCCGCCATCCAATAATACCACCCCGGTGGGCGCGGATTGAGCCGCAATGCCCGCTTCACGAATTCGACGCCTTTGACCGCGTCGCCCCTCAAGGTGATGAGATCCGAGCGCATCGCCCAGGCATCGGCATGATTGGGATCGAGCTTGAAGGTCGCCTCGAACTCAGCATCCGATTCCGCGAAACGCCGTTCGTGACCAAGTATGATGCCCAGCACCCAGCGGTTCCCGGCATCGTTAGGGTCGAGCGCCACTGCCCGCTGCGCTTCCGCGAGCGAGCGAGGCTGGTTGGCTTCCTTCGGCTCATCCCAGAACAGCCAGCCGAGCCAAAGATTGAGGGCCAGCCAGCTATGTGCTTCGGCATAGTCGGGATCGAGACCAATCGCCTTTTCCAGGAGCATGCGCGCTTCCCGCGCGCCTAACCCGGTCTGAAAACTGACGCCGCGGGCTTGCACGCAGAGGTCATAGGCTTCGAGACTCGTCGGCCGTTTGCGCGCCGGCCGTCCGGCCAATCGGCCGACTAGGGCTTCGACGATCTTGGCCGTGACCTCATCCTGCACTGCAAAGATGTCCTCGAGGCTGCTGTCATAGCGCTCGGCCCAGATATGATCGCCGCCGATTGCGTCGATCAGCTGCGCATTAACGCGCACGCGCCCCGCGGCGCGCCGGGCGCTGCCTTCAACCACATAGCGCACCCCAAGATCACGCGCGGCCAAACGCACATCGACCGACCGCCCCTTGTAAGCAAAGGTCGAGTTGCGCGCGATAACGAAGAGGCCGGCGCAGCGAGATAGGTCGGTGATCAGGTCTTCGGTCAAGCCGTCGACAAAGGTTTCCTGCTCCGGATCGTTGCTCATGTTAGTGAAAGGCAAAACCGCGATCGAGGGCTTGTCGGGCAATTCCAGCGATGCCAGTCGGCCGACCGGAGCGGCTCTCGGAAGCTGCAGGTTTACGCGATAGCAGTATATCGGCTCGGCTATATTCTTCACCCGCTGCTCGCCCATAGGCTCGAACGCAAACGCCAGCTTCTGCCTGACTTCCTTGGACACCTTCTCTGAAACGCAGATGCCACTGGGCTCGGCGAGTTGCTGGAGGCGCGAGGCCACGTTCACGCCCTCGCCATAGCGATCGTCCCCTTCGACGATCACTTCTCCAAGGTTGATTCCGATCCTGACTTCGAAGCGCTGGTCTTCGGCGACGCTCGCGTTACGCTCCGCCATGCCGCGTTGAAGCGTGACCGCGCATTCGACCGCATCCACCACGCTGCCGAACTCCGCCAGCAGGCCGTCTCCCATAAGCTTGAAGATTCGCCCGTGTCGTGTTGCGATTTCCGGCTCGAACAGCTCTTTGCGGCCACGTTTTAGCCGGTCGAAGGTGCCCGCTTCATCCGCCTCCATGAGCGCCGAGTACCCGACAACATCGATGGCAAGGATGGCAGCGAGCTTCCGCTCCATGTTGGGCCTCAGTTAGGATTCGCGACACGCAAGCCGCAGGTCAGAGGCGGGTAGGATCGGCGCCTCCGGCGTGCCCTTACCGGTCTTTGATACCACAGATCACGCCTCTTGAGACCATGGATCGCGCGACGCTCCGGCTCTCCTGCCGCAGCGGAATGCAATGTCGGTTATGGTCCGCTTCGCCGCATCCGGCACGATGAGCAGCCCGGCTGCACGATTCAGAGGCTCGTCCCACAGGCGGGCCATTATCGTTTCGCCGCGCTCGGCACATTTTCTGCAGACGCCGCAACGATACGCCTAGCCGGTGCACCGACGGCGCGCCAGCCGCCGGCTTCATGGTTCTCGACAGCCCTTCCTGCCTGCGCTTGCTTCGCCCGGTCATTCCGGCAATCCCGCCTTTCGCAGGGCCGACGCCAGCATTTCCATGAGTTCTGGTCGGACGACGCTCATCCGCACGAATGCGCTGTTTGTCCAGCCCGGCGCGACCTCCAACAGCCGCGAGGCGGCTGCGCGTGCGGCATCCAGGCGGTCGAGATTGACATAGGCTGCGACGAGGCTGGCATAGAGGACGCTGAAGCCGGGCGCTACTTGGATCGCCAGCGTCGAATAGTTCACCGCGTCATCATACCGGCCAGTGAAGAGGTGGACCCAGGCCAGCGCCAGGTACGAATGATAGTTCAGGGGATCGAAAGGACTGAGGCGAAGTGCCTTGAACGCGTGATCGCACGCACGTTCATAGGTTTCGCTGTACATGTGCACCATCGCGCTGAAGCCGTATGCCAGAGCTAAGTTGCGGTTTAGCTTCAAAGCTCTATCGAGAGCGCTGATGGCCCGTGCGTAGTCATGGGTAATCGTGGCGTGAACGAACGCCCCCATCGACAGCGCCTGGGGATCGTCGGCGCCGATCGCCATTGCGATGTTGGCGTGCTTCAGCGCGGCAGCCCTGTCTTCGGGATGGAAGCCTCCGCGCAGGAAGCGCTGTTCGTATCCCCAGGCCGCATAGCCATGTGCGGAAGCGTAGTTCGGGTCGAGACTCAAGACCTCGTTCAGCAGGCGCAGGGCTTCGTTGGTATCGGCCGGCGTGTTGGCGTAGGCATGTGGCAAGGCGCGCAGGAAGAGATCATATGCGTCAAGGCTGTCCGGCCGCTTGCGGCGCGCTCGGTCGATCTCAGCGCGCCGCAGGGTGGGTTCAAGCGTCCCGACAATACTCTCGGTCAATCGGTCCTGCAGGTCGAACACGTCTTCCGCCGCGCCCTCGAACTTGTCTGCCCAAACATGGGTTGCATCTTTGCCCTCGATAAGCTGTGCGGTTATGCGCAGTCTGTCGGCAGCCCGCCGCACGCTCCCTTCCATCACGTAGCGGACGCCAAGCTCTCTTGCGACCTGCCGGATATCGAGCGTTCTGCCCTTGTAGGCGAAAGTGGAGTTCCGCGCGATGACGAACAGACCGGGTATCTTCGACAGGCCCGTGATGAGGTCCTCCACCAGCCCGTCCGTGAAATACTCCTGCTCGGGATCACCGCTCATGTTGGTGAAAGGCAGCACGGCGATGGACGGCTTGTTGGGCAACGAAGGCGATCTGAGCTGTTGCATGTCGGCGACGAACCGCTGGCGACGAACGCGATAGACCGGGAGCGGTTCAGCGATGTTCTTGACATGCTGCTCGCCCATCGATTCGAAGCCAAAGGGAAGCTTCCTTTCGACTTCGCGAGCAACTTTACCAGAGATGTAGATGCCGCCAGGCTCCGCTAGTTGCTGCAGGCGCGCTGCGATGTTGACGCCGTCGCCGTAGCGATCCTCGCCCTCGACAATTACTTCGCCGAGATTGATGCCTATTCTCACCTCAATGCGATCGTTCGCGACGGAATCCGCGTTGCGCTCGACCAAGCTACTCTGCAGCGCCACCGCGCACTCGACCGCATCCACCACGCTGGAGAACTCGGCGAGCAGTCCGTCGCCCATGAGCTTGAATATGCGTCCGTGTCGTTCCGCTATTTTGGGCTCAAACAGTTCCGTGCGTATCGCTCTGAGACGCTCAAAGGTCCCTGCCTCGTCACTCTCCATGAGCGCCGAGTAGCCAACCACGTCAGCCGCCAGGATGGCTGCGAGCCTTCTCTCCAAGAATTCTCCTCAAGCAGACCAATCGGCCAAGGATAGCATACGACGGGTCGTGAATCTGGGAATAGTTCACCTGCGGGACGTGGCGTGGCACGGCGGCGATCTGCTCCTTCCGAAGGCCGACGCGGATGACCGACTGCCACCCAACCAAGCCGTTTGACGCGAGCTGGCAACTGCTGAGTAGGCGAAGTCCGCATCGCCTCGATCGCGCCAATTGCCGATCTTTCCGGCGCTTCTCCGAAGCTGACGTTCGCGGTGCGGCCGGAATGCCACCGAACCTGCCGACATCATAGCCACGCCTCGAGTAGAGGCTTCGTCTGGAGCCCCTCGCCCCGATTTTGTTCGCGCGATAGAAGCGGCGGTTGGCGATTGAGCAGCATGGAATCGCCGAATTCATGCGCGCGGTATCGATACGCGGTGAAGGCTGCGGAGGCCTTGGCGAGCAGAGCATCGTCGGCAAAGGCGCGCAGCAACTCGAAATGGCTTTCGCCGGGCTGGTGGACGCCTGTGAGAATCGCATCGACCACGCGAAGCCGCGTGCCCCGCGCGATGCGCCCT
>NZ_JAMYTK010000049.1:0-17401 GCF_040322355.1 Mesorhizobium sp. M0145
TAGCTCGCCCCCCGGGCGGGGGTGGGTGTGGTGGCCGCCTCGGGGCCGGAGAGGGGGCCTTCGTAGAGCGCGGTTCCCCCTCTCCGTCTCGGCTTCGCCGAGCCACCTCTCCCCCACTTTCGTGGGGGCGAGGAACCCAAGCTGGAATGAAGCCGCGATGCCAACCTGAAGCGATTTCCCTAAAACACAGCAACTTTGTTCTTGCTTTGTGCCGGCAGCTATGCTACTAATTTGGGTATGGTGCCAATTGGCTCCAACGACCCGCCCACCGAGGCGGGTTTTTTTGTTTTGAGATTCCGAAGTTGCCGACGTGAGGCGGGACAGCGCCCTGGACAGCCCCTCTCTGTCCTGCCGGACATCTCCCCCACTTGGGGGGAGATTGGCCGTCACCTCTCGATTTCGCTAATCACAGCGGTGAAGAGCGCAGAACTCGACGCGTGTGCCTGCCATTCTCTACGCCTCATCCTCATCATCGAGCAGCCGGGTGGCGCGCCAGCGGGTCAGCACGATGTTGGTCTGCTCGATGACGAAGAAGCGCGCGGAATCGCGGTCATAGCCTTCGGCGAGCAGCTTTTCGTAGTCGGTGTGGGCGTGGCGAATATGCGCAATCGTCGCCAGCCATACGGCAATGCTCGGCGGCAAGCTCTTCATGTGCACGGCGCCGGCATCGGCACGGATCTTTTCCATGTCGGCATAAGGCGCCAGCGGCAGCAGCGCTGTCAGCGCCTTGGCGATGGCGCGGCGGCGGCCGGTCGGCGCGCTCATCACTCCACCGGCCCTGGCTCGTCCCGCCCGGCGATGGTCGCATCGGCAAAGGCATCGGTCGAGGCGAAATAAGGCTTGATGTCGATGACCGGCGTGCCGTCGAGCACGTCGATGGCATCGAGATCGAGGCGGCCGGTGTCGATGTCGACGGCAATCAGCCCGGCGACATGCAGCCCAATTGGGTTCGGCCGGGCAGGGGAGCGCAGCGAAAAGACGCCTTTTGGCTCCGTGGCATGGCGGGGTTTCTGGACAATCAGTTGCCGCGGCGCATGGTGCAGCCAGGACAGGATGATGACGTGGCTAGCGCGTTCCAGCCCAAGCAGGCCGTCCCGATAGAGCGGATCGATCGTGAGAACCGCCGGCTGTCCCATCTCCCGCGCTGCCTTCATGTTCTTGGGGCAGGTCTCCCGCGTGATCCAAGGCGAAGCGATGCGGCCGATGAAGACGACATGGCCATCCGGCGGCATCGTTGCCGGGTCGGTTTCCAGGAGCTTTTCGCCGCTGCGCGTTTCGAACATGGTTCTCGCCCCGATCATGCGTCCGTTTTTGCGCGATCCGCCACGCATGCGTCATTTTCTTGTCCGGAAGCGACATAGCGCTTGCAAGCCTATCCAAACCGACATAAACATATGTTTATATCTTTTCAAAGAGAATGCTCGCATGCATGTCGCTCTCGACACGATGGTAGATACATTGAAGGCGGCGGCGGAATCCAGCCGGCTGCGCATATTGGCGCTGCTGTCGCGCGGCGATCTGACCGTGTCCGACCTCACCGAAATCCTCGGCCAGTCGCAGCCGCGCGTCTCGCGCCATTTGAAATTGCTGCTGGAGGCAGGGCTGATCGGCCGCTACCAGGAGGGCTCGTGGGCGTTCTTCCGGCTATCGGATTCCGACGCGTCGCGCGATTTCGTGCTCAGGCTGGTCTCCGGCATCCGCGGCGCCGATCCGCAGGTCGAGCGTGATCTCGAACGGCTGACCGCGGTCAAGCGCAAGCGGCAGGACCGGGCTGCCGAATATTTCTCGGTAAACGCCGCAAGCTGGGACCATATCCGCTCGCTGCATGTGCCGGATCGCGCGGTCGAAGCAGCTCTCATCAAGCTCGTCGGCAAGCGGCCGTTCCAGTCGATGCTCGATCTCGGCACCGGCACCGGACGGCTGCTCGAGATATTTTCGCCGCTCTATCGGCGCGGTGTCGGCATCGACATGTCGCGCGAGATGCTGACGGTGGCGCGCGCCAATCTCGACAAGGCCGGCGTTTCGAATGCGCAAGTGCGCCAGGGCGACATTTTTGCGCCACCGGTCGAACGCGACGCCTTTGATCTCGTTACCATCCATCAGGTGCTGCATTATCTCGACGATCCCGCCCGCGCCATCCGCGAGGCGGCGCGTCTGTTGCGCCCGGCCGGCCGGCTGGTGATCGTCGATTTCGCGCCGCACGCGCTGGAGTTCTTGCGCGAGGAGCACGCGCATATGCGTCTCGGCTTTTCCGACCGGCAGATTGGCGACTGGTTTTCCGAGGCCGGCCTCGACCTTGAGGACAGCCAGGAATTCGAGCCGCGCGGCGGCAACGAGGCCAAGCTCACCGTCAAACTCTGGCTCGGCCGCGACCGGCGCATGCTGATTGCCGAGCCTTCCAACGACAGACAACCGGCCAATGCGTATCCGATAGGGGAAACCGCCTGATGAACCAGTTCCGCTTCTCCCGCCGCCCCGACATCGGCGACAAGGTCAGGGTTTCGTTCGAGTTCTTTCCGCCGAAAAACGATGAGATGGAAGCAAGGCTGTGGGACACGGTCACCCGGCTTGAGCCGCTCAAGCCGAAATTCGTCTCGGTCACCTATGGCGCCGGTGGTTCGACCCGCGAGCGGACGGCCCGCACCGTCAAGCGCATCCTCAATGAAACGACGCTGACGCCGGCGGCGCACATGACTTGCGTCGATGCGGCGCGTCACGAGGTCGATGCGGTGATCCGGGAGTTCGCCGATATGGGCGTCAAGCGTTTCGTCGCCCTGCGCGGCGATCCGGCAGAGGGCGTCGGCGCGGCTTACCGGCCGCATCCGGAAGGCTATGCCAATGGCGCCGAACTGGTTGATGCGCTGAAGGGCGCCGGCGATTTCGACATATCGGTCTCGGCCTATCCGGAAAAACATCCGGAGAGTCCGGATTTCGCCACCGACTTCGACATGCTGAAGCGCAAGGCCGACAACGGAGCGACGCGGGCGATCACCCAGTTCTTCTTCGACAACGATCTCTATGAGCGCTATGTCGAGCGGGCACGGCGGGCCGGCATCTACATACCGATCGTGCCGGGCATATTGCCGGTGCACAATTTCACCCAGGTCGCCAACTTTTCGGCGCGGTGCGGCGCCTTGGTGCCGGCATGGCTGGCCGAGCGTTTCGATGGGCTGCAGAACGATCCGCAAACGCATGCGTTGGTGGCATCTGCCGTGGCGGCCGAGCAGGTGCTGGACCTTGTCGAGCGCGGCGTCGGCGATTTCCATTTCTACACGATGAACCGGGCCGATCTGGTCTTCGCCATCTGCCACATGATCGGCATCAGGTCGCACGAAGTCGAGGCGGCGGGATCCGCCGCGGCGTAAGGCGGCAAGCTCCTTTTTGAAATGTCAAAGATCGGGGAAATGCAAAAGGCCGGGCAAAATGCCCGGCCTTTTCAATGGTTTGGAATATTCGGTGCTGGTCTTCCCCCGCTCAGCGGCCTTATGGAAGAACGCCCATAATGAGGGCGCCGATGAATGCAAACGCAGCACAAATCATCAATGCGTTGATCGGCCTCGTCAGTCCCATGTCATAGCCTCCTCTTAAAGAGCTATGGCGAGAGTCTAGGGTCATTTGTGCCACAGGCAAGCAGAAACTTTGCTGCAATGCGACGAGATTGTGGAATTTGCGACCTGCCGTTTGCCGTTAGGCATTGAAACTCTTTGTCAAAAGCCGGCTCGGGACCTGTGAATAATTTGTGGCAAAGCCGGGGCAGTAACGAGAATGGCAGCGCTACCGCGCCAGAAATCGGAAATCGATTTTCGGACCGACTGAAGATTCGAAGCGTCGGAGCGTCCTTTGCATATCCAACCGGGTGCTGCACTGCGATGGGCAGCAGCGCGTTGCGAGGATAGCCCAGGACTTGAATATGCTGCCAATTGGCAGTATGTTGCCTGCCAAGTGATGGAGGTCGGAATGAGTGTCGCTTATGCGGTTCGCGATCCTGCAAATCAGGCTTTGCCGGCAAATCTGGCGGATGCCTCGGCACGGGCGCGGATCACGCCAGCTGCTGTTGCCGGCATCGTCAGGCTCGCAGACATCTGGCATCTGACCAGCACCGAGACCTGTACCTTGATTGGCGACGTGTCGGAGAGAACCTGGTTCCGCATGAAGAAAGGCGAGTGGGAGGGCGTTCTCTCCCAGGATTCGCTGACACGCATCAGCGCCCTGATCGGCATCTTCAAGGGACTGCGGCTTCTGTTTTCCGAAGGGCTTGCCGATGAATGGGTGCGGTTGCCGAACAAAGGGCCTCTTTATGGTGGCCGGCGCCCCCTGGACGTGATGATCGAGGGCGGCATTCCGAGGCTGCTGCAGGTTCGCCAACATATCGACGCTTTGCGCGGTGGACTTTGAATGCAGATCCCATCACGCGCGGACATTTCCCAGCGCGACACGATCCGGCTGATTTCGACAGGCAGGCTCAAGGAACCGGTCCTGATGCCGTTGGCCAGGAATCATGGAGATTTGGAGGACCTTGCGGAGCTCGAAGGAGCCACCAGCGGCCGCCTTCAGGCGCAGCAAGGGGGATTGCCCGACCTCGATCCGCGCGAACTGGTTTTCGGGAGACCGGGCTACACCTTCATCAATGCGGCGTTCGCTTACACCCGTCCGGGCGGCAATCGTTTCAACGATGATGCCAGGGGCGTCTGGTATTGTGGGTTCGATGCGGAAACCGCGCTCGGCGAGGTCTCGTTTCATCTGACGCGCGAGCTTGCCGCGATCGAACGGTTCGAAAACGTCACCGACTACGCGGAGCTCGTTGCCGACTTCATAGGCTCGTTTCACGATCTGCGCGGTGCTGAGTTCAGCAAGGACCCGGTGCTCGATCCGGATACCGCCTTAGCCTATCCTGCCGGTCAGGCGCTGGCGAAGCAACTCCGCAAGCAAGACGCCGCGAGCGGTCTTGTGTATCCTTCCGTGAGACATGTCGGCGGGACCTGCCTTGCCGCCTTCCTTCCCGATCTCGTTCAGAATCTCCGGCAAGGCGGTATCTGGCGTCTGGAATGGCAGGGTTCATCTGTTCCCGCGATCACGCCCAAATAGCGCACGATCGGGAGCGACAACTTCGCTGCGCCATCTCTAACGCCGCCCGAACAGGCGACCGTCGATGGTGACGAGGCCGAGGGCGATCAGCGCCATGCCGCCGAGTTCGAACAGTTCGAGCCGCTCGCCCAGGAACAGGAAGCCGAGCAGGATGGCACTGGCCGGCACGATGAGCGTGACCAGCGAGGCGTTGGTGGCGCCGGTCGAGGCGACGAGATTGAAATAGAGGATGTAGGCGAAGGCCGTCGACAGCAGCGCCAGTGCCAGCACCGCCGCCCAGACCGGCGGCGAGGCCGAAAACAGATTGGCGGCATCATAGGTGAACAGAACGACCGGGATCATGATGATGGTCGAGCAGGTCAATTGTCCGGCGGCAATGACCGGTGACGGCACGCCCTTGAGGCGGCGGGCAATCATCAGTGCAGCCGCATAGGATAGCGACGCTCCGATGAGCGCGAATTTCGCCCAGACCGGACCGCCGAGCCCGGCGACGAGGCCGGGGCCGATCATCACCGCCGTTCCCGCGATACCAAGGGCGATGCCGGCAAGCTTGTTCCACGACAGCTTTTCGTCGCTGGTCAGGGCGTTGGCGAGGATCAGCGTCCAGAACGGCGTCGTCGAATTGAGCACCGAGGCGACACCGGCGCCAAGCTCGGTCTGGCCGGCAAAGATCAGCGAGAAAGGAATGACATTGTTGGCGAGCGCCAGCAGGAAGAACAGGCCGGCATGCGGCAAGGCGAGGCGAAACGACGGGCCGCGGACCGCAAGATAGAGCTGCAACGCGATCGCAGCGATGGTGACGCGAAACAGCACCAGCACCAGCGGCGGAAGTTCCGCCACCGCAATGCGGGCAAAGAAGAACGAACCGCCCCAGACGGCGCCGAGCAGCAGAAGCTGCGCCCAGTCCTTGAGCACCATCGGACCGCGCATCGTGGTGGTGGCAGCTATCGCCATTGGTCGTCCTCCCAGACGAGATGCCTTGCTCTTCAGGCGTCTGTTCACGCCATACCCGATCCGGCCGCAAGGGCCACCCGAAACCTGAGCGATGGCCTAGCTCGCTCATAACCGGCCTGCAGCACCGGCGTAGCGCCGCGAAGCCAGGGCGGCGAGACATAGAATTGTTTTCATTAGCCGCTAGCTTGGATTAATTGTGCGCAGCCTCAGTCAAGGGATTCGTCCATGCAGCGATTCGAAAATGCCCGCGAGGCAGCGCTGGCGCTTCGCCCGGACGATCCGATCTATTGCTTCCGCCCGCAGGTGCTGAAGGCGGACGCCAAACAGTTCATGGGCATGTTTCCCGGCAAGACCGCCTATGCGGTCAAGACCAATGGCGAGCGGATCGTGCTCAACGCCCTGGTCGAGGCCGGCGTCGGTGCCTTCGATGTGGCCTCGCCCGGCGAATTCGCCGCCGTGCGCGCCGTCTCGCCGGACGCCGAGATGCTCTACATGCACCCGGTGAAGGCGCAGTCGGACATCAGGCTGGCGCTGGAAAAATACGCCATCCGCGTCATTTCGCTCGACCATGAGGACGAGGTCACCAAGCTGACCAGGGTGGTGCGGGCGCTCGACATCGATCCGGGCGCCATCACCGTGTTCGTGCGCATCCAGACGAAAGGCTCGGCGGCCTACGAACTGTCGAAGAAGTTCGGCGCCGGACCGGCCAATGCGGTCGAACTGGCCGAACGGCTGAACCGGACGGGCTACAAGGTCGGGCTGTGCTTTCACGTCGGCAGCCAGATCGAGGATCCCGACACCTATGAGCGGGCGCTGGCCTCCGCCGACTGGGTGCGCAACCGCGTCGGTTTCGACATTGCCGGGCTCGATGTCGGCGGCGGCTTTCCCGCCGAATATGGTCATGATCCGAACAGCCGCAAGCCGGAAATGCCGTCGCTCGGCCAGATCATGTCGCGGCTGTCGGGCGACCTCCAGGAGTATCAGTTCGACCAGATGCCGCTGGTGGCCGAGCCGGGCCGGGTGATCGTGGCGCGCTGCCTGTCGCTGATCGTGCGCGTGCTGCTGCGCAAGGGCAAAAGGCTCTACATCAATGACGGCATCTGGGCGTCGCTGTCGGATTCATGGACCGGCAAGATCACGCTGCCGGCACGCTTCATCCCCGATCCGGCGATCCGCTCGCGCAATGGCGAGGACAAGACCATCGTGCCGTTCAAGGTCTGTGGCGCGACTTGCGATTCCGTCGATATATTGTCGCGGCCGTTCTGGCTGCCCGAAACCGTCGATACCGGCGATTGGATCGAGATCGGCCATATCGGCGCCTATTCGCTGTCGCTCCGAACACGGTTCAACGGCTTCTATCCCGACACTTTCGTCGAGGTGGCGACGCCATTCGACGAAGGCGATGCGCCGCAGGGGTTTGCCAGCCTGGAGACGATGGCGGATTAGTGAATGGTGAATAAGTAAAATAGTGAATAGTGAATAGTGAATAGTGAATAGTGAATAGTGAATAGAAGTAGTTCTTGCGTTCCGTCCGCTTCGGTGAATTGTCACCATTCACCATTCACCATTCACCATTCACCATTCACCATTCACCATTCACCATTCACCATTCACCATTCACCATTCACCATTCAGTCAGGCTACTCCGCCGCCGGCCTGGATATTCTCGCCGGTCAGCCAGCGAGCTTCGTCGGAAGCCAGGAAAACCGCGACATCGGCGACGTCGTGCGGTGCTCCGATCCGGCCGAAGGGCGACATGCCGGCGGCCACGGCGCGGTCCCGTTCGGGGAGCAGGTCGGTGTCGGTGAAGCCTGGTGAAAGCGCATTCACGGTAACGGAGCGCGGGCCGAGTTCGCGCGAGAGGACGCGGACGAACTGCTCGACGGCGCCCTTGCTGCCGAGATAAAGCGCCGTCTGCGTGAAGAACATCCTGGTTCCGCCGGTGGAGACGGCAATGATGCGGCCACCGTCGCGAACGCGGCGCGCCGCTTCCTGAAGCGTGAAGAAGGTGCCCTTGGCATTGGCGCCGAAGACATGATCGAAATCCGCTTCGGTGGCCTCGACGAGCGGCTTTATGACGGCGACGCCGACATTGGCGACGACGATGTCAATCGGCCCCATCTGCCTTTCGGTTTCGTCGAACAACTTGCGAATGTCGGGAATGCTGGAGACATCCGCCTGGATGGCAACGGCTTTTCCGCCATTCCCTTCAATAGAGGCAACCACTTCCCTGGCGGCCTTCTCGTTGCCGACATAGTTGACGACCACGGCAGCACCCTTGGCCGCGAGCCCCTCGGCGATGGCGCGTCCGATGCCGCGCGAGCTGCCGGTCACAAGTGCGGTTTTGCCTTCGAGTGGACGATGCATGGCTGTTCCTTCCGTCTGATTACGGCCGCCTCGATCGAGCGGCGTTCCAGGGAAAGCTATGGGCATGGTATTGCTCAGAGAATAGCCTATTATCTTACTGACTTGTTAAGCCTGGGGTACATAATGCGCGGAACCGAGTTTTCCGAACTCACGGCATTTGCAGCAATCATCGAAGAGGGCAGCTTCGTCCGCGCCGCGGCCAAGCTCAGGATTTCGCCTCCAGCACTCAGCCAGACGATACGCGGGCTGGAAGAGCGTCTCGGTGTCCGCCTGCTCAACCGCACCACGCGCAGCATGTCGCCGACGGCTGAGGGCGAGAAGCTGTTTGCCCGCATCGCACCGGCGTTCAGCGAACTGGAAGGGGCCGTCGCCGACGCGCATGCATCACGCGGCCGGCCGGCAGGCTCGCTGCGCATCAATGTTCCGCGCATTGCCGCCACGCGTTTCATCGCGCCGATCCTCGGCGATTTCCGCCGCGCCTATCCCGATATCGCCCTCACAATCATTGTCGACGACATGCTCACCGACATCGTCGAGGGCCGCTTCGATGCCGGAATCAGATTGGGTGAGCGGCTGCACAAGGACATGGTGGCGGTGAAACTCAGCGAGGAACTCGAGATGGCCGCAGTGGCGGCGCCGAGCTATCTGGAGCATCACCCGATACCGCGTCACCCCGCGGACCTGCATCACCACCAGTGCATCAATTTCCAGTGGCCCAGCGGCGGCAACATCTACCGGTGGGAGTTCGCCCGAGGCCAACGTGCTTTGGAAGTGGCCGTCAGCGGCGGCCTGACGATCAACGATACGGAACTGATGATCGGGGCGGTTCTGGATGGGGTCGGCGTGGCGTACATGCTGGAATATCAGGTCCGGCCATGGATCGAAGCGGGAAAGCTCATCCGCTTTCTCGACGCCTGGTCGCCGAGATTTCCGGGTTTTTATCTATATCACGCGAGTTCCCGCCAGGTTCCGGCGCCGTTGCGAGCGTTCATCGATTTCCTGCTTGCCAGGCGGTGATGTGAATAGTGAATAGTGAATAGTGAATAGTGAATAGTGAATAGTGAATAGTGAATAGTGAATAGTAGTAACCTCTGGTGCTCAGTGCGGCTCCGGTGCTATTCCTTTTCACCATTCACCATTCACCACCCTCACAGCCTGTCGAGCAGCTCCGGCGTCGGCCAGCCGTCGACCGGCAGGCCCAGCCGCTTCTGCTCCTTGCGGATCGCTTCGCGGGTGTTGGTGCCCAATATGCCGTCGACGGTGCCGACGTCATAGCCTTTCGCCTCGAGCTTGGTCTGCAGCACCTTCATCTGGTCGCCGTTGAGGCCGGGTTCGGGGTTGCGCGGATCGAATCGCGGCGCGCCCCCCAGCCGGGCGGCAAGATTTGCCGCGGTCAGGGCATAGGTGAAGGACTGGTTCCACTCGAGATAGACGTCGAAATTGTCGTAGGTCAGGAAGGCTGGCCCCTTGCGACCCATGGGCAGCGCCAGGCCGGCCTTCAGGCCGTTGTCGAGAAGCGGCGTACCGTCGGGCCTGGTAACGCCCCACTGCGCCCACTGCGTCAACGGCAGCTTGTTGGTGCGCCCCGTCTGCTCCCACGGCAAATCGTCGGGCACACGGACTTCCTCGATCCAGGGCTGGTCGCGCTTCCAGTCGCGCGACTGGATCTTGCTGGCCGTGCTCATGATCACATCAGGCGCGCTGCCGCGCAGGTCGACCAAGCCATCGCCGTCGCCGTCGACGCCGTGGCCGAGATAGTCGGAAGGCAACATCTGCGTCTGGCCGATCTCGCCGGCCCAGGCACCGGTCACGTCGGCCGGCACCACGCCGCGATCGATCAACATCAGCAGCGGGACGATCTGCGGCCGGAACAGCTGCGGGCGGCGGCAGTCATGCGAGAGGCTCACCAGCGCGTTCAGCGTATGAAAATCGCCCTGCACGGCGCCAAAATCGGTTTCCAGGGCCCAGAAAGCGGCGATGACCGGCGCCTGCACGCCGTATTCGCGATCGGCGCGGACAAAGACCTCGGCATATTTTTGCAGATTGGCCGCACCTTGCTTCAGCCGATGGGACGAGATCATGCGGTTCGAGAATTCGATGAAGGTCTGGGTGAAGACCCCCTGGGCACGGTCGCGTGCCAGCGCCTTTTCATCGAGGGTGGCGTTTTCCAGCGCAGAAAGGCCGGCAGCGCCGACGCCGGCCGCCCTGGCCTCCGCCGCCACGCCCTGCTTCCATGCCTCGAAATCGCCGCCGCATTGCTGTGCCGCGGCCGGCACGGCGCTCAGGAGCAGCGCCGCGAGAAGTCCAAAGCGCGATCGCATCGCCATCCTTCCGAGAAGATTACCAGCGGTTGCGGGCATCCGTCATTGGCTGTGTCGAAAAGCAGGCGGCAGGCCTGGTGTCAACGGGTGTTCTGCCGCAACCACTTCTTCCACGCGGCTTCGGAGCCGTTGAAGACGCTGATGTCGGCGTTTCCGGCCATGCCCGGCACGACACCCGTTCCGGTATACTGCCAGAAGGTGAAGGGATGGCTGCCGTATTTCTGGTGCGGGTGCCCGGCGACGGAGCGCAGCCAGTAGGGGTAGCCGCGGAAGCCCGATAAACCATTATCTTCGAAGAAGTCGACCGACGTGTAGATGATCGGCTTCTTGCCGTAGTGTTTTTCGACGATTTCGAGGAATGTGCTCATCTCGCTGCGTACCGTGGCGGCATCTGGCCGCAGCTTGCAGGTCGGCGATTTCGGGTTCCATTCCATGTCGAGAACCGGCGGCATCGCCGAACCGTCTTTGGGCACGTTCTGGATGAACCAGCGCGCCTGGGTAGCGGCCGGCGTGCAAAAGTAGAAAAAATGATAGGCGGCACGGGGGATGCCCGAGGCCCTGGTGCGGCTCCAATGCTCGTTGAAAGCTTCATCGAAACGGTCTCCGCCTTCGGTTGCCTTGATAAAGGCGAAGGAGATGCCGCTGGCCCTGGCCGCCGGCCAGTTGATCGATGTCTGGTATTTGGAGACGTCGGTACCGTGGACGGCATAGCTCCACGGTGCGCCGCTATCCCATTCATGCGGGTCGGAATCGGCAAAACGCGGCGCGCGTACCGCAACCGTCGGGGCGCTGGACGACGACAGCGATGGCGTCAGATCCTCGACCGTCGAGCAGGCGCCAAGCAGCATCAGCGTGATGAGGACCGCGAAACGGCGCATCGCTACTTCCCGAGCCGGTTTCAGCCGGCCGCTGATGGGTCTTTCCGCGGGTGCCCCCTCGACCGGGCGCAGCGTGTCTGAAACCGACTTACGCGACGCGCCTGGATCTTCGTTTCATGCATTCCCAAACCGTTATGCAGTTTTGGGACGCATGCATTCAAGCCCCGCCGGACGGTCACCCCACAGGATCGCCCGGTCTGTCCTAAGCGCGTCGCTTCGACGCGCTTAGCTCTTTTGTCTATGCATGTCGTTGTCCCAAAACCGCTGCGCACTTCTGGGCGACATTCACCTGTGATCGCCGATCATGGTTGATATTCGGTTGACGGCGCTCGACAAGAGCCGCGATTTTGCCGAAACAATGGCGGCAAATCGATGACATAGATCGAGCGCGCCCGGGGGAACTCAAAATGCAGATCCTTTTGAAGTTCGTCAAATGGCTGCTCGGCTTGGCTGTGCTGGCCGCCGCTGTACTCGCCGGCTGGCTGTATTTTGCGCCGCCGGAACTGATCCGCGTCGGTTCCGGCTATGCGGCCAAGATCGTCTGTTCGAACGTCTTCATCGCCGGGCGAGACGCCGACGATGTGCTTGCCGTCGATGTGCAGGCGCCGGGTCATCCGCTGCTGAAGCTGATGAGAGTGTCGGTCGACAAGGAGAAGGGAACGGTTTCGGCCGGCCTGTTCGGTGTGCTCGGCAAAAGTGTCGCGGTTGCGCGCGACGGGCTCGGCTGCGCCTCGGTTCCCGACGGCGATATTGCCGCCGCCAAGGCTATCGCGGGAGCCGCGCCAGCGGCGGCGCCGCTGCCCGATCTGATCTGGCCGGAGGGCGACAAGGCCGATGCCTCGCAGGATCCCGAGGTCGCGAAAGTCCTCGACGATCCAGCGTCGACCGGCGCCGGCATGCGGGCGGTCGTGGTGGTCAAGAACGGCCGCATCGTCGCAGAGCGCTATGGCGACGGCTTTTCCGAAAAGACGCCGCTACTGGGCTGGTCGATGACCAAGACGGTGAATGCGGCGATCGTCGGCACGCTGGTGAAGGACGGCAAGCTGGCGATGACCAACCAGCGGCTGTTCGGACCCTGGCAAGCAGATGGCCGTGCCGTGATCAGCCTCGCCGACATGATGGCGATGTCGAGCGGGCTGGAATTCAACGAGGATTACGGCGACGTCGCCGATGTGACGCGCATGCTCTACCTCGAACCGGACATGGCCGGCTTTGCCGGATCCAAGCCGCTGACCGGCGAGATCGGCAAGGTGTTTTCCTATTCGAGCGGCACGGCGGTGATGCTGTCCAGGCTGTGGCAGGACGCAATCGGCGACAAGGACAAGGCACTGGCGTGGCCGAGGACCGCGCTGTTCGATCCACTCGGCATGCAGAGCGCTGTGCTTGAGGCCGACGAGCACGGCACCTTCGTCGGCTCGTCCTATCTCTATGCCACGGCATGCGACTGGGCGCGCTTCGGCCAGTTCCTGCTGCAGGGCGGCGTCTGGAACGGCCAGGAGATCCTGCCCGCCGGCTTCGTCGACTGGATGCGGGAACCGGCAACTGCTTCGAAAGTCTACGGCAAGGGGCAATTATGGATAGAAGGACCGGGCGACGAAGAAAACCCCGGCGCCGGCACTGCCGCCGGCCTGCCCAAGGACACCTATTGGATGGAGGGGCATGATGGGCAAACGGTTGCCATCATCCCCTCGGAGCAGCTGGTTGTGGTGCGGCTCGGGCTGACGCCGGCCAGGCTCGGCTATCGGCCGCAGGCGATGGTGGCGGCGCTGATCAAGGCGCTGCACTGAGGAATGCGGCGGTCGCAGTCTTGTCTATGCGGCTGTCG
Organism: Mesorhizobium sp. M0145; assembly: GCF_040322355.1. NCBI lineage: Bacteria > Pseudomonadati > Pseudomonadota > Alphaproteobacteria > Hyphomicrobiales > Phyllobacteriaceae > Mesorhizobium > Mesorhizobium sp. M0145. The sequence goes on from NZ_JAMYTK010000049.1 coordinate 13,431, forward strand.
CCAAAGGCTTGGCGCGATCAACACGCGCCCGCTCGTCGGGTGAGTTCATAACCGTCCAAAGATCATTACGGCGCTGGACGTTCAACCAGAAATCCGGGCTGTTGCCAAACACCCGCGCCAGAATGAGCGCGGTAGCCGCCGTCACGTTGCGGCGGCCGTTGCACAATTCGTTCACATGCTTGCGCTGGACGCTCATAGCTTCGGCCAAAGCCGCCTGTGTCAGGCCGAGTGGTTGCATGAATTCTTCCGTAAGAATTTCGCCAACCGTTGCCGGCTTGCGTGCGGTCATCAACATGTCTCACCTCACTTATATATAACTGTGGTCGTCGAGATAGATGTCCGACGCCTCGCCCCGGCCCCCGTCCCAGCGGAAGACCAGCCGCCATTGTTTGTTGACACGGATCGAATGGAAACCTTCGAGATTGCCGCGCAACTTCTCGAAATGGTTGCTGGGCGGCACACGCAAATCCTGATCGATCGCCGCGTCGTCAATCATCTGGAGCTTGCGGAACAAGCGGCTTTCGAGATCGGACGGAATATTGCGGGAGTGGGTGTCGTCCACGAAGAAAGCCCGCAGCCATCCATCTCTAAATCCGATGATCATCCCATGCTTCCGGCGAGGAGATAATGTACCACTCCTTGGGTCACATGGCAATGTGTGATTTAGCCAAATTAACTGATTTCAGCCACGGCCCCCATTTAGGATTGGAGCCCCAAAACCTTCCACGCCAAAATTGATATTAGATGGCGATCTTGATCACGGCGAGCCAGCTGTAGCCGCGATAAAGTGTTCTGAATCGAAGGCTTGCACCAACTCTCGCAGATTCCGATTCCAGAACGTCGCGCAGGGCTTCACGCGGCTGGACATGGAATTTTCTCAACCAGCCGCGCAGCAGCGTGCGGAACCAGCCGGGCAGGGCCTCCTGCTGGCCGAAATCGACGACGTGCAGCGAGCCGCCCGGTGACAGGGCAGCAAGAGCCGCGAACACTGTCTTCTCCCAGCCGGGAATCATCGACAGCGAATACGAGACAAAAATGCGGTCGAAACTTTTGACGCCGAACAGTGCTTTCGCGTCGAAATCCGTGGCGTCGCCGCGCGCCAGCGTGACGCGGCCGGAGAGGCCTTCGCGCGCGAGGGCGGCAGTGGCCGTCTCCAGCATCTCGGCCGAAATATCGAGGCCGAAGAAGCGCGCGCCGGGATAGCGGCGGGCGGCGAGGATGATGTTGCGGCCGGTGCCGCAGCCGAGCTCGAGCACGGTGCCGCCGGCCGGCACATCCAGTCCGGCGATAAGCCGGTCGCGGCCCAGCAAATAATATTTGCGGGTCAGGTCGTAGATATGACGCTGCCAGCGGTAGACGCCGTCCATCAGTTCGGCATGGCTGGCCGGCAAGTCGGTCGTGCTCATGCGGACCGCTTCACATAGAGATGGAAGCCGCCATAGATGGCCGAGCGGTCGCGCGCCGAAAACTCGCGCGAGGCGTCGTTCTCGTAGCGCCACTGATCGAGCAGCGAATTCGAGACGCGGCCGGGCAGCAGGCTGGGTTCCGCTGCGGTGCGGAAGATGACGCGGGCGCCGGTGGAGGCGGTTCGGGTGATCTCGGCCCACAACTCGTTGAGCTGGTCGTCGGTCATCCAGTCCTGTGCATCGAGCAGCACGAAGCGATCCACCGAGCCGGCATCCTTGCGGGCAAGGAACTCGATCAGATTGGCGTGGTGGATGGCAACGCGATCGACATTGTTGCGGATCGTCTTGTAGTTGCGCTTTTCGAGATAGGCGGGCAGGGCGGCCTCGCCCGGATCAGGGTAGCGGCGGGCGAAAGCCTGCCAGGCGAAATAATTGGTCTTCAGCGGAAAATCGCAGGCGAGCTTTTCCAGTCGTGCCTTCAGCACGCTGGCCATGGTGCCGTCACCGGAGGTGATCAGCGAATCGTACTGGGCCGGCGGAATGCCGAGGCCGAACAGCGAAGCCTTTCGCGAGGTCGCCCATTTCAGCAGCGGTTTTTCGAAGACCGGCGCCAGCTCTTCGTCGAAGAAGCGGCGCTGATCGGCGATGCTCTTGGCGTCCATGATGCCGGCCGGGTCGACGCCGAAAAATTTTGCGGTGCGATGGCCCATGGCGATGAACAGGCCAAGCAGGCCGGTCTGGTAGAAATTGCGGTCGAAGACAGCGATGCGGCGACGGCCGCGCCAGTTGCGGCGCTCCCAATAATGGCGGCTGACCGGGTCGAGATGCGGTGCGATGAAGCGATCGTAGGCCTGTGAATTGTGCCCGGTCTCAGCCGCGCCGAAGAAACGGAACAGGTCGCCCTGCGACGGCAGGTGACGGACGGCTTCGAGCTTCATGCGGTTCAGCGCGATATGGGCAGCGTTGAGGTCGACGGCATCGATCCTTTCCGGCGAGCGGGTGAGATAGGCAAGGATGTTACAGCCGCCGGAGGCAATGGTGACGATGCGGTGGCCCGTCCCGAGCTGCATCGCGTCCATGTCGATTTCGGGGTCTTCCCAGATCTGCGGATAGACGAGGCCGGAGAACAGGAAGGCGAACAGGCGCTCGGAGATGCCGGCTTTCGACAGCGGGCGGTTCTGGTAGACGGCCTTGCCGACTTCCTTGCCGCGGCGAAAAACCAGGTCCCCAGAAATGTCCGTCATGGCAAGGCGATTCCCCGTTTGCTTTGCCGCAAGCGGGTAGCGCAGGGTGATGACAGGCCAGTGACAGCCTGTTGACGCGAGTTCAGGCCTTGCCAAATCCACCTGGGGTCGGCGTCGTCACGATGACCGCCTCGCCAGCGTCGAGGATGGTCTGATCGCAGGCTTTCAGCGTCTCGATCGCGCCGGTCTTGCGGCGGACCTTGGTCGAACCGGCCTCGCCATCGCCGCCTCCGTCCAGTCCCCGCGGCGGGCGGTTGCGATGCGAGGACAGGATCGCGCATTCCATTTTTTCGAGGAAGCGGATGGTGCGCCCGGTGCCGTCGCCGGCATTCCATTTGCCTTCGCCGCCGGAGCCTTCGCGGATATGAAAATCCTCGAGCAATACCGGGAAACGCAGTTCCAGCACTTCCGGATCGGTCAGGCGCGAATTGGTCATATGGGTGTGGACGCCGGAGGTGCCGGCAAAACCGCGGCCGTCGTTCATCCGGCCAGCCGGCGAGCCCGAGCAGATCGTCTCGTAATACTGGTACTGCTTGTTGCCGAAGGTGAGATTGTTCATCGTGCCTTGCGCATTGGCCATCGCGCCCATGGCGCCGAACAGCGCGTTGGTGACGTGCTGCGAGGTCTCGACGTTACCGGCGACGACTGCCGCGGGATAGGCGGGCTTCAGCATCGAGCCGTCGGGAATGACGATGTTGATCGGCCGCAGACATCCGGCATTCATCGGGATGTTGTCTTCGACCATGACGCGGAAGGCATAAAGCACAGCGGCTCGGGCGACTGGCTCTGGCGCATTGAAATTGTTCTTCATCACCGGCGACGTTCCGGTGAAGTCGACGGTCGCTTCGCGCTTCCGCCGGTCGACCGATATCTTCACCTTGATCATTTGGCCGGTGTCGGTCGGATATTCGTATTCGGAACTGTCGGGCAGCCGCTCCAGAACGCGGCGCACGCTTTCGGCGGCATTGTCCTGGACATGGCCCATATAGGCTTCGACCACATCGAGGCCGAAATGCGCGACCATCTTGCGCAGCTCGGCGACGCCCTTTTCGTTCGCGGCGATCTGCGCCTTGAGGTCGGAGATGTTCTGGTGCGGATTGCGCGCCGGGTAGGGGTGGTTGGTGAGTAGCGTCTCCAGGTCCTTCTCGCGGAACCGGCCGCGATCGACGATGCGGAAATTATCGAACAGCACGCCTTCCTCGTCGACGGTTGTGGCAAGCGGCGTCATCGAGCCGGGCGCGGTGCCGCCGATGTCGGCATGATGGCCACGCGAGGCGACGTAGAAGAGGATCTCCTCCCCCCTCGAGGGGGAGGAGATCCT
>NZ_JAMYTK010000050.1:0-16778 GCF_040322355.1 Mesorhizobium sp. M0145
GGGCTGCCCAGTTTGCTCGTGTGAGCCTGGCGGCCGTCAGGCCTGACAGTTTCTCGAATTCCGGGTTGGCGTAGACTACGCGCTCTTCACCGGTAAGGTCCGAAACAGCTATGGCGATCGGCACCTGGTCGAGGAATTTCTTGAACTGTTCGCTTTCGAGTGCTGTTGCAAGGTCAGGTGTATCAAGCAACTGCTCGACCGCCTCAGCCTTCTCTGAATCCGATGTCATTTGCGCGCCTGTTCTGTGCGGATGATATCAACAATGCGGCGCGCCTGCCATCGCTAAAACTGGAGCTGCATCTCACGTTTTGCATCGCGCATCTGACAACCAGCCCTGCATCGCGTAACGGCCGCACGTCTAGCATTGCGACCGGCCGAAGGAGAGCGGCAAGGATCGGCTACAATCCAGGTGCCTGGAATGTCGAAGCGACCGGTCAAGTGGGTACGCTGCGGAAGATCGATAGAGCAGGCATTCAGGGAGAATGAGTTCGCGTGCCGGCCTCGACGATACGTGCCGACACTGTCAACCTCATGACCACATGCGGGCTGAAAGAGCAGCGCTTCGCTCCAGCGGTAATTCAGGCCGCTAGCTGCCTAACTGCGGCAAGCCCATCGATCGTGTATGTTGAGACGCTATTGCCGATGCCTAAATATCGAACCCGTCATGGCAATCGTTGTGACGGGAAGCGCTCGCTTATGGGCTGTGCTGGAATGCGCATGAAGTATACGCCTGTGCGCCGCTTCGTTGATCTCTTGGCCTTCGAGGAAGTCGTCAATCTCATCGTATGTGAGACCGGGACGAGGTTCTCCAGGTCGGCGGTCGGGATCTTTTCAACAAGATCAGACGGAGCGCCCAGACACACTGCCAAGGCGCGAACTCTGCGCTTGTTCAGCCCGGAAAGAGGAAGAATGTCTGCGGCACCATCGCCGAACTTGGTGAAGAAGCCCATCAAGGCCTCGGCTGCTTCGAAGCGACTTCTGAAAAAGAAGTATGGGTTTGCTCTCATACCCTTTGCTGAAAAATGTTGTCATAGAGCGCATGGAATGCCACGCGCTTCGAATCGGAGTAGCCATCCGGGAAGCCTGAAGCCCCTTTGAAGCGCATGTCCGGCAGCTATTCATAGCGTGGATGACTTTGATCGAAACAAACGATTTCATAACTCTTCGGAAATCTTGCATGGACAAAAGCACGTCCGCACCGGTCACCCATCCAAAGGAGAAAATCTTCCATGCGCCCTGACGTGCAGTGGAGGTCGTGCCGAGAAGTGAGTTGCAACTGGCCGATCATGTCGGCGGTTCGACGCTAGTCGTCCCCAATGTTCCTGAGCTGCGAAGTCTTGCAGGCGAGCCAGCTGCCCAGCGCGATTCTGCTTGTGGCGGGCTTTTGCCGCAGGCAGTCCGCTCGTTTGGGCAGCGGATTGGAGACCCGGCCGGCAGCGCTACCATACAACATCAGCGCACTTTACATCTACGCGGTATTGCCGGGCTTCCAGTCGGTGCCATGTTTGGCCGACGAATGACGCGATGCGGCCTCCTGCACAAGCGAAGGCGTTATCGGATGTGCGACCGGGAAGCAGGCGGACAGTGCAGCACATGTCAGTCGCCTGTGCGACGGTCTTTCGGGGAATGAAATCGGGCCAGTTCACGGCGCGGCATTATTCGTCAACAGCCGCCCCTTCGCAAGGATATAGGCAGCCCGCGTCACAAGTTCGTGCTGCAGATGAAAACGGCATCGCCGGCATGCAAGTCAGCAGCCGCTCAAGATTCGATGATCCAGCCAAGCTCTCGGCGTCATGGAACGGCAGGCGCACGATCGAAGCATCTCATGTTGATTCAGGCGGACCCTTATGAGGCGTTCTTTGATGCCGGTGATGCCTGACAGGCGGTTGCAGCTGCAAGCGACAACGCGGCCTATTTAGTTGGAAACGGTCTGAGGCAGGCCAATTTGGCTTGCCCGTCACTATGTGGAGAAAGAAATGCTGTGTCTAGGAATTAGCGGCGGACTTGACCAAGTCCATGAAAACCGATTCGAGCTTCGGAACGCCTTTATGCACGATGGCGCCGCGGTGCTCGTCCGAGACGGACGGGTGATAGCAGCCGTCGAAGAGGAACGCCTCAATCGGATGAAACACTCCAACAAGCTCCCAATTCGTTCGATTCAATACTGTCTGTCAGCGGCGGGGGTTCAGCTCAACGACATTGATCGTGTCGCGCTCTACGCCAGCGAGCCCTATGCCAACGCCATGCTTGAAGGTATGTCCGCATCCCACCCGGACATTCTCTCCATTCCGTTGGATGCTAAAACGTTGGTGCAGGATCTGTTAACGCGTGAGTTCGGCACTAAGTTGGACAGTTCGCGTATTTCATTCGTAAGTCATCATCAGGCGCACGCCGTGAGCGCCTTTGCAATGTCGGGCTTCGAACAAAGTCTCATTCTAGCGATTGATGGCTCTGGTGATTTCCTATCGGGCCTCTTGGCGGTAGGGTCTGGCACAGAAATTACGCAACTCGAGGCTTTCCCCGAGAACAATTCTCTTGGGCTGTTTTATCTCGAGACGATCCGCTATCTCGGCTACGGCTTGTTCGACGAGTATAAGGTAATGGGACTCGCGCCCTACGGCGACCCCGCTCCCTATCGCGAGCTCTTCGAGCAGTTCTACGAGCTCTCCGCCAACGGCGGTGGCTACCGTGTTCACCTCGACCGCATCGGTCCGGCGTTGCTCCGCAATATCGAGGTCAGGCGAAAGGGAATGCCCTTCACCCAGCAGCATCGAGATGTGAGTGCGTCACTGCAGGAAGCGCTTGAGCGGATCGTGTTCCACATTCTCCGGCATCACCGTGAGGCCACCGGCATGAAGCGGTTGTGCCTGGCGGGGGGGGTGGCCCACAACTGCACGATGAACGGTAAGCTGCTGTATTCAGGGCTTTTCGAAGACATTTTCGTGCAACCCGCGTCTCACGACGCTGGCTGCGCATTGGGAGCTGCGCTGATAGTCTCTAACGAGATGGGCCGCCCCGCGCCGTGTGAGCGACTGCAGGAGGTCTATTGGGGTCCTGATCTCGGGAGCGAGCGCGCCGTGCAACAGGAACTGAATGCATGGGCCGGACATCTCGAGGTTGAACGCTCTGATGACGTGGCAAGCAGTGCAGCCGACTGGATCGCCAACGGCGCCGTGATCGGCTGGGTGCAGGGTCGTTCGGAGTTTGGGCCACGTGCGCTGGGCAACCGCAGCATTCTTGCCGACCCTCGGCCCGCCGCAAACAAGGACCGGATCAATGCGATGGTCAAGAAGCGCGAAGGCTATCGGCCCTTCGCGCCATCTGTGCTGGAGGAGGATGCGAGCGAATTTTTCGACCTCCCGGACGGTAGGCACGAATTTCCATTCATGAATTTCGTCGTTCGCGTGCGTGACTCAAAGCGCGCCTTGCTCGGTGCCATCACGCACGTCGACGGTACCGCTCGCCTCCAAACAGTATCGCGCAACGCCAATCCCGCGTACTGGGAGGTCATCAATGCGTTCAAGAAGCGCACAGGCACTCCAATTCTGCTCAATACGTCCTTTAACAACAATGCCGAACCGATCGTGGATTCGGTTGCAGACGCGATTGCCACCTTTCTGACGACAGAGCTGGATGGACTTGTGGTCGGGCCCTTCCTGGTAAAAAAGCGGGCTGCAACGCTGCAGGATTGGACTGCGCTTGCGGTTTCGTTGCCGCCCTATGTGTCCCTCCATCAAACCCGCGCTTACAAAGCGCCAGATCGTCGGGAGACTCACTGCGAGATCAGCACGACCCACTTCAGCAGTGACAGTGTACGAATTTCACACGACTTGTTTAATCTGCTGATGCGGATTGAGGGCGAAGCCATGTTGGGAGATCTCCTCAATACAATTGCGCCGGATCAGGGTAAGCGTGACGCTGTGATGGAGGGCCTGCGACGACTGTGGGAGCAGCGCCTCGTTCGGTTGCATCCCTCACAAGCTGCTCGCATGGATCAAGACTGCGATCAAACGCTGGACCAGCATAACAGGCTCTCAGCGTGATAGGGATGCCGCTATCCAAGCTCGGCGAATAAAGGTGTTCATCGACGCCGCCTGCCACCTAACCCCTGGCTGGCGGTCGACTTCATCACAGGGTTGATTCGTCCACTTCATGTTGGACGACCCGGACGCGCAGAAAAAAGCGCCTGCGGCGGGTCCTTTGTAACCACCATGATGCGGGACCACAGCGACAGGGCGTGCCGGAGACAGTCAATCCGGCCGGCGATGTCGTCGCTGGCGGCGACGGTCTCATTCAGGATCAGCATCGACCAAAGAGCGAGGCCACTGCCGTTATGCTCGAGATCTGGGGACGGCGGCTTGGCGAACGCCGTCTACTCGGCGTTTCTCGAACTCACTGCATGCAAGACCGTGACGAAGCCCTTCACATTGCGGGTCGGGACATAGCTGGCTTCTTGGCGCGCTACCACCGCTAGAGATGCAGACTTCGCCCGACAGCTCCTGCTGGAGCGCGGCTTGGATCTGATGGCAGAATTCTTGCGGAGACGCGGACAAGTGGGGAGCACTCCAACCCTACACACGCGTCACTGGGCTATCAGTGTTGACCGTATAATCTTCGGAATGGCAATGGCATATTTTACAAAGCACGACGGCAATCAAATTATATACCGCAGCTGGGAAGAGCCGGAACAGTCAAGCGCAAGGATGAGAATTTTGGTCCTCAAGCTTGATCATGTCGGCGACTTTTGGATGTCTCTAGGGCCCCTAAAGGACCTTCGTCAGCGTTTTGCGCATGCCCACATTACGCTGGTGGTGGGAAGCTGGAACATCGCTACTGCAAAACAGTTCGACCTCGCCGACGATCACATTGCTTTTGACTTTTTTCCTCGCAACCCAAAAGTCAAAACGCGCAAAGAAGCCGCCGACATAAGGCCGCTGCTGACCGGCGAGTTTGATCTTGCCATTGATATGCGTGTTCCGGAAGAAACAAGGCCCATCTTGCTTGAAGTCCCCGCCAGGCACCGTGCGGCGATAGTTGATCCGTACAGCATGCATCAGATCGATATTGCGATAGCGCCATTCAATCTGAAACTACGCAGAACCATTTTCTACAAGCTGGTCCAAAAAATAGGGCTTGCTAACACAATCCCCCGTAGATGGCTTGATTGGTTCATTGACCGTAAGCAGGTGCGTCTCCAGCATGTGTCAGAAATCCTCCTCTTTCTGGTCGCAAAGGCAGCTGCCTATTTCGAAAGCGGAGCGGGTCACCCACAGAATTCGACTACAGGCAATGCCCCGATTGTCGTGGCTCCGTTCTCCAATTCCAGCCTGCGAGATTGGCCGATTGAAAGTTTTGGCAAAGTTGTCGCTGCTCTTGCGACCCGTGGTGAGGTGGTCCTCGTTGGCCGTGGCGAATGCCTGGAAGCGCTTGAGGAGGTTGCGAAGATAGCTAGGGAACGTGGAGCCGCGAACATTCGGACGGCTGTCGACTTGTCAGAATTGGAATTCAATTGTCTCGTGAATTCGGCCGCGCTCGTCGTTTCGAACAATTCAGGCACCGGCCATGTCGCTGCCCAGCTTGGCCGCCCTACTATCGGCATTTTCACGGCGTCACATCTACCGGAGATTTGGGGGTTTCGAGGTCCCTTGGTCAGCATGCTTATGAGTGTTATTGAATGTCGCGGATGTGGTCTGGACCAAGTGCGGCATTGTCCGGTCAAAGTCCGATGCAAGTTCGACATCACGCCGGATCTCGTGATTGCCGAGGTAAACGCCTTGATGAGTCATTGTAAGGGTACGGCACAAGCTTAGTGGCTCGCGGTCACCACAACCGCGATTGCCCAGCCCTTGTCGCTGATTCAATCGCTACAATCATCTAAAGGCCGAAATTCAGAATCGAATCGACTTGTTCGAAGGACCGCAGTGGCGATGTCACATTGGCCGACAGGTGGCATAGAGCGGCGCCTGAGAATGAAAGTGCCGCCGCCCAGCCTTCATAGCCGTTCCTCCTTTGTGGCGTGACGGCCCGAAAGTCGCCATCGCGTCAGATGTTCATCAGGTTCGGGATAGCCGGGGCTCGTCCGGCGACAGTCATGGCAGCGACTTCGCTTCTGGACCCGCTCATCCGGCCGCCAAAAACAAATGCGCTTCCTAAGCCGTAATTGATCCGCCGGAGCTGACCAAAGCCACCTTGCTCTGGGTTGCGGCAATGGCGACTGGGGCGAGAAGCCGAGAAGAACCGATGCGGCGAGAAATCCTGAGACCATCCGCCACGAGACGTCGTCAGGGAACGTAGTATTGCGTTCCGCGTTACACTAACGTATATAGGTCCGCAGCACAGGAGCGCGCCATGGCCACCACACCCACCAGGAAGGAAGCACCCGTCTCGATGCGGTTTCGCGACGATGATCTCACCATCATCGACCGCGGCGCGGAGCTGCTCGGCCTGTCGCGCACGGAGTTCATGCGGCGCGCCGCGCTGCACGAGGCGCAGGCGGCCATCCTCAACGAAACCGTCATCCGCGTGTCCCCGGAAGCCTATGCCGCCTTCATGCAGGCGATCTCAGCCCCGGCCGCTGCGCCCCCGGCGAAGGCGGCCGAGCGGCTGCGTCGGTCCCCGCCCTGGGACCGCTAGGTGGCGCTTTCAGGCATCGAACTCCTCGACCACGCACACCGCCTCGACAGCTTCGATTGCGGCAAGCCGGCGCTCAATGCTTGGCTGGCCGGCTTCGCGCGAACGAACCAGGCCCGCGGGTTTACCCGCGTCCTGGTCGTTCACGACGAGGGAACAGTCGTCGGGTATTACGGCCTCGCGCCGGGCGTGATCCAGCCAAATAGCGCACCGCGCGCCATCCGCACCGGACGCCCGCCCGATCCGATCCCCTGCCTGCTGATCGGACAACTCGCCGTCGACCACCGCTATGCCGGACAAGGCGTCGGTAGCGGCTTGGTCAAGGACGCGCTGTATCGCTGCGTCGCCGGCGCCGATATCGTCGGCGGTCGCGCGGTGGTGGTGCGGGCGATCGACGCCGAGGCAGAGCGCTACTGGCAGAGCTGGGGCTTCATTCCCGCGCGGGACAATCCGTCGGTGCTCATGCGCTCGATCCAGGACGTGAGCCTCTGGCTGGCCGACAAAGGCCACTAGCTCCGCGCGCGTAGCGCCTCCGGAAGCGGCAGGTCTGCGCGCCGGCCTGCCGCCAACCGGGCTCTAGTTGCGGCGTCTGTCGCTCCCCGAGCCGGCTTCGCCGTCTCGGCGTTCGGGTGACCCCTCACGCAGGGCCAGAGGGAGACGGCGGTCAGAGCGAGGGAGCCCTGGAGAGAAGGGAAAGTCATGATGTCGATGATTTTCATAGGGGGTTCACGCGAGATATTTGAGCTGCCGGAACCTGCCATCGCTCGGATCCGCCCAATCGTTGTTGCCGTGCACGGCGTGCTTATTGGCGACGCGTCTGGAGCCGATGCCGAGGCGCAAGGCCTGCTCGCGGGCTACGGCTACAAACATGTCGGGGTCTTCCATGCGGCCACCAGCACCTCAGATTGTGTGAGGTCCACGGCTCGCTCGTTTCCGCCGACGGCGGCGCGGCGGGCGTCGGTATACGCAGGGCGGGTCCGTCGCCTTGGCCTCAGTTTCGGGGCAATGGCAAGCCCCGGTCCGCGCGGCGCCGAGTTGGGCGGAAAGATCGACGGCGCGCAACGCGGGGCTCCTACGCGACGAGCAGTTTTCCCCCCGGTCTGACCCGGCCTCGACTCCAGATGCCGCAATGACCGTCGCGGCCCGGCGCGATTGATCGGGTCTCATGCCCAAAGCTGCCTCGGTGCCCAGTAGCGGCACCGCATTGCCCCTCCCAGGCGCTGCGCCAGTAAAGCGTCGGCGAGCCAGCATCCGACGGTGCGTTCGAAGCGATCTCATTCGGCGGCCATGATCGCGCCGGTCACCATGCCGCAGCGGAAAGCTGCCGAAGCTCGTCCGGCCAGGTCGCTGACCGCCTCGTCGTCACGGGCTCAGCGGGATGGGCTGCCAGTTCACGCCCGGCCAATAGCATCCGGCCCGCGGCGCCGACCTCGTCTCCCGGTCGTGTGACCAGAAGAACATCGCGAAGTGCGGCTTCATCCTCGACGCCGCGAGCCTGCTTCGCCGTACCGCGGCCGCCGAAAGCCCCTAGGCGCTGTCACCAGGCGCCAGCCCACCTCTCTAGCTGGCGGACCATCGCATTGAGCGCGCCGATGGCCGGACCGGCAGTGTTGCAATGTCCTCAATGCGCCGCAACTGTTTGGGTCGGGGGCAACCCTGCGCAACCAGGCCGGCACCGCCGTCGTCGGCGCGGCTTCCGTGGCACCGGGAAGAGTGCCGTGGTGGCGCACGAGGGTTTTGGCTCAGAACCATGGAACACGATGGATGATCGCGGCGCTTTTGTAGAGCGAACGATAAGTCTTGCACGACCAGCCATTTATCCCTCGCCAATTCCATGCCGCGGGCAACCAGCAGGCGAACCCCGTCCGGACTGAGTACCCGTTTCAACGCGGGCAAAAGAAGTTGTGTAGCCATGTCACGAAATGCTTGGTCCGCTTCTCTGCCGGCCGATGGTCCATGAAATCCCCTCCCCACCCATGACACCAGACACCTCCTTGCCAATATGCCGATCAAGCACTGGCCTCCATGGTACCAGCGTGAACTCGCGCGCCTTCTCGACTATGACGTATTTGCCGCTGGCAAGGTCGATCGAGCGGCGCAATCGACCCTCTATTCGATCACCAGGCTGCGCTTCGGAATACGAGAGTCCGAGTTCGTCAGACAGTTGACCGGCCACGCGGTTCAACTCGCGTTGGCGCAGCATCGAAAGCATGTTCGCGCGATAGATGACCCGATCCTGCGCTTCATGCGCGAGACCTTGCGCGATCAGCCACTGCTGTCGACGGGCCTGGACCTGACGTACTTCGCGACCGAAGCCAGAGTCACGCAAGGGCTCAGGATGAGCTGATACGAGCTCCTGGTCGATCCAGGTGGCGCCGTCGAACCTGACTTGTCTCTCCAGCGGCGTCGATGAGAGCTTGTCAACCGTGACAGGCTCGGCCCCGGCCCGCTGACGCTCGTAGTCAGACACACGGTCGAGATGATCCGGTGCGACGATCCATGTACCGTCCGGCTCGCGCTCGACACCACCGGTCGCCCGGCGGATCGCCTCCAGTCGCCGCACGTGCGTTTCGGCAAAGCGTTCGGTGGCCGACGGGTCATGCTTGAGATGGATATCGATGCTGTAGCGCCCGTCATGGGCCGTGGCGATCTCGGCAATTGTGCGGTCGACTTGCCTTGGCCCGGTGTCCCTCGGCGTGACCCGCACTATGCAGCGCTCTGGCGTCGGTTGGGTGGCCTCGCCTTTGCCGATATCAACATAGTGGCTTTTGCCGTCCACGCCGTCGACGACGAGGTAATGGCGGTCAGTGATTTCGTCGGCCAGGCCGCGCGCAACGATGCGGCCGACGACAGGCTGCATCTGCTCTGCAGATCGATCATGGATAACATAGTCGGCGGCACTGCGGGCGAGCCCCTTGCCGGTCAGTTCGCGGTGCATGGTCTTGATGATGTCGCCCCGCTCGCCGATGCGGCGCAGCGTCGCTTCAAGCTCGCCATCAAGGCGCCAGCGGCCCGAGCCGACTTCCTCAGCCAGACCCATCCGCTCGAGCTTGCGCAGGCGGCCCTGGTGCAGCGTCTGGCGAAACGTGTCTCGGCTGGCCGGTGAGACATGCCCCTCATGGTCGCGCATGCGGAGCAGCTGCCGATCGATGCTGGTGAAGCGTTCCCGCTCCATTTCCTGGCGCAGGCGTTGCTCGATCTCGCGGTCCGTTCTCGGGCCAAGGTCGAGGCTGACCAGCTCGGCCGCCCGTTCACGGATTCCAGACGAGATGTAGTCTCGCGCGATGACAAGATTTTCGCCGCGGTCATCCTTGCCGCGGACTATAATATGGGTATGCGGATGACCAGTGTTGAAATGATCGACAGCGACCCAGTCGAGCTTTGTGCCGAGGTCTTCTTGCATCTGCGCCATGAGGCGCCGCGTGAGCGGCTTGAGGTCGTCATACTCGATGCCGTCTTCAGGTGCGACGATGAAGCGGAACTGATGCCGGTCGCCATCGGCACGATCGATGAAGGCCTTGCCATCAACGCGGTCGCTGTCGGCGCTATAGAGCTCGCCAGGCTCGCCTTCGCGGGTGACGCCGTCGCGCTGGAGGTAGCGAAGGTGTGCACGTGCCCCGTCAACACCCTTGCCGGCCAGCTTGACGATACGCGCCTTGACGACGGCGCGCCGCTGCCGAAACGCCGCGTGGGGGTCGCGCGCTCTGAGAACGGCGGCAGCAGCCCCGCCGCGCCCCGCCCGGCTTCCGATGAAGCGGCCACGGCGACCGCTGCCGCCGCCGGCTCGGTTGATCGCGGCGCGGATCTGGCCGGCGAAACGCTTGCCTGCCTTCGAGCCGCGCGATCCGATTTTGCCCAGGCTCGGCTTGAACTCTTCATCCTGCATTGAGCCTCCTAGCAATCTTTAGGAGAATCAAAGCTTTGTCGGCAGAAGCTCTCCTGACGCTGAAGGCAGCCTCCATGAAAAACGATGTGCAGACAAAGACTTCGCCGCCTCCAGGAGGCGATGCCTTTATCTTGCCTTCCCGGACCTGCCTCCCTGCCCCGCCCGACCCACGGTACCCCTGCCCTCACCTGCGATCCGGCCGGCCTGACCTTGCTCGCTCCGATCCGAGCGGCACCACAATTTGGCCATTCGGATCGGTCGCGGAAACACCGTTTCGCAGGAAAAACAGCGACTGCCCGGACGGGATTTCCGGCGCTTTTCCGGAACGGGATTTGCCGGTGAACGCGTCCATGTCGGCGGCCGAAATCCCCGCAGCCTTGAGCTCTTCCAGATACGAAACCGTCTCGCTGGGCAGCGGTCGCCCACGCTGCAAATGCTGTTCGTAGCGGTCCGGCCCAGCGTTATAGGCGGCAAACAGGCCGGGAAAGCCGAAGCGGTCATACATGGCGTGCAGATAGGCAGTGCCTGCCAGAATGTTGTCGCGAGGGTCGTGCGGATCGGCCCCCAGGCCAAACTCTGCGCGCATCTCCTCGTAGGTGCCGGGCATCACCTGCATGAGGCCAATGGCGCCGGCGTGTGAGGCGATCGGCCGCCCGTCCAGCATTGTCTGCCCCCGGCTTTCGGCATCCATGACGGCATAAATCCAGGGCTGTGGAATGCTGAAACGCCGGCTTGCTTCGGCTATCAAGTGCTGCCATCGTTGGAGCTGCGGACCACGGGAGATGGCGGCCGGCTGAGCGTCGGTCGCGGCGGAACAGGCGCATGGCGCTATCGCGACCATGCCGAGCATCAGGAGGGTTACTCGGTCCATAGCGGCACGAGCCTCCCGGCAATATTTTCGGCCGGCACCGGCCCGAAATAGCGGCTGTCGAAGGAGCGGTTTCTATCGTTGCCGAGCAGGAAAAACTCGTCGGCGGCGAGCTTGCGGCAGGCATTCCACCAAGATAGCGGACGGTGCTGCGTGTCGGTTGCCAGCCGGCGCGCGACGATCTCGCCGCCGATGATGATGGCGTCGCCGAAGGCGCAGACATGCTCGCCAGGCAGCGCGGCAAGGCGCTTGACCAGCGGCACATTGCTGGGCAGATAGAAGCGTTCGGCGGCGAGATCGGCGACCGGTTTTGGCGGGCGGACGAGCACGAGATCGCCACGAGCCGGCGATCCGGACGCGACGCGATAGAGGCCGACCGGCGCACTGGCCGAGGCGTTCCAGACCAGCCAGGGCGATGGGTTGTCGAAAGCGGCGAAGCCGATCAGGCTGAGGCCTATTGTGGCCACGGCGATCGTCTTGCGCGCCCGAATGCGCCGCAGATGGCTGCCGATCAGACGGATAGTGGGACGCCGGCTCATGAGCGGCCTCCCTCACCGGCCGAGCCGGAATTGTGCCCGCCATCCTCGGGCCTGGTCTCCTGCGCGCGTCCCTTCGACCAGTCGTCGAGCTCGTCGATGTGATAGCGGACATAGCGGCCGTGCTTGCGGAATTGCGGGCCACCGCCCTTGAGCCGCATCTTCTCCAGCGTGCGCTGGGATAGCCCGATATAGAAGGCGGCCTGCGCGGTGTTGAGAAACGGACTGCCCTTCTTCGCGCGGGCCGCGCGTTCGTTTTCTTCGTCCATGATGATCCTCGTTTCGTTACGGACAAGCGAAGGCGAGGATCGGCGAGCGAGATCGTTTTGGGGACGGGCGAAGAGTGGGGGGCGAGTTTTCGCCGCCCCCTCCCGAAAGAGCCCCGCGCCGGTTGCGGCGCGGGGCTCGAGGCTGGCGGTTCAGTCGACCGGGTTCCAGATGATGGCGTATGTGTCGTCGTCATCCTGGCCGGCGGCGCGGCCGAGATTGGCGTAGAGCTTGCGCGGGCCGAACTCCGGGGCGGCAATCGACAGGCTCACATAGTCCTTGCCGGAGGTCTCGCCGGTGCGGATCCAGCCGGCCCCTACTTCGACCCCTTGCGTCAGCACCCGAAAGTCGGGATGGGTGTCGGCGCTCTTTGCCTGATTGGGCACGATGTCGATGTCGGCGCGCACGCTGAGCGTCTTGAGCTGGCCCTTGTAGCCGCCGTTTTCCTGTTTGGTGACGTATCCGATCGCGGTCATTTTTAGTCTCCTTTTGGTGCTCGCCGGGGACCATTCCCCTGCGATGGTGGACCGTGATGGGCGCGTCCGGACCGCCGGAACCGGGACGGCCGCAGCGATAGCGGAGGACCCGAGCGGGCAGCTTTTTTGAAGCGAAGCGGCGCGAGGAAGCCGCCGCAGGCGGCGGGGAAAAAAGCTGCTGGCGAGGGTTTCGGGCGGGCCGGATCCGCCCATAGGTCGTCAAGCCAGCCGCAGGGGAATGGTCCCTGAGACACATGGAGACAGGTGGCGCGATCGGCGGCACAACGAGCAGGCGGCATTACAGGGCGCTGGCTGCGGGGGCTCTGTCGGCAACCGGATCAGTAATTGGCCCATGCGCGGAGCGCCTCGGCAAGCAACCCGGCGCGGTGCAGGGCTGCCGAAATGGGGGCGAGTTGGCGTCGGGATTTCTCGCGCAAGGCACTGGCTCGACAAGACGACCAATCGGCAGCCGACGCGGCCCGGAGCGGCGCGCGCGACCTGAGCGGCGGCACTCGAGAGAACCGCCGCTTGAGGCTGATCGGTTCATTCGCGCACGAACAGCGGCTGCATTTGTGCCCACTGATCGGCGGTGCGGAAGCCGCCGCGGCTGGTGTAGCTTTCGGCTGGGAATTCCATCCAGCGCGGCAGCCAGGCCTCGACCTTCTGGCGGCCATTCTCGCCCGCCAGGAAGTCGCGGATGATCTTCTTTTGCGTCTTGACCTTCTCGGCGACATTGCCGTCCGCGACCAGCTTGCCGCCGACCTCGGCCAGCATCGAATTGGCGATTTCCTTGTCGCGCAAGAGGTCGAAGAAAGCGTCGTCCGGTTGCCACCATGCGCCCATATCGACATTCAGATGGTTGCCGAGCGCCTCGATGACGGCGCTGCCGGCTGCAAGCGTATCGGCCATGACAAGGGTGAGAACGCGCATGACATCGTCGTCGCAGAGCGCCAAGAGGCGCGCGAAGACGCCGGCGATAGCAAAGGCGTCGCCATTGCCGCCGGCGACCACGCCACCATCCTCATCCGGTGATCCGAGCAGGGCCAACACCTCGCGCCGCTTTTTGCCGAATGCAGCTTCGGCCTTGCAGCCGGCAAGGCTGGCAGTCACCGTTTCGTTGACTGCGCGCTGTGGCTCACGGCGCACCTGCCACAGGCCGGAACCGGTGATGGCGTGCGCCACCACGAGGCGCAGCGCCACGGCGGGATGGTCGAGCATGGCCGCGCGCACAGCGGCATGGCGATGCAGATCGACATAGTTCTGCATCGGGCCGGTGACTTCAGGGCGCGGCGGCTTGGCGGCTGTTTCTTCTTGCTCACCGCCCTCGCGGGCGCGGCGGGCTTCCTTGCGTGACAGCCAGCCCTCGTGACACTCGACCTCGCCGCGATACGTGACCGCGATGAAGACCTTGCCGCCCTTCTTCTTCGGCGTCTTCTCGTGGTCCCATGGGTGGAAATACTGGCCCGGTTCCAGCAGCACCACCTCGCTCCAGCCGTCGTTGAGATAGGTGTCGCGTCTGGCAGCAATCGCTTCGTTCTGCTTTTGCCAGAACAGGTCGGCATCGGCGAAATAGCTGTCCTCGCCGAACAGGTCCGAGGTGATCAGGCCGGGATATTCGTCGATGGCAAACAGCGCCACCTTGGTGGAAATCGACTGGCCGCCGAACAGCCATTGCTTCAATTGAAAGCCACGCGGCGCGTATTGATCGGGATCGGCACAGAGTGCCAGCCAGTCCTTCTGCTGCGCCTTGGACGCCATGGTGAGATGGCGCACCGTCTCGGTATCGATCTCCTCGCGCCGGTAGGCTTCGCGGATTTTGGGCAAGAGGTCGCCAAGTGCCAGAATGCGTTTGACCTTCAGGTCAGTGATGCCGAAGGTCGCAGCGATATCGGGAACGGTGCGGCCTTGCCTGACGAGCCGCGAAAACGTCTCCCATTGCGATACTTCGTCAGGATCGAGGCGGGCGAGGTTTTCGATCAGCGAAGCTTCCAGCGCATCGGCGTCATCACCGTCCTCCATGATGGCGCAGGGCAAGGGATCGCCTTCGCCGCGCTCGTCGGCAAGCGATTTCGCGGCGAAATAGCGCCGCCTGCCGGCGACGATCTCGAAGGTTTCCGGCTGGCCGTTCGGCCGCACAAGGAGAGGCACCAGCACGCCGCGCGCACGCACGGAGGGCAGGATGTCGGATATGTCGGGCGCGCGTTTTCCATGGCGCATGTTGAGCGCGGAAATGTTGAGCTGATCCAAGGGAATGTGGGCAAGCTGCATGGTTACTCTCCTTTCGCTTTGGTTGAGGTTGTCCCCGCCGCAGAGGCCGAAGGCCGGCGCGGCGGGACGGTTTTTGCGCCTATCGGCGCTGCTGTTCCGCCGTGTCGGGCGGAAGCTCGGAATGGGGCTTTGAAAGGGCGTCTGCTGCCTGCCGCAGAAGTCGCTCGGCCTCGGTGATGTGGCCGCAAATGCGAGCGGCTTCGGCATAGACGGAGAGCGGAAAGCGCGCCTGGAAATGCAGGTCGCGCTCTATGCCGAGGCCAAGCGGACCTTTTACGGATGCAAGCTCGGCCAGACTGACGCTGCCGAGTTCGGGGAAGCCGAAGCCGAGATCGCAAAGGCCGAACAGCGTGTCGCCATCGGCGTCGAGTTCGGTCAAAAGCCACGTCGCGGCACCTGGGGGATTAAACAGTTTCACAACGGGAAAATGGTCGATGTCGGCCTCGGCGGCGCCATTGGCGAGCAGTCGTGCGCGCAGTGGATCGGTGATCAGGATCATGGAAAGACTCCTTGTCAGAACAGGTCGAGTTGATTTCTGCTGGCTTCATCGAAGAGGCCGATATCGAGCGGCTTTTGCGCCGCGCGCGGACACATCGGCGCGTCCATCAGGAGGGTGAGCCGATCGCGCGTGGTGATCGGCCGGACACCGGGAATGAGCATCTGCTCGCCTTGCGGCGTCGGCTCGCTCGCGGTCAGTTGAGGATCGCGCATCGTCATGCCGCAATCCCTTCCTGCGCCTCGCCTTCGGCATCGGCCTGAAGGCCAAACAGGAAATCGGCGGCCTTGGAAGCAAGACTGGCGGCACGGAAGATGGCGCGATTGTCCTCGCGCAGCACCTTCAGCCATGAGCCGATGTAATCGGCATGACGCACGGTCGGCTCGATACCGAGATTGCTGCAGACGAAGGCGGCAGTGATTTCGGCGACCAATTCTTCACGCGCGTAAGCCTTGGAGCCGAACGAGCCGGAGAGGTCGCGAGCAAGCCGCGTCGGGTGGCCGGTCCAGTGGCCAAGCTCGTGAAAGCAGGTCCGGTAATAGTCGATCTGGTGATGGAACGCCGGCTGCGGCGGCACCTGAATGTGGTCGCTGCCCGGCATGTAGAAAGCGCGATCGCCGCCGACCCTGAAATCCGCACCGCTGGCGCGAATGAGCGTCTCGGCCTGCGGCACGATCTCGCACTGAGGCAGCGGCTCGGCGGCGGCATAGAGGTCTTCCGGAAGATTATCGCACTGCGCGACATTGAAGACGGTGAAGCGCTTCAAAAAAGGCACGGCCTGTGGTTCATCGCCCTCGTGGCGTGCGCGCTCCTTCTCGTCCTTGGGGACAAAGCGGTCGGCATGCACGATGGTCGTGCCGCGCTCGCCCTTCCTGACATTGCCGCCAAGCACGAGCGCCTGCCGGAAGGTGAGCCAGTTCTGGCTGGGATAGCTGCGCTCGATGACCGCGCTCCACAGGATGAGGATATTGATTCCGGAATAGGTGCGCCCAGAGGATGCATTCCTCGGCAGGCCAAGGCCTGCCCTTGCGCTGCCCCATGGCTTGACCCATGGCACGGTGCCGCGCTCCAGCTCGGCAATGATGCGATCGGTGATCTCCTGATAAAGGCTGGCGCCGGGGCGCCCGCCCTTGCCTGCGCCAGCCTCTGTGCTGGCACAACGCTTGCTGTTTGCATGCATCGTCTCATCCTCCGCTCGCCAATCGCCGCGCCTTTCCCCGGAAGCGGGGTGGGCGGCGAGTCGCGACCGGAAAGGCCCGCCGTGGGAGGCGGACCGCATCCGAAGGACCGGAACGAAGAGGAGGACCCTGAGCGGCACGCGAAGGGTTGCGGGCTGCCGCGGCGGGCCTAG
>NZ_JAMYTK010000051.1:0-13098 GCF_040322355.1 Mesorhizobium sp. M0145
TGAGCGCTTCAGCGTGCTGGCCACCGACACCTTCACCCCGAACTCGCAGGGGCGCATGCGCCTTGCCCCTACCGATGCATTCCACCTCGTGCGCATGCAGGCTGTAGATTTTGCGGCCGCGCTAGCGCTGACGCTGCTCGAGAACGGTGGAGGCCTGGTAAAGCGCCATTTGAAGAGCGCGTCCAGTTCCGCATCGCCGGCGATCTGGCGGGAGATGTCGCGAACGGTCCGGCCGAGATAGGTCTTGAGCCTGCGCAGCGCCTTGTTGGCCCGCTTGAACTGCTTGGCGTGCGCATAGCGCTGGTGCTTGATCAGCGCCAGCTTGCCGACCCGCACATAGGTCTGGCGCAAATCCAGCCCCGCCCGTTTGGCCAGCCGCACCAGCCGCTCGCGGGCGCGGTGGATGAGCTTGGCGTCGGTCGGGAACATCACGTTCTTCGGCTGCACGGTCGTGTCCACGATCACTTGGCGCGTGTCGGTCGGCTTCATCGCCCCGGTCTTGACCGCAATGCTGAGGCTTTCCTGCAAAAGCGCGACGATCCGCTCCTCGCCCATGCGGCTGCGCCAGCGCGTCATCGACGAGCGGTCGAAGGGCAGGTCGTGGCGGAAGAACTCCTCGCCGCACAGATACTGGAAGTAGGGGTTTTCCACCCAGCGCTCGCACAGCACCTCGTCCGACAGGTTGAAGGTGTGCTTGAGGATCGCCAGCCGGGTCGGCAGCGGCGGCATGCCGGGACCGTCCGAATAGACCGCACCGAAACGCGCCTCCAGCACCGGCCGGTCGAATTTATCTACAGCCGCGCCCAGCCGGCAAAATCGGCTTCACCAAGACCATCAACGCCGGGCGCTACAAGGCTGGGCAGCCCAACGTGCTGACCTTGTGCGGGGTGCTGATGCATTCGAGCTTGCCCGTCACCCTCACCGGCACGCCCCTCGCGCCCGACCCGGGACGGGCGCTTCTTCTATTCGCGCGGCGGGACTGTATCGGCTGCGATCTTGACGCCGCGAGCGATGGTCGGAAAAGGACAAGTAGCTCTATAAGTGCCACAGGTGGCGCTCGGAAGGCTATCGGTCTCGGCAAAATTCAGGCCTATCTCACCGCGGCGGCGGTCAACCTGAAGCGACTGGCGGCCGCTTTGCTTGCCCATTTTCTGGGTCTGGTGATGCTCATACTTCCGCTGGAGCCCGTCAACGAGCTCTGAGACGGCATACTGCCAGTTCTGAGATCAGAGCCTCCCCAATGCGGGTCAACCGCAGAAAAAGCAGGCTTCTTCAACAGCCCCTTCGTCCCCATTAAGAACTTCTCCCTGCCAAGCTCGATATGCGGCGATCCATGTCGACCGCGTAGCCAACCCTGCACCGGCAGCTCTCGTCTCAATGCGTAAGACACTTGACGTCTCCAAGGCAATTAGACAACCCCATCAGGCTTAGATGCCATCTCGGTTCTAGATGAAGCCGATATGCAAAATGCATTTGACGGTACGCGCTGGGTGTATGATTTTGATGACAGCGCTAAGTCGCCTCGCCAAAAAATTTGGGAACAATAGATGCAAAGCGTTGAGACTTTCCGGGATTTGCAGGGCGAGGCAACTGAGTGGCGCCGCTACCTCCACCAGAATCCCGAGCTCGGTTATGAAGTACACAACACAGCTAGCTTCGTGGCCGAGAAACTAGCTTCATTCGGCATCAATCATATCGAAACGGGGATCGCTGAAACCGGTATTGTCGCAATCATTCAGGGCGAAGGCGGAGACGGGCCGACGATCGGGCTGAGAGCCGACATGGACGCCCTGCCGATCCGAGAGGCCTCGAGCAAGCCTTGGTCTTCGCAAGTGCCAGGCAAGATGCACGCGTGCGGCCACGACGGTCACACAGCTATGTTGCTGGGGGCGGCCAAATATCTGGCAAAGACGCGCAACTTCAAGGGCTCCGTTGCCCTGATCTTTCAGCCGGCGGAAGAAGATGGACAGGGCGGCCAAAGAATGGTCCAGGAAGGCATCATGGAGCGGTTCGAGATTTCCCAGGTTTTCGGGATGCACAACTCGCCGGGCCTAGAAGTTGGCAAGTTCGCTATTTGCGATGGCCCTACCGCTGCCGCTCTTGATGAGTTCGACATTGTGGTGAAGGGCAGGGGGGGGCATGCAGCCAGTCCGCATCGGACCATTGATCCAATCGTTATTGCGGCACAAATCGTCCTCGGCCTCCAGACTTTGATCTCGCGGGGCACGGACCCGCTCGAGTCGCTCGTGATTTCTGTAACCAAGTTAGAAGCCGGCACGGCATACAACATTATACCGGAATATGTTAAAATATCTGGGACCGTGCGGTCCCTTGCATCTGAGCTAAGAGAATATGCTGAACGACAGATCAGGAAATGCGCCGAAGGCATAGCGCAGGGATACGGTGCGGAAATTGAGTTCAAGCACCGGCGGCTCGAACCCTGCATGGCAAACCACACGGAAGCGACTAATCTGGCGATAAAGGCGGCATGCGGGCTCGTCGGATCTGAGTCCGTTAACGATAGAATGCGACCCAGCATGGGAGCTGAGGATTTCGCTTATATGCTTGAGGCACGGCCCGGCTCTTACATCAACCTAGGCAATGGCCAGACCCCTGCATTGCACAACCCGGCGTATGACTTCAACGACGAAGCCCTGCCCTATGGCATCGGCTATTGGGTGAACTTAGTCGATACGACGCTGGCCCGGGACTAAGGCCGCGCGACTGAGTCGCCACATAAAAAACGAATCCTGTCAAAGCGACGGGACATTGAGGCGGAGCAAAAAATGAGCATGCCGATAGACCGTAGACGTTTCATCCAAGGAGCTTCCGGTATCGCTATAGGCGCGATGTCTTTCCAGCCCCGCCGCGCCTCTGCTGGGTCCCCGGGCGAACTGACAGTCGCACTCAATGGTGGCGATTACGCAAAGGCGTGTATCGAAGCCTATGTGAAGCCATTCGAAGCTGAGACGGGAGTTAAAGTGATACCGATCGGCGAAGAAGTCCCCCCATCCACGCTTGAGCTAATGGTGTCGACCAATAGCGTTTCGCTGGACGTGATCCCTGTATCCGCGTCCACAACTGTCATAGCGCCTAAGAAGCGTCTCCTGGAGGAGATCGATTACTCCATCTACAAGAAGGACGAGTTGGATGCGATCATAGACTACACCAGGACTCCGTACAGCGTCGGGTCGATCGTTTACGCACTCTGTATGGTTTACAACACCGAGAAGTTCCCGGCTGGCAAACCGCGGCCAACTACTTGGACGGACTTTTGGGATGTCAGCAAGTATCCCGGGGTTCGCGCGATGGCTTCCGGCGTATACGGATCAGACGGCCCGTGGGAGGAAGCTCTGTTGGCGGACGGTGTGCCTGCTGACGCCCTCTATCCTTTGGATATCGACCGAGCTGTCGCCAGCCTTGACAAGATCAAGCCGCATATCCGCAAATGGTTTGTTACCGGGTCGGAGAACCAGCAGTTGCTGCACGATAAGGTTGTCGACCTTGCGCAATCCTACGACGGCCGGGCTATTGCATTGATGGATCAAGGTGCGCCGATTGAGGCCAATCGAAACCAACAAAAGGTGACTTGGGAAAGCTGGGGTATCCCGAAGGGCGCCAAAAATCTGCAGAACGCGCAGAAATTCATTGAATTCATTACCCGGGCCGACAGGCAGGCCGCATTTGCACAGCTCATTCCTTATGGCCCAGCGAACCAAAATGCTTATAAACTGCTGCCAGTCGGTGTCGGACGAAAATTCGCCAGCCACCCTGATTACCTGAAGTCTAGCATAGTAATGGACCCTGAATGGTACACCAAGGCAGGACCAGACGGCGTGACAAACATCGAGCGGCTTGTCCATCGTTGGAACGAGTGGATTCTTCAGTGATCGCCGATCGCTGAGCGTATGGTGAAGGCGGCCAGTCGGTCGCCTTCCTGATTGAGAGCTGGATTGAGCCGCCGCCTCCGGCACCCTTGCGATTTAGAAGCAGTGTGTCCGGAAGCTGCGTCAGGTTGCGTGGTAGAGGATCAGTCATGACCTTGCATCTGAAAAGCACCACGCTGCCAATGGCCAAGGACGAAGCATTGAAAATGAGTTCGGCTCCTGCGCAGATTGAGTTCTGCAACGTGACCAAGATGTATGGGGCGGTCGCTGCGGTCAAGGACTTGTCACTCGTGGTTCGTCGCGGCGAGTTTTTGACTATTCTCGGGCCAAGTGGTTCGGGCAAGACCACAGCGTTGATGCTGCTCGCCGGATTCGTAGCGCCTACTGAAGGAGACATCCTGATTGGTGGGAAATCGGTCGCATCAGTGCCGTCTTACCGCCGCGACCAAGGCATCGTCTTTCAGAGCTATGCATTGTTTCCGCACCTCACCGTGCGCCGAAATCTGGAATTTCCACTCGAAATGCGGGGCGTCAAGGCCGCCGAGAGGGCAAGGCATGTCGATCGAATGCTTGAGCGCGTCCACCTTAAGGATTATGGCGGCCGGATGCCATCGCAACTGAGCGGGGGCCAGCAGCAGCGTGTAGCGCTTGCGCGAGCGCTGATAGCCGATCCGCCGATTCTCCTCCTCGATGAGCCACTGGGCGCCCTTGACCGCAATCTTCGCGAGCAGATGCAGGGCGAGATCAAAAGCCTGCACCGAGAGTATGCCAAAACCACTGTATGCGTCACGCACGACCAGGAGGAGGCGCTCACACTGTCGGGCCGCATCGTCGTCATGTGCGACGGTCGAATCGAGCAAACCGACACTCCAGAGGCTCTCTATGACCGACCTATGAACCAGTTCGTGGCGAATTTTCTGGGCGAGGCAAACTTCCTCGAAAATTGCGGATTCAAAGTCGAATCCGATGCCGCGCCACCCTTCGGGACCGTCGCGATGCTTCGGCCAGAACGTATCTGCGTCGCCGGTCCCGCGGCTCCGATGCGAGCCGACTCTGACCAAAGACAGTCAGTCGCCGGCACTGTCGCAGACATGATTTATGCTGGCCCGTTGCGGAAATACCATGTGCGCGCCGGGAACAGTGTGCTGATTGTGCGCGAACACGTTGCCGCGGGCCAACAGATCTTTCGACCTGGCGACGAGGTACGTCTCGACTGGTTGCGCGCAGACGTTCGCTTTGTCAGTGCGTGAGGCGCCGAAAGGGGAATCGGGATGAAGACGTTTCAGAAACTGGGCCGAATGCCCATCCTGCTCACTGGCCCCACCCTCGCCGTGCTGCTCGTGGTATTCGGCATGCCGACCATCCTGCTCTTCCTGGCCAGCCTCAAGGCGCCGGCCTTCTCGCTCTCCAACTACCAGTCGTTTTTCAGCCAGCCGGCGAATATCCGTGTGCTGTACCAGACCCTTGAGATCAGCGGGTTGGCCACGGCAATCTGCCTCCTCGTCGGCTACCCTGCGGCCTATCTGATCGTGGCCGCATCGAAGAGGTTGCGCATCGCTCTCATCCTGGTCGTCGTCATCCCCTATCTGACTAGCCTGCTAGCGCGCACCTATGCGTGGATTGTAATCCTCGGCGACAATGGCTTGATCAACAATCTGCTGCTCAAACTTGGACTAATCTCTAGTCCTATCCAACTCATCTATAGCCGCTTAGCCTTGTATATCGGTATGGTACACATCATGCTGCCGATGATGATCCTAGCGCTCGTTAGCGTCATGATGGGGATCGACAAGTCACTCATGGCGGCTGCCCGAAGCATGGGCGCGCGACCGATCACCGCCTTCTGGCGGGTATTCTTCCCGCTCAGCGTGCCGGGCGTGCGCAGCGGCTGTCTGTTGGTCTTTATCATCTGCCTCGGCTTCTACATCACGCCCGCAGCCCTTGGCGGATTGGGGGACGCCATGCTTTCGACCTTCATCGCGTCGCAGGTCCAAACTTTCTTTGATATGGGGCGGGTAGCCGCGTCGGCCTTTATCCTCCTGGCGGTCGCTATCGTCGTGCTCTCCACGTTCGGGCTTGATCTTTCTGGTACGCAGGGACGAACGGCGCAAGCTCCGCGGAGATCTCCGGCCAATCGAATGCCTATTGTCGCCGGGTTTAAACGCTATGTAGACGAACTTTTTACTGCCCGTCGGGCGAAACGTTGGACGACGTATCTCTACCGGGCCGGTAGTCAAAGCAATTGGTCAAAGATGGTCGGTATTATATTCCTCGTGTTGGTCGTTTTTTACCTGCTGGTTCCGGAACTTCTCGTCGTCATCATGTCGTTTAGCTCGGGACAGTTTTTGGAATTTCCGCCCCCGAGCCTTTCGCTACAGTGGTACCGCGCCTTCTTCGGCGATCCATCTTGGTATGGCGCCGCCTGGACCAGTATCCAGATCGGCATTTTGACTACTATCCTGTCCACCATCCTCGGCATGCTCGCGGCTTACGGCCTCAATCGCAGTCCTCCGCGGCTGCGCAGTTCCTTGACTATGGTGATCCTGATGCCGATCACCTTTCCGATTATCGTTGTGGCAATAGCGACTTATCTCGGGCTGCTCAAACTCGGGCTGCTCGGCTCGATGACCGGGATCATCCTGGCGCATACCATCGGCGCTATCGGCTATGTCGTCGTAATCGTGTCTGCTACGCTGGCGAATTTCGATTCCGCGCTGGAGCGGGCGGCTATGAGCATGGGAGCGAATCCGTTGCGGACTTTTATCAGGGTGACACTGCCTTTGATCAGGCCTGGTATCATTGGTGGCGCCGTGTTCGCGTTCCTTGCCTCCTTCGATGAGATCGTCATCACATCGCTGGTAGCCGGGTTCTCGATCCGCACTCTGCCAATGAAGATGTGGGAGAATATTCGCAACCAGATCGACCCAACAATTGCCGCGGTGTCGTCGCTACTGATCCTCGTCCCAGTATTATGTCTAATCGTCCTCTACGTCTCGGGGTGGCGATCGACGCCGAGCCTTCAGCGCGCGCGCTCACAACCCGCAGCTTGAGACGGCGACCTTCAGTGTCAGCATCAGGGCCGGATTTAAGGCCTACAGTTTGGTGTTTGCTGGCCGAGCTATCATCCATGGTGATCTAACGCTCGAACCAACCTGCATCGCAGACCCCTGTCCACAAATTTCCGCGATGGCCTGATCAGATGGAAGATGCCCTGCGCTAGTAGCCAGCGCCAGCTGAAGCGCATCGGGTAGCGGTCTACCTTTGGAGGGAGGCCAACTCAACTCAACGCGACCGCATGCCAAGAAGCTACGTCTTCTGTCATCTAAAATCGCGATGATGCCGTTCGCGACTCTATGTTGGCGAATTCAACGCCAAGTGGCGCATACATCACGGGCAGTGGTTCGCTCCCTCGACGCAAAGTGACGTGAAGTGCAGATCGAAAATGTTCATCTTCCGCCCGGCAATGGCGCATTTTTCTGTGCCGACCAAGCTACTATTCTGATCGGCGCGGCTCGGGATGGGTTCATCCATGTTGGTGAACTGATTACGACCGGGTTCAGGTCCATCCGCATTTTCTATGAACTAACGTTTAACCTCTGGGAGGGATCCGAGCGGGAGCCGGGCCGTAACTTGATGGTCAGCCAGCGTGGTATGCTAAAGAACCTCTTTCATCCTGAGTCCCAAGGTTACGCCGTCGCAAGGCATGGCAAGGCGATGCGGCATGATCGCGTCGATGCCGAGATCCTCACAGTCGAGAAGGTATGCGCGATGCTACCCTTCCTCGACTGCGACACAGAGTACTTCTCCATTCCGGGTGGCCTGCTGCAGAGGCGTGCCGGCACCGCGCGCCAAGGTCTCCGGCTTAAGGACAGGGGGATCCGACTCTCCGAACCTATCCGCATCATCAGGCGGGCAGAGGAAACTTTCTGCAGCTTCGACTGCCTCTTCGTCAAATAGGAACACCGTATGCGCGGCTATTCGGCCTTTTCTATCCTGCGCAATGGCCTTACCGGCCAAAGGTACTGGCGGCGTGCCTGGCGCGCTCCCGATCCGAAGCCGTCCTATGATGTTGTCATTGTGGGCGGCGGTGGGCACGGCCTCGCGACCGCATTCTATCTCGCCGAGAACCACGGCATACGCAATGTCGCCGTGCTAGAGAAGGGCTATGTCGGCGGCGGCAATGTCGGCCGCAACACCACTGTCATTCGCTCCAACTATCGGCTCAACGGCAACACCCAGTTCTACGAATTCTCGATGAAGCTCTGGGAAGGCATGTCGCAGGCGCTGAATTTCAACGTCATGTTCTCCCAGCGCGGCATGCTCATCACGGCCCACTCGGCCGACCAGCTCGATGGCTTCGGCCACCGCGCCAACATCATGCGGCTGAATGGTATCGACGCCGAAATTCTCGACCGCGACGAGGTGCGACGGCTCGTCCCCTACCTCGATTTTTCCGAAACGGGGCGTTCCCCAATCCATGGCGCGATCTTGCAGGGTCGTGCCGGCACGGCACGTCATGACGCCGTGGCCTGGGGCTACGCGCGCGCCGCTGACTCTCATGGCGTGGACATTATTCAGGGCTGCGAGGTGAAGGGTTTCGTTCGTGTCGGCGAGCACACCGTAGGCGTTGAGACGACGAGGGGCCGCATCAGGGCCGGGAAAGTTGGGCTTGCGGTGGCGGGTCACACCTCGGTGCTCGGACGGAAGGCGGGCCTCGAACTGCCCATAGAGAGCCATGTCTTGCAGGCTTTCGTGACGGAGCCGATCAAGCCCTTGGTCCACCAAATCGTGGCCCACGGCACGGAGCATTTCTACGTCAGCCAATCTGACAAAGGTGGGCTGGTCTTCGGCGGCGGGCTCGACGGTTACAATTCATATGCCCAACGCGGCAATCTCGGCATGGTACGCGAAGTCGCGGAGGCGGCCATCGCGCTAATGCCCTGCATTTCCCGCCTGCGCATTCTGCGCCACTGGGGCGGGGTGATGGACATGACGCCGGACGGCAGCCCTATCATCTGCCCTACGCCAATCGACGGGCTCTACCTAAACGGTGGATGGTGCTATGGCGGCTTCAAGGCCACGCCGGCTTCTGGATGGTGTTTCGCGCATACCATTGCTACCGGAAAGCCGCATCCGCTCAGCGCCGCCTACAGCCTGGACCGTTTCCGCACCGGCCGCACGCTCGACGAGGCCGGCGTCGGGCCGTTCGCCTGGCTGCAATAACCGAGAGACCTAAGACGATGCTACGTATCGAATGTCCCTACTGCGGCCTGCGCGACCACGATGAGTTCCGCTACGGCGGCGACGCGTCCGTTGTCCGTCCTGCCCACGACGATGCGGATTTCGAGGCTTGGTACCGTTACATCTTCGTGCGCGAGAACCCGGCCGGACCGCATCGCGAGTACTGGCAGCATGTGACGGGCTGCCGTCAATGGTTGGTGGTCGGGCGCGATACACGCAACCACGAGATCACCTCGGTCCGCGACGCACGGGAGGCGCGCGCATGAGGCGGCTTCACGAAGGCGGCCGGATCGACCGATCGCAACGGATCGAGTTCACCTTTGATGGCAAGCCTCTAGCTGGTTTCCCAGGCGATACGCTAGCTTCGGCGCTGCTGGCAAACGGAATCAGACTGGTGGGCCGCAGCTTCAAGTACCACCGGCCGCGCGGGATCTATTCTGCCGGGCCGGAGGAACCGAACGCTCTCGTGACGGTGGGGGCGGCCGGTCGCCGCGAGCCGAACCTGCCGGCGACCACGGTGGAACTTGCCGACGGGCTGGTTGCCGAGAGCCAGAATTGCTGGCCATCGTTGAAGTACGACATCCAAAGCGTCAACGGATTGTTCGCGCCGTTTCTGTCAGCCGGTTTTTACTATAAGACCTTCATGGGCCCGACGCGGCGGGCATGGATGTTCTATGAGCATTTCATACGCAAGGCCGCTGGACTCGGCCGAGCCGGTGAGGAGGCCGACCCGGATCGCTACGAGGCGCGCCATCTCTTCGCCGACGTGGCGGTGATCGGGGCCGGGCCGGCGGGGCTTTCGGCCGCGCTGGCGGCGAGCGAGGCAGGCGCAAGGGTTGTCCTCGTAGAGCAGGATTTCTTAGCTGGCGGTGGGCTTTTGTCGAAGCCGACGGACGGCGAGGCCCAAGCCTGGCTTTCCGGAACCCTCGCCCGCCTCGCCGACATGCCGAATGTTTCCATGATGACGCGCACCACAGCGTTCGGAGCCTATGACAGCAATGTGCTCGGGCTCGTGGAGCGGCATAGCTCGGCAACCATTGATGCGGCAAAAGGCGAGGCGCGCCAAATGCTGGCGCTTTTGCGCGCGAAAACGATCGTCTACGCTACGGGATCGATCGAGCGGCCGCTTACCTTCGCCAACAACGACCGGCCCGGCATCATGCTGGCGTCCGCGGCGTGGACCTATCTGAACCGCTTTGCCGTACTTGCGGGTGCGAGGGTGATGGTCGCAACCGACAATGACAGCGCCTATCCGGCAGCCTTCGACCTTGCATCGGCCGGGGCAGAAATAACGATAGCTGACAGCCGCGCCAAACCGACACACGAGCTTCTGGAACAGGCGCGCCGCCGGGGCATAGCCGTTCGCACCAAATCTGTGATTTCCAATGCTTTGGGGCGTCATGCCGTAAGGGCTATAACGCTTTGCGTCCCTGGCGGTACAGTTACGGTCGAATGCGACTTGGTTGCGGTCTCCGGGGGCTGGTCGCCCACTGTGCATTTAACCTCCCATCTCGGGGTCAAACCGGTCTATCGCGAAGACCTTCGCGCTTTCGTTCCCGGGAAGTTTGGAGCGTGGCACTCCGTGGCCGGCGCAGTAACGGGAACCTGGACCACAGCAGGCGCGATCGAGGAGGGGCATCGTGCAGGGGCCGAGGCATCTGCGTTCTGCGGCGCAACGAAATCAGTCCGGCCGCCCGTCAGGCTGGATCTTACTGAGATCAATGCGGAACCGAGCCTCCTCTCAAATCGCTCGGCACCTCCCTCCCACTTCTTGAGTGGAGAGGATGGAAGCCCTGACATTCGGCCGGAGCATCCTCTCCCCCTTCGATCGACGGAGAGTTGGTTCGCGAAGCGAACCGGAGACGGAGGAAAAACAAAGGCGGAAGTTGCCGGAGGCAAGGCCTTCGTCGACTTGCAGATGGACGTGACCGCCAATGACATCGCGCTGGCGCATCGCGAGGGATATGGGGCGGTCGAGCATCTGAAGCGCTATACGACCCTCGGCATGGGCACTGATCAAGGCAAGGCAAGCAATTTCCTTGCGCTTTCAGCCATAGCTGGTCTGCGCGGCGTGAGGGTTCCGGAAGTTGGCACCACAACTTTTCGGCCGCCTTACACCCCGGTCACCATCGGGGCGTTAGCAGGGCGAAGCATCGGCCATCACTACAAGCCAATCCGCCGTACGCCTATGCATGACTGGCATGCTGCCAACGGCGCGCACATGCTGAAGACCGGCTTTTGGATGCGGCCCTTGTTCTATTCTGCTTCCGGCCGCGATGTGAACGAGGCCTATGTCGCCGAGATGCGACTGCTGCGCGAGGCCACGGGACTGATGGATATCTCAACGTTGGGCAAGATCGACATCCAAGGACCAGACGCGGGCGCATTCCTTGACCGAGTTTATGTGAACGGGTTTGCGAAACTTCCGGTCGGCCGTGCCCGCTATGGCGTGATGCTGCGCGACGACGGCATCGTCTTTGACGATGGCACGACGACGCGGCTCGGCGAGCGCCATTTCTTCATGACGACATCGACGGCGAAAGCCGCCGACGTGATGTCCTGGCTCGAATTCCTGCTGGATACCGCCTGGGCCGAGCTTCGCGTCTCGGTGACCTCCCTTACTGACGAATGGGCGGCCATGTCGGTGGCCGGACCGAAGAGCCGCGACGTCCTCGCTGCCGCTTTCCCCGATGTCGATGTCTCCAACGAGGCGTTGCCGCATATGGGCCTGCTCGAAGATAAATATCGCGACTGGCCCCTGCGCATCATCCGCCTCAGCTTTTCCGGCGAGAGGGCTTACGAAATCTATACCGGCGCCAGCGTTGGCAAGGAGGTGTGGTGCCGGCTGATCGAAGCCGGAGCGCCGTTCGGTCTTAAGTCTTACGGCGTTGAGGCGCTCGGTGCGCTGCGCATTGAAAAGGGCCATGTCGCCGGGCCGGAGATCGACGGCAGGACGACGCTCGACGACCTCGGACTCAGCCGCATGGCGGGCAAACGCAGTGGCTTCGTCGGCGAGGTACTTGGCCGCCGCGAAGCCTTCAGCGACCCGGCGCGCCCGTGGCTGGTCGGGCTGCGCTGCCTCGAGCCAGGCAAACGGTTGAGCGGAGGCGCGATCCTGTTCAGGCCTGGCGAGCCGATGGACGGCCACGGTCTCGGCCGGATCACCTCGGTGACCTATAGCCCCACCCTCGACACCTGGGTCGGGCTCGGACTGCTCGCCCGGAATGCTGCGGAGGAAGGCACCGAGATTGTCGCCACTGATCCGGTAAAGGGCCAAACGGTTCGGGCCCGGATAGTCTCGCCTATATTCCTCGACCCGAAGGGAGAGCGGCTGCATGGCTGATGGTTCGAACGTGGCAGGGTTCGAGATGGCGGCTTATGACTGCCCGATCCTCCAATTCGAGGGCTGGGACGGCGCGATAGCGCATTTCGAGGTGGAATTGAGTAGGTCGCTGGGCGGCCCGCTGCCGCACAAGGTGGGCGACACTGCTCGTCATGACGACTGGCTCGTAATCAGGATTGCGCCGCGCCGGTTCTGGGTGCTTTGCGACGGCCCGCCGCCTATTATCGATGTCGACGCGGAACTCGGCTGCGCCCTCTCGCTCGGACAGGGTAGGATTCGGCTCCGGCTTACCGGCAGGGGTCTTAAACATGTGCTGGAGCGATGCGTCTCGGTGGATTGGGAGGCACTGGGAGATGGACAGGCAGTCCCGACCGGTCTCGATCGCATGCCGGTGCTGCTGCTGCGCAGGAGCAGGTTCGAATGCGACCTTCTCGTCCCCCGCAGCCTCAGCAAGAGCCTGATGGATTGGATTGCCGATGCCTCCGCCGCCTGCACCTGACTACTGCCCCAAACGTTCGAAATGGGCTGCCCACCTAGCTGCCTTTGAGGAAAGCAAAGCCAAGACAGCCTCGTGCAATCGTCATTTTATCAAAAATAGGCAAGATAGGAGAAAGCTGCTCATGCCGG
>NZ_JAMYTK010000052.1:0-12785 GCF_040322355.1 Mesorhizobium sp. M0145
TCTCGTATGCCGGCTACGACCCTGTTTTCCTGTCCATCGCCCGCTCGGCGATCGGCGGCCTGTGTGTTTTCGGCTGGTGCCGCTGGCGCGGCATTGCGCTGTTCACGCCCGACAAAACCCTCGTCGCTGGCATTCTGGCGGGTGCGCTTTTTGGTCTCGAGTTCCTGTTTCTCTACGTCGGACTCGAGCACACGACGGTTGTGCGCAATACCTTGCTGGTCAACACCATGCCGTTCTGGATGCTGGTCGGCGGTCATTTCCTGCTGGGCGAAAGCATCACGGCACGCAAGCTCGTTGGTCTTCTGCTCGCTTTCGCCGGACTGATCGCGGTGTTTTCCGATAAACTGAGCGCCAATGGCGGCGCAACATTGGGCGGCGATTTGCTCAGTCTCGGTGCCGGCATTCTGTGGGCCGTGACCAATATCGTCATCAAGCGGTCGAAGCTGGTGACGGCCAGCGCCGAAAAGCTGCTGCTCTATCAGCTGGCCGGGGCCGCCGTCGTCGGCATTTTGGTGATGCCTTTTGCCGGGCCGCCCGTCCGCAACTTTACCGTCTTGCCAACCTTGGCTCTGCTGTTCCAGGCCGTCTACGTTGTCGCCTTCACCTATGTGCTGTGGTTCTGGCTGCTGCGGCGCTACCCTGCATCTGGACTGTCGAGCTTCACCTTCCTGTCGCCGGTGTTTGGTGTGCTGTGCGGCGCCGTGTTCTTGAACGAGCCGCTGACCGTTCGTATCTTCCTGGCACTCGGCCTCATCGCCGCCGGTCTCATCATCGTCAACCGGCCGGCCCGAAAACAAAGTCCCGGATGAGCATGCGCGATATATTGAACGACCTCGAAGCTGGAAAGCAGCTCTCTGATCCGGACCCGGTGCGTCGCGCCCAGATCCAGATGAAGACGCAACTGCCGAAGCGCTTCTACAAGACCGTCGCGGTAGCACCGGTCGAAGACGGTTTTGCCGTCCATCTCGATGGCAAGCCCGTCCGCACGCCGGCAAAGGCGCTGCTGGCGCTGCCGACCGAAAAGGCGGCTGCTCTCGTCGCCGAGGAGTTCGCCGCACAGGAGGAGACCATCAACCCGGTGACGATGCCGGTGATGCGTCTGGTCAATACGGCAATCGATGGCGTCGCCAGTGATCCTCAGGCCGTGCTGGAGGACATCCTGCGCTTTGCCTCGTCCGATCTGCTCTGCTACCGCGCCGATGCGCCCCACGGACTCGTCGACCGGCAGAACGAGCATTGGGATCCCGTCATCGACTGGGTGCACAGCGCGCTCGGCGCCCGGTTCCATCTCGCCGAAGGCGTGATCCATGTCGAACAGCCGCGCGAGAGTATCGCGCTGCTTGGCCAGCATCTTGCCCAACGTGCCGATCCGCTGCGCCTTGCCGCCATCCACGTCATGACGTCGCTGACCGGATCGGCGCTGCTGGCGCTGGCTGTCGATTTCGGCGAGCTCGACGGCGAGGCGGCCTGGGCTGCCGGTCATGTCGACGAGGACTGGCAGGCCGAGCAATGGGGCCATGATGCCGAGGCCGTCGCGCGCCGCGCTGCCCGCAAGCGCGACATGATGGCGGCAGTCGGACTGCTCGACGCTCTCAAAGGCTGACGGCACTACCTGCGATTTCGCACTGCACATTAGACCAAAGTCATAATCCCAAAGGCGGTCTGCCTCTGGGCACTGCTTTCTGTCATTTTTTGCACCGATGGCCGCACTGAGTCTGCGTTGCGAGGAAACGCGGACGATGACGTGCAGCATCGAGGACTGACGGAATCACACGGGAGGATACGCTCATGGCAATGGCATCGACCGCCGGCAAAACAAGCCGCGGCATGACGCGCGAGGAGAAGAAGGTCATCTTTGCTTCCTCGCTCGGCACCATTTTCGAATGGTACGATTTCTATCTCTACGGTGCATTGGCGGCCGCGATCGGCACCGCATTCTTCAACTCCTATCCGGAAACAACGAGAAATATCTTCGTGCTTCTGGCGTTTGCCGCAGGCTTCATCGTTCGCCCGCTTGGTGCCCTGGTGTTCGGCCGCATCGGCGATCTCGTCGGCCGCAAGTACACATTTCTTGTCACCATCATGATCATGGGTCTGTCGACCTTCCTCGTCGGCGTGCTTCCCGGCTCCGCCAGTTGGGGCATTGCCGCGCCGATCATGCTGATTGCGCTCCGTCTGCTCCAGGGTCTGGCGCTTGGCGGCGAATATGGCGGCGCCGCGACCTACGTCGCCGAGCACGCTCCAGATGACCGCCGTGGCTTCTACACCTCATGGATCCAGACCACCGCAACGCTCGGCCTGTTCCTGTCGCTGATCGTGATTCTGATTGTGCAGAATTCCCTCAGCAAGGAAGATTTCACAGCTTGGGGCTGGCGCATTCCGTTCCTGGTTTCCGCGGTCCTGCTCGCCATCTCGGTCTGGATTCGCCTGTCACTTGCCGAGTCTCCGACCTTCCAGCGTATGAAGGCAGAGGGCAAAGGCTCCAAGGCACCCCTGTCCGAAGCCTTCGGCCAGTGGAAAAACGCCAAGATCGCATTGCTGGCGCTGCTTGGCCTTACCGCTGGCCAGGCCGTGGTCTGGTACAACGGCCAGTTCTACGCGCTGTTCTTCCTGCAGAACGTGCTCAAGGTCGATCCGCAGTCGGTCAATATCATGATCGCGATCGCGCTGGCGCTTGGCACCATCTTCTTCGTCGTATTCGGCTGGCTCTCCGACAAGATCGGCCGCAAACCGATCATCATGGCGGGTTTGGCGCTGGCGATCGTCACCACCTTTCCACTGTTCAAGGCACTGACCCGCGCCGCTAATCCCACTCTAGCTACCGCGCAGGAAAATGTTCGAGCAACCGTCACCGCCGCACCGGGCGACTGCAGTTTCCAATTCAATCTTACCGGAACATGGAAATTCACCAGCTCGTGCGATGTTGCCACGGCATTCCTTGCGAAGAGTTCCGTGCCATACGATGTGGTCACGACAGCCGCGCCCGGAACTGCTGCAACGGTCAAGATCGGCAACGAAACGGCTGAAGCCTATGACGCGGTCTCGGCTGGCGACCAGTTGAAGGCCAAGGACACAGCCTTCGGCAAGGCAATCAATATCGCCTTACAGGATGGAGGTTATCCTCTAAAGCGTGCGGCATCGAAAGTGGCCGACCAGAAGCTCGACGCTTTTGTGGCTGCCAATCCCGAGCTTAAACTCGATGCCACCGCGATTCGTGCCGGCGAAAAAACGACCGTCCCGACAGACAAGGCAGTCGCTGACAAGATCCTGACCAAGGAAGAAGCGGCTGGCGCAACCGAGGTGACAGTCTACAACATTCCCGCGTCCGGCGCTTTTGCCATGTTCGCGGATCCGGCACAGATCAACTGGC
The DNA here is from genome assembly GCF_040322355.1 of Mesorhizobium sp. M0145. Lineage (NCBI taxonomy): Bacteria > Pseudomonadati > Pseudomonadota > Alphaproteobacteria > Hyphomicrobiales > Phyllobacteriaceae > Mesorhizobium > Mesorhizobium sp. M0145. Next base: position 3,371 of record NZ_JAMYTK010000052.1, read on the forward strand.
CGCTGACCATCGGCATCCTGTTCATCCTGGTTCTGTACGTGACCATGGTTTACGGGCCGATCGCTGCGATCCTGGTCGAGATGTTCCCGACCCGCATCCGCTACACCGGCATGTCGCTGCCTTATCATATTGGCAATGGCTGGTTTGGCGGTTTACTGCCGGTGACCGTCTTCGCGCTGAGCGCGGCTAAGGGCAACATCTATTACGGCCTCTGGTATCCGGTCGCCGTTGCAGCGATGTCGCTGATCATTGGCATGATCTTCGTCAGGGATACCCTCGGAACAGACCTGCACACCAAGCAGTAGCCGACCTGTCCCGGCTCAAGCAAAGCCCGGCGCGAGCGATCGCGCCGGGCTTTGCCAATTTATCAAATACGCGGACGGAGAAGCCTAGCTCTTCCGATCCTGTTTCGCTTCCTCGATCGCTGCCTCATGATACCAGGCACTTCCGAAATCCGTGCGGTTGCGCAAAGAAGCAAGTTCTGCCGCGAACTTAGCCTTTCCGCTTAAATTTGAGGCAGACACGCGCGCTGCCACCGGGAACATCAGGATTTTGGCCGACTGACGAGTGGAAGTGATTTCCATTGTCGGTTTCCTTTCTTCGACAGAACCTAGCCGATTCAACCTTTCCCCAAGATAGGTTCAGCAATCGAATTAGGCAATATGATTATAAAAAGATCACTAGTTGCACATTATTTATGCAAACTATGCTTGTGAGTGATCCCAGCGCACCTTGCAGCGGCCCGGCAATTTTGCGCCGATGCGACCTCACTTTGCCGCACCCGTCGCCGGCGAGAATGGCACACGAATTGCTTTTTGATAATCCGGCAGGTCGGCTGCTGGATAGGCCGGCCTGCTCCGGCGCCATCCAGGGTTCGGTGATCAAGCAACGAGAGGCTAGAATGACGAAATACAAGCTCGAGTACATTTGGCTCGATGGATACACCCCGGTTCCCAATCTTCGCGGAAAGACGCAGATCAAGGACTATGCCGAGTTTCCGACGCTCGACCAGCTTCCGCTGTGGGGCTTCGACGGTTCTTCGACCATGCAGGCCGAGGGCCACAGCTCCGATTGCGTTCTGAAGCCGGTCGCCGTCTACCCGGATCCGGCCCGCACCAATGGCGCGCTCGTTATGTGCGAGGTCATGATGCCCGATGGCGTGACGCCGCATGCCTCCAATAAGCGCGCCACCATCCTCGACGACGAGGGCGCCTGGTTCGGCTTCGAGCAGGAGTATTTCTTCTACAAGGACGGCCGCCCGCTCGGCTTCCCCGAGAGCGGCTATCCGGCGCCGCAAGGCCCGTACTATACCGGCGTCGGCTACAGCAATGTCGGCTCAGTCGCCAGGCAGATCGTCGAGGAGCATCTCGACCTTTGCCTTGCCGCCGGCATCAACCATGAAGGCATCAACGCCGAGGTGGCCAAAGGCCAGTGGGAATTCCAGATCTTCGGCAAGGGCTCCAAGAAGGCCGCCGACCAGATGTGGATGGCGCGCTATTTGTTGCAGCGCCTGACCGAGAAGTACGGCATCGATATCGAATATCACTGCAAGCCGCTCGGCGACACCGATTGGAACGGCTCCGGCATGCATGCCAACTTCTCGACCGCCTATATGCGCGAAGTCGGCGGCAAGGGCTATTTCGAGGCGCTGATGGCAGCCTTCGACAAAAACCTGATGGATCACATCGCCGTCTATGGGCCGGACAACGACAAGCGTTTGACCGGCAAGCACGAGACCGCGCCCTGGAACAGGTTCAGCTACGGCATCGCCGACCGCGGCGCCTCGATCCGCGTGCCGCATTCCTTTATCAATAACGGCTACAAGGGCTATCTCGAGGATCGCCGCCCGAACTCGCAGGGTGACCCCTACCAGATCGCCTCGCAGATATTGAAGACGATCGCCTCCGTCCCGACCAGCGCCGAGGTGTCGGCCGCGGCTTGAGCATTCGTCCCGGCGTAGACCTCAGGTCTGCGCCGTGACTTTCTCTCCGATCGCATCGCAATAAAAAACCCCGGCGTCTCCTCCGGGGTTTTTTGTTGGCTGCAACGATCTGGATCAGACCGAATAGTACATATCGTATTCGACCGGATGCGGCGTCATTTCGAAGCGCATCACCTCGGCCATCTTGAGCTCGATATAGCTGTCGATCTGGTCGTCGTCGAATACGCCGCCGGCCTTCAGGAAGCCGCGGTCCTTGTCGAGGCTCTGCAGGGCTTCGCGCAGCGAGCCGCAGACGGTCGGGATCTTCTTCAATTCCTTCGGCGGCAGGTCGTAGAGATCCTTGTCCATCGGCTGTCCCGGGTGGATCTTGTTTTTGATGCCGTCGAGGCCGGCCATCAGCATGGCGGCAAAGGCGAGATAGGGGTTGGCACCCGGATCGGGGAAGCGGACCTCGACGCGCTTGGATTTCGGCGACGAGCCGAACGGAATGCGGCACGAGGCCGAGCGGTTGCGGGCCGAATAGGCGAGCAGCACCGGCGCTTCATAGCCCGGCACCAGGCGCTTGTAGGAGTTGGTGAGCGGGTTGGTGAAGGCGTTAATCGCCTTGGCATGCTTGATGATGCCACCGATGTAGAATAGGCAGCTCTCGGACAGGCCGGCATATTCGTTGCCGGCGAAAGTCGGCTTGCCTTCCTTCCAGATCGACTGGTGGACGTGCATGCCCGAGCCATTGTCGCCGAACACCGGCTTCGGCATGAAAGTGGCCGTCTTGCCATAGGCGTTGGCGACCTGGTGCACGACATATTTGTAGATCAGCATCTTGTCGGCGTTGCGGACCAGCGTGTCGAACTTGATGCCGAGCTCGTGCTGGGCGGCGGCCACTTCGTGATGGTGCTTTTCAACGCGCACGCCCATCTCGGCGAGCACGGTGAGCATTTCCGAGCGCATGTCCTGCGCCGAATCGACCGGCGGCACCGGGAAATAACCGCCCTTGATGCGCGGCCGGTGACCGAGGTTGCCGGTCTCATAGTCGGTATCGTCATTGGACGGCAGTTCGGTCGAATCCAGCCTGAAGCCGGTGTTGTAGGGGTCGGCCTTGTACTTGACATCGTCGAACACGAAGAACTCGGCTTCCGGGCCGACGAAGATCTGGTCGCCGATGCCTTCGGCCTTCATGTAGGCCTCGGCTTTCTTGGCGGTACCGCGCGGATCGCGGTTGTAGGATTCCCCCGAGATCGGATCGAGAATGTCGCACAGGATGACCATGGTCGACTGCGCGAAGAACGGGTCCATATGCACCGTATCGGAATCCGGCATCAGCACCATGTCGGACTCGTTGATCGCCTTCCAGCCAGCGATCGAGGAACCATCGAACATGACGCCATCGGCAAACATGTCTTCCTCGACCTCGACGACATCCATCGTAACGTGCTGCAGTTTGCCCTTCGGATCGGTGAAGCGCAGATCGACGAACTTAACGTCGTTGTCCTTGATCTGCTTCATGATGTCTTTGGCTGTCGTCATGTCCCTGCTTCCCTATGTGATGACGTTTTGAACATGGCCTTTTAACGGGAAAATTCAGACGGCGTCCATGCCGGTTTCGCCGGTGCGGATGCGCACCACTTCCTCGATGTTCGAGACGAAGATCTTGCCGTCGCCGATACGGCCAGTCTGGGCCGCCTTGCGGATGGCTTCGATCGCTGCTTCGACCGCATCGTCGCCGAGCACGACTTCGATTTTCACCTTCGGCAGGAAGTCGACGACATATTCGGCGCCGCGATAAAGCTCGGTATGGCCCTTCTGGCGGCCAAAGCCCTTGGCCTCGGTAACGGTGATACCTTGCAGGCCGGCCTCCTGAAGCGCTTCCTTCACTTCGTCTAGCTTGAACGGCTTGATGATCGCTTCGATCTTTTTCATGTAAAAAGTGGCCTCCACTGCCAAAAAAGACGGGTTGTGAGCCCCGCTTGCGCCTCAATCAAGCACGAACTGTGCCAATTGATGGGGTGCCGAACGGGCTCACATGATTTGGATACCATGCTACGCGGGAATGTACATTCGCGTCATTCCCTGCGCCATGAACGCCGCGAGCCTACACACCGCCGGTCCCGTCGTCCGCACAAAAAATGGGCAGATCGGATATTTCATGGGCAGCTGCGCGCCGTCGTCCCGAACGATGTGCGCCGCCAAATTGCTTGGCGACCTTCGTTGTTTGCGTCGGATCAAAAACTGGACAATGCTTGGGAAAATGATGTGCATGTCGCCTGATATTCCATGAGCAATGAACTTCTGTCTCCGTCCGAAATGGCCGAGGCCGACCGGCTGGCGATTGCCGCTGGTCCATTCGACGGCATCGGCCTGATGCGCAATGCCGGTGCTGCGGTTGCTGCCGTGGTACTCAAGCGCTACCCGAACGCAACGCGCGTCCACGTGCTTTGCGGCCCCGGCAACAATGGCGGCGACGGCTATGTCGTGGCGCGCATCCTTCGGGAGAGCGCCGTCGACGTCTCGGTATGGGCGTCCGGATCGCCTAAAGGAGGCAGCGATGCAGCACTCGCTGCCTCGGAGTGTCCGGTTGAAGCTCGGCCGCTGTCGGATTTCGTTGCCGAGACGGGCTCGATCGTGGTCGATGCGCTTTACGGGGCGGGGCTGTCCAAGCCGCTATCCGGCGACCCCGCCAAGGCGATCGACAATGTGGCGGAGTTGAATTCGCCGGTCGTCGCGGTCGACCTGCCGTCGGGCGTCTCCGGTGAGAGCGGCAATGTCCTCGGTCAGGCTTTCCACGCCCGAATCACCGTGACCTTTGCGCGAAAAAAGCCAGGCCATCTTTTGTTGCCGGGGCGCGAGCTGTGCGGCGAAATCGTGCTCGCTGATATCGGCATAAGCGACAGTGTTGTTGCGCAGCTTGAACCACGAACATTCGAGAACATTCCGGCGCTCTGGCTTGGCCGCTTTCCGGTTCCGGCCGTCGACGCCCATAAGTATAAACGCGGCCATGTCGGCGTCTTTTCCGGAGGGCCGTCGGCGACGGGTGCTGCGCGGCTGTCGGCGCTTGCCGCGGCAAGGAGCGGGGCAGGGGCAGTCACCATGCTGTCGCCGGCGAACGCCATCCATGTGAACGCGGCGCATCTGACCTCGATCATGCTGCGCAAGGTAGACACTGTCGCGGATGTGGACGAATTCGTCGGCAGTCGCCGACCATCGGCCTTCGTGCTCGGCCCGGGATTTGGCATTGGTGAGAAGACGCGCGAATTCGCCCTGGCCGTGGTGAATGGCGCCCATGGGCAGGGCGGCGGGATTGAGGGCTTGGTGCTCGACGCCGACGGCGTCACATCGTTTCGCGACGCGCCGGATGCCCTGTTCGAAGCCGCCAGCCGGCCGAGCGCGCCGGCTCTGGTGATGACGCCGCATGACGGCGAATTCGCCAGGCTTTTTTCAGATATCGCCGGGGACAAGGACCTGTCCAAACTCGCTAAGGCACGCGCCGCAGCCGAACGGGCCAACGCCATTCTCGTCTACAAGGGTGCCGACACTGTGATTGCGGCCCCCGATGGCCGGGCAGCGATCAACGGCAATGGCGCGCCTTGGCTGGCCACCGCCGGTTCGGGCGACGTGCTGTCAGGTATCATCGCCGCGCTGCTGGCGCAGGGCATGCCGGCCTTTGAAGCGGCCTGTGCGGCAGTCTGGATCCATGCCGAGGCCGGCAGCCGTTTCGGACCGGGGCTGATCGCCGAGGACCTGCCGCCGGCGCTAGTGCCGGTCCTGCGCGAGCTTATCGAAAGTCGCGGGATAGCTGCCGAATGAACCGCATGTTCACGCTGCTCGTTGCGATCGTCAGCGCCGTATTCATGGCGCAGGCTGCGAACGCCGAAACTCCGCTGACGATCGTCGACGACCCGGCCGTTCTCGCCGCCCTCGACAGCAACGGTTACGGGTTCGCCGGCATTTTCGGCGTCGATGGCAAGGGCGATTTGAAGACGCTTTATGACAAGGCTCCGGCCTATCACGCGATTGTCGAAACGATTGCAAGCGACGTCGCAGCATTGCGGGCCGAGATGAAGGCCGGCGGTCGGCCGCTCTACGAGGTGACCGACGGCAATGTTGGCCGTGTCATGGACATGCGCTGGCTGAGGACCGATGCCGCGCGCTTCCGCCTCGTCGGCATCGTCAACCGGCTCGACCGGCGCGACTTCGCCGCGTTGCAAGGCGACACGAGTTGCGGCGAAGTGCGCTTCATCTATCGCCTCGCCTACAGCTTCAAGAAGAACGGCAAGGTTTTGGCCTCGCGCCTGCCATTCAATTTCAGTGCCGTCTACGATGCCGCGCCGGATGCCGACGGCGGTTGTGTCGGCGTCGCCGGACGCTGGGCACCACAAGTCGACGAGAGCGTCGATGCCGGCTGGCTGACCGGTGGGCCGCTGGAAAGGACGGCGCTCACCTTCAAGCAGCTCGAGCTCAATGGGCAAGTGGTGCGCTTCCCCTCCGGCCAGGAGACCGAATTCGGCGGGCAGGCTGCCTATCTCATGCGAATTTTCGGCATGGACGGAGCGGCTGCCAGCGAAAAGCCGCTGGAAAACACGCCCGATACGGCACGTCTCGCCGAAGACGCTGCGCTGAAAGCAAGACTTGCCGACTATGTCCGCACCAATGTCGCGGCGGTCGATCTCGGCGTCTACCAGATTCCCGAGGAATTCCTGGCAAGGAAGGTCATCTCTTGGTCGACCTTCGGCAGTGCGAGGCAGGCCAACCACCTGTTCACGCCACTGTTCCAGTCCGCGGATTTCGCTGGTGTCGATTTCTCTGCAATGAAGCTGGTGCGCACGCCGGAGGCACTGGTCGAGCGGCTGGACAACGGCGCCTGCCAGGGCTGCCATCAGGCGGGCTCGACCGCCGGCTTCCATTTCATCGGCCTCGACGACAAGACGACCTCGCCGCTCAACCGCATCGAGGTCGGCATCTCCCCGCATCTCCACGCCGACATCCCGCGCCGCGTCGCCTGGCTGCGCGCGACTGCCGACGGCAAGGAACCGAACCGCTTTCGCCCGTTATCGTTCGCGCCGCCGGCGACCTGGAACGATGCCGGCGAAATCGCCTATTCGCCGGCCGAGATGGCGATGCCGTGCCTGATGCCGGCGGATGCGGCCCGCTTCGGCGCGACCTGGCAATGCGGCGCCGGCACCGTCTGCACGCCGCTGGCGACCTCGTCCGGCGTACGCACCAAGCTGGCGCAATGCCTGTTGCCCAAGCACAGCGAAGACATGTTTTCCGGCCACCCCTGTTTAACGGGATCCATCGCCAGTAACCCGGCACAGCCTTTCAATGACCGGTATACCATCACCGGTCAGTTCGCGGCGTTCGCGCCAAGCATTTCGCGCGCCGCCTACACCTGCCGACCGCCGAAGATCGGTGTGCCGGCGGGTATCGCCTATCGCGGCTGCGACGACCGGGATCGCAGCTTTGCCGCCTTCAAGACGGGCAAGCCGATGCCGAACGAGATTTGCGGACTGGTCGGCGGCAAGAAATTCGACACCTGCGTGGCGACCAATAACTTCGACCAGTGCCTCGGCGGCGCCGTCAATCGCGGTAATCGTCCCGCCTGTTCGGCCGACCATTTCTGCCGCGAGGATTACATGTGCCAGTCGCTGCCGCCCGATACACCCAGTATCGGCAAAGTGAAGGGCATCGGCTTCTGCTCGCCGACTTATTTTATCTTCCAGATGCGCATCGACAATCACGCCACGCCATGGTCGGGCGCTGTCCGCGCGACGAGGGGGGCCGGGTTCGGAGCGGCGGAAGCGGAATAGCCTGCGCCGACTGCGCATTAGCCGCTATAGTTTCAGGTGGATAGCTATCGATCGAGATAGTCGGCGATCTTCGATGTCCATTCGCCGTCGAAATGGCGGACATGTTCGGCGACGATCTCATCGCTCAGCAGGCTCGACAAGACGGAAACCAGAACTGGTTCTATCTCTGGAGCCGAGCTAAATCCAAGAGCAGTCAAACGTTCGGACCAGGGCGGATGATCCGCGCTTTCCTTATCTGGCGCGTCCCAGGCCTTTTGCGCATATTCTTGCAGGATGGGAAGCCTCGACAGGTGACTGGCGGCCGCCAGAACTCTTTCAAGTGGTGGACGAGGCGGTACCATGGTGCCAAGCAGTTCACGTTTAAGCGGAATATACACTTGGTCATCGAAGAACGCACTGGCAGCACCGATCAGCAGCAGGGCGCGCGCCGTTTCATATGCATCGCCGGACATCGCTGCATGACGATCTGCGTCAATTTCCGCCCGCCGCGACAACCGTATTTCTTCGCGCTCCAGCGTGCGCGACAGCGGGCCAAGCATCCAGTAGAACAGGCTGCCCGAAACGGTTTTTCCCGGTGGGGCGAAGTCGAAGATTAGATCGAAGCTCTTTTCGAGTTCGGCCAGGTTGAGCCCGCCATTTGTATCTTTATTTTTCAGATGGGCGTCCTCATGGGCCAAGATCGCCGCAAACCCCTTTTGGTCGGTCGCTGCGAGCAGCGGCAGGCCCACGGTGAGAATTGCCCTGCGACCAAGCAGGCCCAGAAACGGCCGCTCTTCACCGATACTGGCGTTGAGATCGTCGCTCAGGATGATGCTCGTGCGGCTGGCGCGGTGTTTGCCGGCAATACTCTCCCAGACGGCCCACAATTTCGGGGCTGATTCCCGAGTAATCCCGTCCACCTTGCTGGGTCGAAAACCGGCGAACAATGTCCCGATCAACAGAACGATGGCCAGCATCGCGGCCGGGATTGCAACAACGCCAGTCGCGATGACAGCGAGCGGATAGCAATCGAGGAACCAGAACCACAGGAGTATTGGGCAAAACAGCGGCATGGCGAAGAGCAGGATGGCAAACCTGCCGAAACGCGCTCCTACATAGAGGACCAGGCGCGACATCAACCCCTCACAGCGGAATGTTGTCGTGCTTCTTCCAGGGGTTTTGCATATCCTTGTTGCGCAGCATCCTGAGCGCGCGGGCGATGCGGCGGCGGGTCGAATGCGGCATGATCACCTCGTCGACATAGCCACGCTCGGCGGCAACGAAGGGAGACAGGAAGCGATCCTCGTAAGCTTTTGTATGTGCCGCGATCTTTTCCGCGTCGCCGATGTCCTTGCGGTAGATGATCTCGACCGCGCCCCTGGCGCCCATCACCGCAATCTGCGCCGTTGGCCAGGCATAGTTCATGTCACCGCGCAAATGCTTTGACGCCATGACGTCATAGGCGCCGCCATAGGCCTTTCTGGTGATGACGGTGATCTTTGGCACCGTCGCTTCGGCATAGGCGAACAGAAGCTTGGCGCCGTGCTTGATCAACCCACCATATTCCTGCGCGGTGCCGGGGCGGAAACCCCCCAACTACGAGAATGTTACTACCGGGATAGACAAAAACTCACCGAAACAACATCAACCAGCCCCCATGGCGGGGGGTATCGAATAGAGAACGCCCGACCCA
>NZ_JAMYTK010000053.1:0-10281 GCF_040322355.1 Mesorhizobium sp. M0145
CGGCTCTCGAAAACGAGCGTCGAACGAAATCAGATCACCGTTTGTTCTCCCTTAGCGTTGTTTGGCGTACTTTTATCGCGATGCCTCCAGTGGGGATGGTCCAAATTGCGCAAGCTTCGAGTGATCGCGGAGAAGCTTAATGTCGACTAAATCGAAATTCATGGAGCGGTACGGACAACGGGTGCGAACCCGGGACGTCGTCCCGGTGTCGTCAGGCTCTCCGGTCCGACTGAGCCTCAGTTTTCTTCACGGCGCGAATACTCCTGAGGCCGCCCGGATTCTCGTTAAGAGACAGCTGCCGCTCAGGACGGCCCACGCGATACTCACGGAGATGGTCGATCACGGCAAGGCGTTCGTGACGGTTCCTTGCGTCGAGGACCTATTGGCACTGAAGAATGAACTGTCGTCCGCAGGCGTGATCGCGAAGATTCATGCGCCGCGGCCGATAAGTGTTCGCGAAGTCCGGGATCGCACGAAGCTCTCTCAGGAGGCATTCTCCGTGAGGTATGGCCTCGATCTGGCAACGCTTCGAAACTGGGAGCAAGGTCGCTCGAAACCGGATGCAGCGGCGAATACTCTCCTTTGGACCATCGCCCGGAATCCGGAAGCAGTCGAAGAATCTCTGGACATGGAGGACGTAGTGGCTGGCCCATCGCCCTAAGGGGGGCCGGTCACTCCGGCGCGCGGCTATTCGGCCGCCAGGTCGATGGCCGTCCGCCGCGCGGTATCCCAGCGCGCGAGCCTCAAGCGTCCAATGCCTTCCTTGGCATGTCGCACGCCAGATCCTAACATGGTTCCACCGCAACGAGATGGTGACGGAAGCAGTGTCTGCACTTTGGAAACGAGCCAGGCATTTGCGTCCTCATGGACGTCGCGATCGTCTCGTGGCTGTAAAAGTCGCAATCATTGTCGGTTGCGACGTTCCGCAGCCAGCTGGCCGTTTATTTTCCTAAGATCTGCATTATAGGCCGGGGTGTTGTCGCCGTTTCGGCGGGTAAGATGGGATAGGCGACCTCGGGTGCCTTTCCGGTCAGCGAGTTAAGGAAGGCAACAAGCAGGTCGACTTCTTCGTCCGCCAGTACCACGCCAAGCTGGGTGGTTCCCATGATGGCAACGGCCTGTTTCAGATCCCAAACCTTGCCCGAATGAAAGTATGGCGCGGTGAATGCAACGTTGCGCAGCGGCGCCACGCGGAAAACATAGGAATCCTCGGCTGCATTGGTGACCGCAAATCGGCCTTTGTCTTTTTCCGGCAGGACCTCGGCGCTGGGCTGTTCCACGAGGCCGAATGGGTAATAGGCTTCCCCACCAACGTTGATGCCGGCATGGCAGGACGAGCAGCCTTTGTCCATGAAAAGCGCCAGGCCCTGTTTCTGTTCGGAAGTCATGGAGGCGTCATCGCCATTGAGGAAGCCGTCGAAGGGGGCCGGCGTGACAAGTGTCGCCTCGAAGGCTTCGATTGCCTTGGCGACGTTGTCGAAGGTGACGCGATCGGCTTCAGCCGGAAAAGCTGCATCGAACCACTCGAGATATTGCGGCATCGACTTGAGCGTGGCGATGACTTGACCCGGTGTATTGGCCATTTCGACGCCGGCTTGGACCGGTCCCTTCGCCTGAGCCTTCAGGTCTTCGGCACGACCGTCCCAGAACTGGGCGATGTTGAAGACAGCGTTTAGTACAGTCGGCGCGTTGCGCGGTCCCTTCTGCCAACCATGGCCGATCGAGGTTTCATGATTGTCGTCGCCGCCGGTGGCCAAGTTGTGGCACGAGTTGCACGACAAGACGCCTGACGCCGAGACGCGTGGATCGAAGAACAGTGCCTTGCCGAGGGCGATCTTCTCCGGTGTGATCGGGTTGTTAGCGACTACCGGCGTGGTGGGTGGCAAAGCCTTGAAAGTGGCCAGTGCCGTTTCTCTGAGGTCTGCGGGGATCGAATCCGCAGCAAAAGCGATGGCTGTCAGCAAGGGGACAGCCATCGTACTGAATAGGATTTTCATAAATGATCTCGCTGCGTCGTGCACGCAGCCACTCTGGGATATTCGGCTCATGAACGCCCTGCGCTAGATCAGTTGCGGGAGAGGACCGGGGGTCTGACACCTGTTTTTGCGGCAGAGCTTGGACCGTCCCGGAATTGAACGCTCTTCTCGATTGGATTTTGGGAGGCGGAGGATCGCTGCTCGGCAAGCGGCGGCGCCGGAGCCGTGCTCCGGTTCTCTCTGCGCCTTCAACTATGAAGAAATCGGGGCCACCGTGTCGGATTCGGTTTGGGGCCGGTTATCTGTTCCGCAGCAGGTCCTGCTCGACTTCCGCCTGCCTTCGCCAGATCGACCTTGGCCCAAATCGATCCGCGATAGTGTCTTGTAGCACCTTTGCGGGACGATCTTATTTCGACTGTAGAGGGCCGATTGGGGTGAGCAGAATTACACGAATTTCAGAGGCGCCCGAGTAGCTGTTTTAATTGGCTTGTAGGCCTCCATAGAGCGAATATTGGCAGACGACGGAGCACAATTTTGGCTTCGTTTATCATCTTGCTTCGATGGGACAACTGCTTTGCAATCATTACACGGTAATTTACCATCATGAATTTGAGAACCAAGTCCCACGCAGTGATTTTCACACCGGAGGCGTTGCAATCCTATCGCGAGAAGCTGATTTACAAATACAACAAGATGATTAACATCGCCATGAGCGCCGCAAAATATTGTTTGTTCGCTACACTACGCTCCAGATGCCGGCGTACCCGCTCCAGCCTCACACACGACTGCGGCGCCTATACTTGCGCTTTTCCACTGCCCGACATGCAGGCAGCGAGCCATTGCATCGCCGAGGTTGCATCTTCCAATATGGCGACCTGTTTCGCAAAGCGGAAAACAGCCTTGCGCGCTGCGCTCGCAGGTTTTCGTCCGTTGTATGCATCAAAGCACGCCCTGAGGGCGGCTTCGTAGATCCGGTCTCTGCGATCTTCTGGCTATTCGTTGAGAAAATCGATAGCATCCGCAGGACTGGCAATCTCTTGCACGATGTGCGCTGCACGCCTTACGAAAAGTGGGCTGCTGAAAGTCCCTGAGCTCATTCGTTCCTCCCGACCTGCTGAAACCGCTAGTTTTGCGTGAACAGGCGCCTCCTCTACACCCGCCCACCATTGCGGAATGTGTTGTCACAGCGATAGCGGTTCAATAGCAAAGCAGCGGCGTGATGTCCTCGGTTTGCCAGCGGGTCAATCCCTAACATCCTGCTGCAAGAGCGGCTCACCGGATGAATCTAGATCGTTTCGACCATTGCGAATCAACGCTTGATAGTTCCTCCACGCGCCACCAGGAAGCGGCCACTGCTCTGCCATCGATTTCACAGCCAAAAAGAGAATGGCGAAACAGGAATAGCCCGCTTCGTTTCGAGATTACTGGTCATTTTGGCGCAAAGCTTACGGCCGAGACGCGCCTGAAAATGCGCAAGCACCGCGGCAGGTCGCCAACAACGGAACGCATCAACGGTCATGACGGCGCGATACTGCGCCATAGATCTCGCTGGATGAGCATCGCAATAATCCTGTCGAGACCTTGGTTGCTTTCAGCGGAGACCGCCACTATGAAGCGACGCTTCGCCGACTGTGTTTCACGCCGCCTGGAGAGTTTCATGACAGAAGAAGCCGAAAAAAACATCAACACCCTCATCGAGCTCACGGCCGATGTCGTCTCAGCCTATGTCTCCAACAATCCGATCCCGGTGGGGGATCTCCCTGCCCTCATCGGCCAAGTGCACGCGGCTCTGAAAGGGACGGCGGAAGGTGTCTCTGCAAAAGAGCCGGTTGCCCTTACGCCTGCAGTCCCGATCAGGAAGTCGGTGACACCGGACTACATCATCTCCCTTGAGGACGGGAAGAAATTCAAATCGCTAAAGCGCCATCTGTCGACCCACTATGGGCTGACGCCGGATGGATATCGGGCCAAATGGGGCCTGTCGGCGGATTATCCCATGGTCGCGCCGAACTACGCCGCGGCGCGCTCGTCATTGGCCAAGACAATGGGGCTCGGCCGCAAACCGAAAGCGCCGGAAGCGCCGGAGCCGGCGCCGACGAAGCGAACCCGCAAGAAGGTCGCGGCTTGATTTCGGCAATCGAGATTCGTTCTGGAGCGTTGCAGCCATCGGCTTAATCTGCTCGTCATATAAAAAGGCGGGGCCAACCCCGCCTTCCTTTCAAACAACTTTGTTTCATGAGGAATTCGCGACGCCTGCAGCAATCTGCTGCCCTCAGTTTTTGCTCGCTCCTATCGAGCGGCCGTGAGGACCTCCGGACCTACGCGCCCACTCTTGCCAGGACGCAGGAGATAATTTCAACCAGCTTTGCTGAGGCTGCCAGCGGAGGATTTGCCAGTGCGGCGGTCCTGCTCGATCTCATAGTTGATCTTCTGGCCGTCAGCGAGGGTCGAGAGGCCCGCGCGTTCGACAGCGGAAATGTGGACGAAAACATCCGGACCGCCATTGTCGGGCTGGATAAATCCAAACCCCTTGGTGCTGTTGAACCACTTTACCGTTCCAGTAGGCATATACGTGTTCCTCCTTAACAATTGCAACGTCGGGCAGGCCATTAGGCCTGCCTGACTCATAGCCGAGACTTGGGCGCAGCAAAAAGCGAAAAATTGTTAAGCCCCGATCAGCTGGCGCACTCCATTTTGGCCGTAGTCGCCAGCAAGCACTGTCCTACACTACCGCTCGAGCATGGCCGGAAGCGCCCGATCCTTCCAACGCCCCTCAGCTCCACGTCTATCGCTGGAGCTTGGAGGCACGGCACGTAAGGCCGACCGCTGCTCGTGCCGCCAGGTCAAAGGCCGGGTAGTTCACGGAGCTACCTTCGTGCATAACGGCTTGGCAAGCGCTTGAAGGAGTTTCGAATTGGATTGTTTCAAGAGGGTCGAGGGGTTGATCGATGCCACCAGCGTGGAAGCGATCGATAACGCGCGCGTTTTGCTGGACCAGTTCAAGGGCAAGTCAGAAACAATCGCCCAAGCGATCGACGACTTCCTACTTGATTTCATGACCTTGCTGTTTGTGGTAGAAGCTACCCGCGAGCGGTTCCACAATCCGGCGAGGCGGTTGGCGCGTATCAGATTGAGCAGGATCAGGCTATTGTTGACTGGATAGCCTTAAGCTCAGAGGCCGCCCCGATTAGAGAGGCCTTTGCAGCAGGCGCCAGGCCATCTTGCCGCATGAGGCCGGCGGAAGATGCGGACTGCTGAAAATAGACGGTAAGCTGCGATGCCTACCTGCCGCAAGGGCATCGCCGTTCAAACACGCGAACCCGCTATGCGGATCAGTCTGATCGGCCCTATGCCGCGCGCTACATAGGCCGATCCGCACAGCAAAGCGATGACGGCCGAAGACTATTTTGATGTCATCGGATTTCAAGATGGCCACAATATCAAAAGCCCATTTGACGAACCTGCGATGTTGACGGACCTTACCTGTAATCAGCCTCCGACAACGGGTCTGTTTGAAATCAATGACGGTGGCTTGTAGGCGGCCGGCAAAACTTTTTCGTGACGTTGCTATATTTGCACGTCTCAGTTTGGGATCGCAGATGGCTCTGACAAAGTCCCGTTCTCTTGGAGTCCTGACGCTCGAACGAGGGCTGGCCTCCAGCGACACGCCGTCGCTAGGACCGCCCGGTTCGCTGGTGAATCCGTCAACATTTGACTTTCGGATCATCTGGGAAACTGTGTCCGGCGCTTGGGCGGAATCTGTTTTCTCCTCAAGTTCGACCAAGGCCCCACGCAAACGATCCCTGTTCCGCAGCAACTCATCACGCGCAACGACTTCGGGCAAGCTCATCCGCCAAAAGCGCTCAACGCATCCTTCTTTCTCGCCTGATGTCCTACGATCTTCGTTTCCAGCGCCTCGCGAATATTCCCTAACTGTTGCAGATCCTTGATGAGATCCGTCTTCGCGCGCGAAAAGGCTCCACGCGCTCGAACCCGCCACGCTCCTGTCTCCTCTGCCGTTCAGCCTCGACCCTGGCGTGCCTGTCGAGGACAGCCTTCCGCTAAGGCGACCAACAGCTAAATTCTCACTCACTCAGTGCAGCGGCTATTCGAAGCGCATCCTATGCCGCTCCCCCGGCAGCGGGCCCAATCGTCTTCCGAACGAAGGAGATATCGTCCCAAGCCGCGCGCGCGTCGCGTTCGGCCCTGTCCGATGTCCGACGATGTCGAATACGCAACATAGCAGCGCCCGATTATCGCATGCCTCGAAGGTTTTCTGATCTGGCGCAGTTCATGCCTAGTCATCCGCAAACGCGTCACGCACCAAGGAGAAGTCGCCCCCCATGATCAAATCACCAAGAAATACCGCCGCAGGTCTCCTGGGTTCATCCAAAGACGAGGCTCGAGTAAGGCCTAGCACCATGAAGCCGGTTGCTCATCTGGCTCGGCGCTGCCCGCCGATCCTCCCACGGGGGGAGACGAGGACGCAGCGCCTTCATCAAAATGAGGAACAAATCACTTTGCCTCGAACCTTGCCTTTCGACCAGCCACCACAACCGGAGCCATCGATCAAACTTCGGTCCCCCTGGCTGCGCAAGGCATTCATTGCCACCGCGCTGGCCCTGGTGACGACCGCTCCGGCTCCGGCCGCCACCGACGACGGCAAAGTGACGGATTTCCTGCTCGACAACGGCATGGAAGTGGTCGTCATCCCCGATCACCGCGCGCCGATCGTCACTCATATGGTCTGGTACAAAATCGGCAGCGCCGACGAGCCACCGGGCAAATCCGGCATTGCCCATTTCCTCGAGCGTCTGATGTTCAAGGCGACGACCAACCACGCCGCCGGCGAGTTCGACCGAGCCGTCTCAGCCATCGGCGGCTACAATAACGCCTTCACCGCCTATGACTACACCACCTTCTTCGAGACGGTGGCGCCCTCGGCGTTGGGTGAGATGATGGGCTTCGAGGCCGATCGCATGTTCAACCTCATCCTCAACGACGATGATATCAAGACCGAGCGCGACGTGATCCTGGAGGAGCGCCGTTGGCGCAGAGAGACGAACCCGCAGGCTCTGCTGGACGAGGAGGTCAACGCGACGTTGCGGCAGAACCAGCCCTACCGCATTCCGGTCATCGGCTGGATGCAGGAGATGGAGAAGCTGAACGGCACCGACGCATTCACCATCTACAACAAATACTACCGACCGAACAACGCCGTGCTGGTGGTGGCCGGCGACGTAGAGCCTGAGACGGTGAAGGCGCTGGCCGAGAAGACCTATGGCAAGGTTGTGCGCGGGCCGGACCTGCCCCCGCGCATCCGCCCCGTCGAGCCCGAGCAGAACACCAGGCGCACAGTGACGCTGACCGACGGGCGCGTCAGTGTGCCGAGCTTTACCACGCAATGGGTGGTGCCGTCCTATCATACGGCAGAGCCCGGCGAGGCCGAGGCGCTCGACCTGCTGGCCGAGATCCTCGGCGGCGGCAACCGCAGCCGGCTCTATCAGGAGCTTGTCGTCAAGCAAGGCATAGCCTCGGCGGCCGGCGCCTTCTTCCAGGGCACCATGCTAGACGACACCAATTTCACCATCTCCGGCTCGCCGCGCGGCGATGCAAAGCTCGTCGATCTCGAAGCGGCGGCCGTTGCCGAAGTCGCCCGGATCGCCAAGGATGGCGTCACCAGCGACGAGCTGGACAAGGCCAAAGACCGCTATATCCGCTCGGTGATTTGTGCGCACGACGAGCTGGACCAAATCGCCAACATTTATGGCAAAACGCTCACCACCGGTGGCAATGTGAAGGACGTGCTCGAGAGGCCGGACCGCGTCCGCAAGGTCACCACCGAAGAGGTCAAGGCGGTCGCCGCGCGTTATCTGGTGCTCGACCATTCGACCACAGGCTATCTTTTGCCGTAGCAACAGGCGGGGAATTGATCATGAGCTCCATCCCCATGCGCATGCGCCGCCCGGTCTTCCCTTCACCCCTTGTGGAGAAGGGAAGACCTGGCGCGCCTTCGCCACCCTGTTCCTCTCCATCCTCTTTTTCATCTTGCGGGCGCTCGCCCGGTAAACGGGATCTGTTTAAAGCCGCGAGGAGCGGTTTTCGCGGGCCTTGTCAGGCATTTGCCGGTTCAGGCGTCATTATTGGGGTGCGCTCCTCCTCAGGCCAGCCTCTCTTCGAGTCGATAGAGTCGCCGATTCGTGGTCCGCAGATTGTAGGCGCAGGCCACCAGCACCCACTCCGCGCGGCTGGCGAAGCCGATGTCCGTTGTTCAATCGTTCGACTAGTAGAACCGCGAGGCATCTTCTAGCGTATTCAGGTATTCTCCCTTTCCAGTTGGGTACCGTGGTCTACCAGCTGTCTGGCCGAGGCCCTATAAGGAACCCGGACGTCGCGGAGTACACACCGCACCTGCCATATATACCTGCTGCGTTGAGGAGGAATCCGGTATTGCCCCTGTGCCTGCCGATGATCCGTCACCTGAGATCCCCTGACCTGTTTGGACCCATTGATCGCCTGCCGGCACTTGGCACGCGGACTAGCGAGCGGACATTCGAGGTCCTCAACCCGTCGACTGGCGAAGTGCTGGCAGAACTACCCGACATGGGTGTCGAGGAGACATGCGCTGCGATCGACAAGGCCTATGTCGCTCAGCCTGTATGGGCAGGGTTGACCGCACGTGAGCGCAGCGACGTTCTATGGCGATGGCATCAATTGATCATCGACCACGCCGACGATCTCGCCGAGATTCTCACCGCGGAGATGGGCAAGCCGCTTGCAGAAGCCAAGTCGGAGATATCGCATGCTGCGGCGTATCTGCAATGGTACGCCGAGGAGGCCAATCGCGTCTATGGCGAGACGATCTCCGCACCATCGATGGACCGCCGAATGCTGGTAATCAAGCAGCCCATCGGAGTTGTTGGCACGATAACGCCATGGAATTTCCCGGCCTCGATGGTGGCGCGCAAAATCTCGCCAGCCTTGGCGGCGGGCTGCACGATCGTCCTCAAGCCCGCTGAACAGACGCCGCTCGTGGCGGGAGCAATGTTCGCCCTCGCCCATCAGGCTGGCTTTCCCGAAGGCGTCGTCAACCTGATCTATGCGTCCGAAGGTGACGCGGTCGGCCGCGAACTTTGTACCAATCCCAAGGTCCGCAAGATTAGCTTCACCGGGTCGACTGAGATCGGGCGCCTTCTCATGCGCCAGTGCTCGGACCAGATCAAAAAAGTCAGCCTTGAGCTCGGCGGCAATGCACCTTTCATCGTCTTCGATGATGCCGATATCGATGCCGCGGTTGACGGTGCGATCCAGGCGAAGTTCCGCAATGCCGGCCAGACCTGCGTTTCGGCGAACCGCCTTTACGTCCAGTCGGGCGTTCACGACGAGTTCGTCGAGAAATTCGTGCAACGGGCTCGCCAACTTCAAGTTGGTGATGGTTTCGCTCCCGGAGTGGACATCGGACCGCTCATCGACAAGCACGCATTGGCCAAGATCGAATCCCATATTGCCGATGCGGTCGCCAAAGGCGGCGCAATTCGCTGCGGGGGCAAACGCATCGGCACGAATGGCACGTTTTTCCAACCGACAGTCCTGACCGGTGTCTCCAGTGAGATGACCGTCGCGCAAGAAGAGACATTCGGGCCGCTGGCCCCGATTATTCGCTTCAAAGATGCGGATCAGGTCGTGCGTGAGGCCAACGACACGATCTACGGCCTCGCGGCCTACTTTTATGCCTCCAACCTGAAGCGTGTCTGGCGTGTGGCCGAGGCCTTGGAATATGGAATGGTCGGGGTAAATACCGGCCGGATGTCTTCAGAAGCGGCGCCGTTCGGTGGGATAAAACAGTCCGGCATCGGGCGGGAGGGATCCCGCCATGGCCTCGAGGACTACCTCGAAATGAAATATCTCTGCATGGGCGGCGTCTGAATTTTCGGCTTGCAGGGTTCACAGACCGGGTAACCTAGCGAGCGATTTCCAAAAATGTGAATTGTAGGATCACTCCTCGATTGGGAACCGAGGGGCGGCTCCGTACGCGAGCAAACACGCAATCCTGAAGGAGCACCCTGGCTGGACTTATCTCTCGACGAGACAAGCGTGTGCATTGTCGGCGAAGACGGCGTGCATGTGACGGAGGATGCGCTTGCGAGGGATTTGGCGGCCCTCGCCGACTATCTTCAGGCGACGGGCTATCTTTGCGCGGGTCTGGTTGGAAGCTTGTGCACCTGCGTATTCCGACGAAGCCGGCCATCGATTCCGATTTGAAGCCGGCCAGTCATTCCGATTTCATTCCGGCCATTTTTCGGAC
>NZ_JAMYTK010000054.1:0-9872 GCF_040322355.1 Mesorhizobium sp. M0145
ATTCGGATCGGCCTTAGCAACCAAATCCTACGTCATTTCAACGGCTTGAACCACATCCGCCAACCCACCGTGAATTTTCAGGCTAACACGTCGCTTCACAGCTGCGGTCCGGTGGCGAGTGCCTTTTTTACAGCATGTTGCGGTCCTTGAGGCCGCCGGATGTCGGAGCTGCTGAAGAGTCATCATTTCAGCCATCTGCGCGGCATTCTGGTCGCAGATCGATAAAGCGCTCGCGCCAGAGCAAGAATACCTCGTCGATGAGCTTGTCCCGATCGTCCGGCGCGGAGTCGATGAGATCCGCAACCTGCGAAAATCGGCCACCGAATTCACTCAAATATCGTATGAGGTGCAAGCTGTTCAACTGACGAGAGTAGCTTGGTGCCCGTCTCAGGACGGCCCACTGCTGTTTGGCAGCCGTGATTTCCTCTAACCACGCCGCGTCACTTAGCTTTAGAATACATGTTGCGATGAGACTACTTAAGCTGCCTGTTTTTGCAGCCATGTTGTCCTCTATAAACAGGTAATCGAGATCAGTCGTCAAGAATGTTTGAATGGCGTCGGCGACATCCTGCACAATCGGCTCGTATCGATTGTTGAAAGAAGTGTTAAGAAGCACGGGGCAGCCGGTTGTTGCCTTGAATGACGATATTAACCTCCAAAAGTCTGGGCTGGAGGTTCTCGTGACGACTTGTACTCTCGCCGTTCCGTTGACATGGGTGACGGCGCCAAGTTCAGCGCGCTTCTCTTCTCGCACCTTGGCAACAAATACCATATGCTCCATATTTGGATTCGATGGCAGAGGGATGAAATAGTCCTCAAAATCCTCAGCAAGCACCGCTGGCGCGAACGGGCGAAAGCTCTCTCGCTGCTTGATTGCCAGGTTAATCCGTTGCCAATTTTCTTGAGGTCGAGGGTCTCCAAGTATGCTTCGGTTGCCAAGCGCACGCGGCCCAAACTCGGACCTGCCTCTCGCCCATCCGATTATTTTACCCTGAGCAATTTTGTCGGCAGCGGCCTCAAAGACGTCACCGCACTCAACAATGCTCATCCCCCCTACCCAAAACTCTATCTCCCGGCGAACGTCGTCATTTTCAGGGAGTTTTGGGCCAAGGAGGGGAGAATATAGGGTTATGTTAGTTTTTTCTTCTTTTTTCTGTTGACTGGCTATGTAGAGGGCCGCACCGAGAGCGGCACCACCATCATGCGACGCGGGATGAACAAAAATATTCTCAAATATGTTCGTGCCAGCAATGAGCCCGTTCATCACGCAGTTCTGCGCAACACCTCCTGCCAAACATACGTTTTTCAACTCCAATTTAGCCTGCCACCAAGAGAGAACGTCAATGACAACGACCTCTAGCAATTTCTGAATCGCGGCGGCAAAATGAGCTTTTCGTTGCCATTCCCGCGTGCCTGGCTCTGCCCGACCGAGAACGCCAAGGCTATAAGCGATATCGCCAAGTCTTATGATATCGAGGTCGTAAGATCCATCAGGATTAAACATGTAAAGCTTAGATACGGGGCCGAAATACCTATCAGATCGTCCATACGGGGCGAGCCCCATCACCTTGTATTCATCGAACATCGAAAACCCGAGAAGTTGAGTGGCATACCGGTAAAAGTGTCCGAGGGAGCACTTCACAGGATAACTATAGATTTCTTCGACAACTCCGTGGGTGCCACGAAAAATACTCAGCGATTCCCTCTCTCCTTCGCCATCGACAACAAGAACCAGAGCTTCTGTGAAAGTTGACGCCAGATACGTTGCGGCGGCATGGGCATGGTGATGCCTGACGAACTCGATTTTTTGGCGGTCGATGTCGACCCCGAACGCCTGCGATATATTGTTCATCAGGATGTCCCGCACTCCCGTTTTTTTCTCTATACCTAACGTCGCGGCCTCTTTGGCTAACTCGGAATCAAAATAACTTTCGCCGAAGAAGAACGCGAACTTGTCGATCTCGTGAATCGAACAACGCGCGGCGTCGATCGAGGCTCTCATTGCTAGGGCGGGGAAGCGATTGGTGTGCTTTTGCCTGGATAGCCTCTCCTCTTCGACAGCAAAGAGTGGCAGCCTACCCTTGATAACCGCAGCGGCCGCATTATGAAAGAACAGCGGCGAGAGTTTCGAAAAGTCGTCGTTTATTTCTGAATATCGAGGGCCGCCACTAAAACCAACGATCAACATATTTCAAGTACCTCGCTTGCGTGCATTTCTGTCAAATGTTGGCGAGTTCGTCCGCCGTCAACTGCCAAGTGGGCAACAGACGAATCGCCTAGCGCGCTCGCAGGCTTGTGAGCCGGGACATGAGTTTCTGCCGACAACTGCTGCGAGATAGCGAGAACAGAGTTTCAAAAACCGTGCCAACTGAGCAGACAAGGCTTCAGGAGGGCCTTCTAAACCTTTTCAGTGTCTTAGATGACAGTGCCGAATGACGCTGGCCAAAAGCACCGTGTCGCGGACTCGACAATAGGCGCCTCTTTGAATAGCTTGTCGCGCATCCTTCCGTTGATCTCGAAGATGGCTCGCTACAGGCCGGGGATTTCGAGGGGTGCCGCATCTGGCATGGTTTGATCGGAAGTCCGGCACGCAGCTCAACCGATCTGAACTTGCGGGCGAGCAAGGGTCGCGTCCCCACAGGTGGTGTAGCTCGGCGGTAGCTAAGCCGCTCGCGAGCGTGCCCTCGATAGCGCTGTAGCGAGCGAGCGGCTTTGCGGTGGTCATCGACAGTTCGCCAGTAAGGTCGGGTTGCTGACACCAACCTGATTCGAAGGAACCATCGATGACCGACGACATGATGAACCTGCGCGCGATCGTGGAGAAGACTCCGGATTCCGATCTCTTGCGCGAGATGATTGGCTTTGCCGCCGGGCGCTGAAAATCTCGAAGCGCCGCGGCCTGAAGAAAGCCCGAGTGGCACTCGCGCGGCGTCTCACTGTCATCAGTAAGCGTCACGAGCACCGCACGGCGGTCCTTGCTTGACAGAGGCAGGATTCCGATGCGGGCCGCTTTGACTCGCTTGGCATGAAGTACGAGCGGATGGCGACGATCGCCTTCGCAACGGCGGCGACGCCCGCGTCGTCCAGACGGGAGTTCACCCCCGTTGTGTCCCGGATCGGGGCGATGATGTCGCCGGTTGCGGCATGACCGCGGGCCGGTGCTTGCGTCGCGGACGATCCTTGTCTTCGGCGGCATCGTCATTGGCCGCGACCGGCACCTCGCAGAGGTCGCCGAGATCGAGCGCGATCTGCGTCGGATCGAGGACGGCCAGCTTCTCCGATTTTTGCCCCGAAGATCATCTGCTGGAGCAGATCGGCATAGACGCGCAGCTCCGCGTTCTCGGCTTCAAGAGCCAGAACGATTCTCTGCAGCTCGGCAGGATCCGATGGCAACGAATCAGGGCGGGGCGACATGATCAACCCTACCAAGCAGCCCCGAATCTTCAGCAAATCCAGTCACTTCACGCCGCTCTGACCGGTTTTTTGACGTGTTTCTTCGCCACTTCGTCCAGTCGAGGCCGGGCCACCAGAAGGGCGAACTCCTCGCGCGTCAGCCGGACCTGGCCGTCGCGGATCGGTGGCTAGGTGAAGCGCCCGGATTCGACCCATTTCGAGAGCCAGAACCATGCCGCGGCACAAACTGCAGGGCTGGCGTCGTCTCCGCAGCCGCTTTCGCCTGCACCAGCCCCGCCTGTCGCCGCCAGACGGAAAGAAGGCCACGACTTACGCCCCAATGTCGCGCGACTGCCGAGATGTTGGCGCCCGACTCCGCACTCTCCGCGACGACCCGAGCCTTTCCCGCCGGCGTCCAGTTGCGCCGCCGCCGCCGGCCGGTGATCACCTCGATCCGGCGATAGCGACCCTCTTCATGCCTGTCTTGATGACTGGCATCAGGCTCGTCCCACTCCATGCGCCTGCGCTCCTCGGGAATCAGCGGCAAATCTCGCCAGTGCATTGCCCGCAAGATGGGTGCTCGTGACGCTCACGATTGAACAGTTGGAATTGCAACTTGAAGACCTTGTGACGTCGGCGACCGAGGATGAGCTTGCCGCGGCCGCTGCGGCGGCGAGGACCCAGAGCGTGCGTTCCTTCACGCGCAAGCGACCAGTGGGCAAAAGCCCTGGCCGGAGAATATCGCACGCGAGCGCGTCGTCATCGAGCCTCCCGCCGCCTGCGCCCGCTGCGGCGGATCGCGGCTGTCGAAGCTGGGCGAGGATGTGACCGAGACGCTGGAGGAAATTCTGCGCCGCTTCAAGCTGATTGAAACGGTGCGCGAAAAGTTCACCTGCCGGGATTGCGAGGCGATCAGCCAGCCGCCGGCGCCGTTCCATCCTACGCCACGCGGCTTCATCGTTGCGCAGTCGCTGGCGACGATCCTGTTCGACAAGTTCGGCATGCACACTCCGCTCAACCGTCAGAGCACGCGCTTCAAGGCTGAGGCGATCGACCTGCCGGTGTCGACGCTGGGCGATCAGGTCGGCCACGGAACCTTCGCCGTCATGCCGCTCTTCCATCTGATCGAGCGCCATGTGCTCGCGGCCGAGCGCCTTCATGGCGACGACACCGCCATCCGCATCCTGGGGAAGAACAAGTGCACGACCGGGCGCATCTGGACTTACGTGCAGGACGATCGGCCCTCCAATGGGCATGCACCACCAGCGGCAGTCTATTACGCCTCGAGCGACCGGCGTGGCGAAACCCGCAGAAGCAAGTGGCCGCCTTCGCCGGCATCTTGCAGGCCGACTGCTACAATGGCTTCGAACCGCTGTCGACCCGCATAAAAACGTGCTGCCGATCACGCCGGCATTTTGCTTCGCCCATGCGCGGCGGGGGTTCTTCGAACTGGTCGACATGGAGAAGAATGCCCGCGAGGGCAAGAAGGGAAAGCCGGTCTCCCCGATCGCGCTGGAGGCGGTCAAACCATCGACGCGCTGTTCGAGATCGAACGCGCCATCAACGGCCGCAGCGCTGACGAGCGGTTTGCCGCGCGCCAAGAGAAGAGCAAACCCTTCTCGACGACACGCCTGGTTGCTCCGCGAGCGCGATACCCTCTGGCGCTCTTCCGAAGTCCTGAAGCCGATGAACTACATGCTCAGGCGCTGGATCGACTTCGCCCGCTTCATCGACGACGGCAGGATCTGCCTCAGCAACAACGTCGCCGAAAGAGCGTTGCGTGGCATTGCTCTGGGAAGGCGCTACTGGACATTCGCCGGTTCCCAGCGCGGCGCCGACCGCGCCGCCGTCATGCTTACCCTCATCACCACGGCACGCCTCAACGACGTCGACCCGAAAGCCTGGCTCGCCGACGTCTTGGCCCGCTTGGCGGATCTTCCCACCTCGCGTCTGCACGAACTACTGCCCTGGCAATGGAAGCGCCTGCGTGAAGCCGCCAGGCCCGCCGATCAGCAGGCCGCCTGACCACGCAACGCCATCATAGAGCCCGCCGCGCCCACGCGCGGTGCCAATCATGCGGCCTATGCGCACAGGTGCGCGTCTCGGTTCGTCGCATCAAGGTGGCGATGGCCTCAGCGTATCCCTATGCCGAGGAGTTCGCCCTGGCTCACGCCCGAATACGTGCCGCGGCTCTGTGACGCCGCCCGGACCTGAACCCTTCTCACAAACAACAGAGGATACATTGCTGAAGAACCCGAACGTCGCAACACCGCGGCGCTGATCGCGCCCGTCCTCGAACTCCAAAGCCATGCCAGTGGCCGCGCCGCGTCACAACGGAGCCTGGCGCTAAATTCGGTGAGAGAAGCGGGCTACCGAAAGCCGGAGATCCTTTTGATTACGGAGCAAATATCGTGGGGATGGAACACGTGCCCTTCTATCTCCGTGGCGTAAGATGCACGCCCGCGATTGTGCATCGGACGGAACCGCCCCCCCGCTCGATAGTAGGAATTGCCAGCGGCAGCAGTTGCGCGCTCTCGCCGATGATGGCGACCTGCTCCGGCGTCAATGTCGAGAATGCGGTGGTCGACAGGGCCAAGATGCGCCCGCTTTCGCCTGTGAGCTCAATCGCATTCCCTGCGAAATTCTCAATCTGGAACGCGGTAAGCGCAATTACCCGGCGGCCGGTCCCTTCCAAACGATCGACGATTTCGCGCCGTCTCATAGAGTCAGTAATCATGTCGAGCCCGATCATGGCGAAATCGGTTGCGACGCACATCAACACGTTCGTATGGTAGATATCCGCTCCCGAGGGGTCTTTCGCCGAAAAGAGCATGGGCTCAAAATTAAATTGGCTGCAGAACCTCTGAAGCACGATTGGATTTGTCCGCTCGGATCTTACAGCATATGCGACGCGGTCGATGTGATCAAGCACCATCGCACCGGTGCCTTCCAAGAAGAGCCCGTCCGGTTCGAGACCAGAATAGTCAATTACCACCTGCACTTTATAGAATTGCTTCAGCATCTGGATAATGTCACTTCGACGCTCACGCCGGCGGCTTAGAGCCTTCATCGGATAGATCGATACCTGTCCTCCGGGATGGGTCGAAAACCAGTTGTTCGGAAATACCGAATCCGGAGTGTCGCTGCCTTCGTCCTCGAACAAATGCACCGCAACACCCTCACCTTGTAGCAGCGTAGCGGCAACCGTGATTTCGGCATATGCAAGCGGCGACAAGTCCCTTCCATCACGGTCCGCTACCTGAAATCGGTTATCGGTCGCAGTCTCGGCATTGACAGTGAAATGATGCGGTCGGATCATAACCACAGCGGAAGGAGACTGGACGGAGAATTCTGAACGTCGTGACACGAGAAGACTCCTGTCGGCTTGCTAGCGCATCGAGGATGTCGAAGATATTTCTCGGTCCTCCCGAGGGCGTGACGGTATTCTAAATTTCGTTCCGTAGATCGCTATTCGACTTGGTGACGCAGTGAACAACTCTCAGTTAATTTGCCGGATGCCTGGAAAATACTCATATTCGATCGAGTCTAAATTTATTAGTGCGCTACATGGCGAAACCGCCTTGGCGGTTGGTCACCAGTATTCATATAGTACAAGCAGTTTCTCTGTCGTTAGAGCGGATTGCGCACCAGTGGACAAGTCATGCAATGTACTCCGCCGCGGCCGCGGCTGAGTTCTGAGCCACCGATTGTGATTACCTTCACACCGGCTGCCCTCAGTAGCGCGTTCGTGTGTACGTTACGGTCGTAAGCAATCACAACGCCCGGCTCGACGGCGAGCACATTGTTGGCACCATCCCATTGTTCCCGCTTCGCCTCGAAGTTGTCGCCGCCAGTTGGGACATTACGGAGAGCTTTCAGCCCAAGCGCATCGGCCACCACAGTTAAGAAGGGACTTGCCTCCTTGGTGACGTCCAGCGCCCCCGCAGGATTGCCTGGTCTCAGGGAAAACGTCTGCAACCGCTCGATTACCTCCTGATATGTCGTCACGACGTCATGGTCACAAAACGTGAAGACTGTGTCGAGATGCATGGAGCTGCGGTTCCGCGGCATCAGCGCTGCGATAACGTGCGTCACTTCTTCCGTCATGAACAAGCTACGTGCAAATGCCTCGACTGCCTGCGGCATTGTTCGTTCGCCCATTCCAATCAGTACGATCCCGCCGCCGATCGGCATCACATCGCCGCCTTCCAGGCTCATTGCGAGATCTGTTCCATTGGGCGATAGGTAAGTGAAGGCGGCGTCTCGAAATCGGGGATGGAAGCGATAGACGGCCTCGACATTCGCAGCCTCAGGTTTGCGCGCCCGCCAATACATTGTGTTAATCGAGACGCTACCATATAGCCAAGATGAGCTGTCTCGTGTGAAAACCTGGTTCGGCAATGGCGGCAGGACGAAATCCTCCGGCATGAGCGTTTGCCCCGTCAGGCTACGTTGCTGGAACGGGATTTCTGCAGCCACAAGCCCACCAACGAGATAGGTGGCGAGCTGGTCAGGCTGTATCTCTTCAAGCCAGCCGCTCAACTCATCGAGCATGCCTTGCCCCACCGAGGAGTGATCTATAC
This sequence comes from Mesorhizobium sp. M0145, assembly GCF_040322355.1. Lineage (NCBI taxonomy): Bacteria > Pseudomonadati > Pseudomonadota > Alphaproteobacteria > Hyphomicrobiales > Phyllobacteriaceae > Mesorhizobium > Mesorhizobium sp. M0145. The sequence goes on from NZ_JAMYTK010000054.1 coordinate 7,977, forward strand.
GGCGGTGCAGGAGCCAGCGACGCGCTTCCGGTGACGCCATCGTTTCCGATAACAGTTCCTCGAATGAGTGAACTAATACGCCAAAGTGGCGCAATCTCTCCACGAAGATGTCATGTTCCTCTCCGGCGCGTTTAACCCAAGGCACATCGTCAAAAAGAAGGCTCTTGCAGTTCTGCGGAGTAATGCGATCGATACCGAAACTTGGTCGGTGCACCAGAACTTCTCGCAACGGGGCAACCTCGGAATGCACACATAAGCTCATCATTGCAGTAACCTCAGAACGAGCAGACCCGCTTCTTTAGACTTCGCGGCAACTGATGACAATCATGGTGTCCCTGGACTCGCTGCGACGTCCAGAGTATAAAGAAACTCCACTAGTCAGAGGTGGACAGTCTCTTATTCTGTTCAGGCTCAACACTGCTCTTCTCCGCGCTATTTAGAGGCCCCAGGCCGGAGTTCTCCAATGGACGGAATAACTATCGCTAGGCGGTCAGTCTGATGATGTAATAACGGCAGGTGAAGCCGCTTTTTGTGAGTTCTCCATATTGTGTCGTCTCTTGCTGAAATCCCGCGTTGTCGATCAGACCGTGGAGGTAGTCGATGTCCGCGGACGTGCCGAAGTTCAATAGAACCCGGCCGCTTGGTCGCAGTCGATACTTGACCTCAGTGATGAACCGTGTGAGGCCCCGGTAGTCTTCGTCTGTGCTGGCTGCTTCGAGCAGGTCGCGTGGCTTGAACCAGCGAAATGGCGGATCGAACACAACAAGGTCGAAATCACCGTCGACTTCGTCGAAGATGTCAGACACGGCGAAGGTAATCTTATCTGCCACGCCGTTGCGATCAGCGTTCTGCCTGGCACATTCGATGGCTTGGGGGTTAATGTCCACAGCAACGACGCGGGCTCCTTTGCGGGCTGCGAGGATTCCGCTTACGCCGCTTCCGGTGCCCATGTCCAACACACGTTCACCGGGCTTGACTTCCGCCTCGATTGCCTCGTGGTAAGAGTCGCCAGTCTCGTTATCCGTACTGGGAGAAAACACTTCCGGTCCGATGGTTAAGTCTAGTCCCATAAACCAGATTCGTTCCGGAAGGCACGCCTTTTGCCTCTGATAGCTCTCGTCGTGCCAGGAACGGATTAGCTCGACCTGATTTTTTGTCATGTTCGGCATGTAACGTTCAGTCATCTAACAAGTCCTTCTTTTCATCAGTCATTGTGGCCACCTCTTGAAAGATGGCGTGGATGAGAGGCTATTCTCCCCGTGCATCATAGCACCTAGAGTCTCACCGGATTTGCGGCGGCGCAATACCGTGTAAATTAAAGACTTGTTAAATCTTGTTACGTTCGCTGCGAATTTGTTTGTCGATCACATATAGTGTTATGCGGTGCATTCTTTGCCGACGTGGCAATCGACCAGGTCGTGAAACCCGCTTACAGCCTGTCCACCGAAACTCGGGATTGGGGCCGGTTGAGTGGCCCATCGTTGTCTTTCGCTCAAGTTGTCTTGACTTGAGCGGCACATGCCTTTTTTGATGGCGGCTGGTCTACATCAACGTATACGGCGTGTCGCCTGATTGCCGTCGCCAAGATGGAGATCCGCACGCTTCCGGCCTCATAAGAGTCACGGGGTCGAAGCGCCATCTTTTGAATCAAGCTTCCAGAACGTCGGTTCGACCGTCAGCATCTTTCAAAATCCTCCCGCAGACATCATCGTCAGGGAGCGTCCATTCGAGCCGCGCTGACTTTAATTGTTTCGTACGCCTCCGGTGAAGCTTTCGATTACCCACATCGTCGGCTTGATCCAATGGAGATGCGAAGGCGATGTCGTGCAAGCAGGTCATGCCGCGCCAGACGACCATGTTGCCGGGACTCGGATCATGTTTGCGGGCGAGAGCCGC
>NZ_JAMYTK010000055.1:0-9384 GCF_040322355.1 Mesorhizobium sp. M0145
CCGCTAAACACGGGGGCTGCGCGGCGGACACGCCGACGTCACCGCAATGCCACGCCATTTTGCAGAACTTGACGCACACAACTGCACGGACGGCAGGCTTGCCGGGTCGGGGGAGCCTTCCCTGGGGCCCTGGTGATGTGGATGCGAGATCCCTTGATTCTGACGACAAGGATACCCCATCAAAACCTGGGATCAAACATCAGGACGGCAGGCGCGATGTAAAAGCCAAGGCAAGTACACAAGTAGGGCACCGCTGCTCCGGCAGGCTGAGCGGGACGAACACCCAGAAGGCGGCGAAGGGCTGCGCACCCATGCTGCGGGCCGCCGTCATCAGCGACTTGTCTACACCCAGCATGACGCGGACTAGATGCCACACCGTGCCCAGGATCCGATCATAGTGCTCGGAGATGGAGCCGTTGAAACGCGCGGAATTCGCGGCGAAGCTCCTCGATGAGCGCTTTGACCATCTGCTCGGGCTCGCCGCAGCAGTCCGTCGTTGAAGTAGGTCGCCTGACTGATTCCAGCCGCCGACAGATCTCGGCAACAGGAATCCAGTCCCTCCCCGCTTTAGAATAAACCCCTTCTGCGTCCGAAAGCTTCGATGCCTTCATCGTCTTCCGCCCTCGCAGCCAAGGGACATTAGCGCAGAAAACTCCACTTTCGAACGATCCAGTTTTCAGGGACAGAGCAGTTACGATGGATGTTGACGCTTTAAACTGCCGGGGGAAGCCGATCAGTCGCTGCGGCATCCAACGTCAGGTCCACCAGAGAACAAGATCGGGCCGCGCAAACCCGAAAAAGCTATTCAGCACCAAGCGACGCTTTCCGTTGCCTGATTGACCGGTGACCCCGTGAACGAAACCGCCATCGATCAGGCCGATATCCCCCGCCCTGAGCTGGAAGTCGCGACAAGGAACGCCCTCGAGATAGGCTGCCGAGTACGGATAGCCCGTAGTCTCCACACCTTGAGACTTTCGGTCGGTGACCGTCGGCTTGTGGCTCCAGAGCCGCAGATTGCCACCCTCCTCGGGCATGCTGGGATAGAAGTTGAGTGCTGCGACGGTGTTGTGCGCCACCGCAGAAAGCTCGTAACCGTTCCCAGCACATAACACTTGAGCGACGTCGTCGTGGGGGTCCAAGGAGAATGTGCCGCTACCAGACCAACTGAGAGCGCGACAAACATTAGCCTGACCGTGCTCCGAACGGGCCAGCCGCAATTCAATGCCCTGTTTGCGAAGCTCGCGCTTCAACGCCGCGAATAATGCTCGGACGGGATCAACCAGATTCTCAAAAAGGGCGTCGACGTACGGTCGCGCAGTTTCCGCCTCTGCGAAATAGGTGGCTGCATCCTTCCTGTAGTGGGATGCGCCGACATATTGTCCGGGGACGCCATCCTTACGCTCCTTGAGACCGGGACTGCCACTGAAGTTCGCGGTGATCTCCTCGGCTATTTCGGTGCTGAAAGCTTGCTTGATGTGCAGAGCGGTGATCTCACCTTTCAGGACTGAGATGATCTCCGCAGTGCTGATCGAGCCGGTTCGCTCTCTGATCTCGACAGGCGAGATGGCTGGGGCGTGGGATACTTGATTAGTCTCCATTGGCTTGCTCCTTTAGTGCGTGATCAAGGATGGCGATGCCATGATCGAGTTCGTCATCGGTGATGGTTATCGGTGGGAGGACTTTGATGACGTCGCGATTTGGTCCTGAAGATTCGATCAGCAGGCCATTTTCGAACGCGACATCGTGCACACGGCCGACAACAGCCTGCGAACGGCACTTGAGGCCGGCCATCAGACCGCGGCCGCGCTTTTGTTCGATGCACTTGGGAAATTTGGCAACGAGGCGATCAAGGTGTCTTTGCAGTTTGACGGCTGTGCGCTCGACGCCTGCAGTAAACTGCCTACCGGACCACATTTTGCACATGGCCCCTGCAGTCACGAAGGCGAGATTGTTGCCTCTGAAGGTCCCGCTATGTTCTCCAGGATTCCAAATGTCCAAGTCGGGGCGAATCAGAACAATGGAGAACGGACTACCTGAACCGCTTAGGGACTTCGAAAGGCATACAATGTCGGGGTCGATCTTCGCGAACTCGAACGAGAAGAAATCGCCCGTTCGTCCCGCACCTGCCTGAATGTCGTCGACGATCAGGAGGACGCCGTGCGTACGGCAAATGCGCTGAATTTCTGTGAGCCATGCTGCAGATGCAGTGTTCAGGCCGCCTTCTGCCTGGATAGTCTCCAGAATGATTGCGGCTGGCTTTTCTATGCCACTCCCCGGGTCCCCTAAAACATAGTCGATGTAGCTAGCGGAATCGAAAGCTTCCGTGGGGTAGGCGTCGTAGGGGACACGGATCACATCATGGCGAGCAACGCCGCCCAGCTCCCTGGTTGACGCCGAACCCGACACCGCCAGGGAGCCGAGCGACATGCCGTGGAACGCATTTGTGAAGGCCATGACGCTTGAGCGGCCGGTATATTTTCGCGCCAGCGCCAGCGCCGCTTCGTTAGCGTTTGTGCCGGTCGGTCCAGGAAACTGTATCTTGTAAGAAAGGCCTCTCGGCTTCAGGATCGAATCCACAAACACTTCGATGAATTCACGCTTTGCCGCCGTATACATGTCCAGCGATAGAAGAATGTTGTCTCCAACCAGATATTCGATTGCTGGTGCAATAATATTGGGGTTGTTATGTCCGTAGTTGAGTGCGCCGGACCCTACGAGGAAATCGATATATGGGCTACCGGTCTCGTCCCAGATTGTAGCCCCAAGGGCCTTCGCAAAGACTGTGGGAAATGACCGTCCATAGCGACAAACGTTGGACTCATGAGCAGTGAAAGCTTCGATATTCATTTTAGGTTCCCTCTGCACTTGGGCATTGCGTTCAATGAGAGAGCGATTAAATGCATTTTGTTGGTTGGTGGTTGTTCTTCCGTTTCACATGGAAGACCGGAACATTCCTGACGAAAGATTGGGATATTCCGGTGACTTTCCGGAAAATCTTCTGCCAACCGATAGGCTCCTAAAAGGTTTTGCCTAAAAATGCAGACCGCACTTGCGCGCCAGCCCATCTGCTGCACAGATGCACTTCGAGACCTCCGGTTCGTCACATTGCTCTGCATGCTGATGCCTCTCGAGCAATGGCATCAACAAAATCGTTTCTAGAGTTTTTGGGCAAGTGCCGATACTACGGAATCTGGTAGTTGATGCATCCAGTCATCGCCCACGAAAGCGCCTAGCAGTCGACGAAATTAGCAACTTGGCGCCTACGCCGGCTCAGGTGTGACAGGCGATTCGACCATTGAACAGCAGCATGGTGGGTGTTGCAGTTCCTAGAGTAGCAACACGAATGGTTTCTGGCCGGAACCATTGCATGATATGATTTTCTGCTGCGACAAGTACGTCGTCCTGATTGACGACGCGGGTTTTGGAGATCGTGCGCCTCCGTTCGACGCCTATCTCGGAGTCGCGATAATTTCCGTCAGCGTTCGCCGAAGAACACCGGCTTGGTCAGGCGGATGCAGTCATACTCGTCTGAAAGCGGCGTCTCGTCTTCACACGTGGGATATTTTTCGTTGGCCATCCCGGCGGCGGTCGACAGCCGGCTAATGACCAGAGCGCCGTGCACGGCCTCCGTGCCAAACCGTGAAGCCGTCATGGACTGCTCGTTTAGATGGAAGGGGGAGAAATCCCCATGACATCCGCAACCGTGTAGGCGTCGGATTTGGTGACCGTTTTGGCAGTAGGTGACCACACCATCGATTTTGATCGGGAAGTCCGTTCGTCTGCCACAACGATCCCCTATATGAGTTTCTGGGCCGTTGCGACGGCACGCCGTCCGCTGCTTTCGAAAGGCTACATGGTGCGTGGCCTGACCGCAGCGGGCCTCGCTGATCGGGAATACCCAACGCATCGACCACTCTCAAGACCCGCACGAGGGCTATCCCGATACATGGTCCTGCATTACGACGACATGACGGATGCGACAAACCTAATCCGTCTCCTGCAGAACATGCAGCCCAATCTACAATCTCGCTGCTCAAAGCCACGTGCAATTCTCTTTCGAGCCCCCCGAATTTACCGTGGCTCATCCTACAGCACCAAGAGCCTGACGATTTTGTGCTCGCGACTGGCAAGACGCATTCGGTCCGCAGCTTTGTCGAAGCTGCCTTCAGACGGGTCGGGATGGAAATCGTCTGGGAGGCGAAGTCGTTGACGAGGTAGGCCGCGAACGCAGGAGTAGCCAGTCGCTGATCCGCATAGACAAGCAAGTCGACCGTGAAGAATTCGGAAGCTGCTGATATTCCATAGGAATCGCCCGATTTGCGGATTTCGGAACTGCAGGTAGCGGCCAGTTTGTGGATAGTTTTCTTGCATCCAGTTTGCGATTTCGCCGCCTGGCGAAGCGTGATTTCACTGCTTTGTTCCCAGTGAATCGGAGCCAGGCAATGGCCAGACCACGCGAGCGGCGCGAGACAGGAGAACAGGATCTGTTCCGCGCCCGGCTTGATCAAATCCTCAACATGAACCACGAGCTGGTGCGGCTGGCCCGCACCATCGACTGGCCGGTACTGGAGGCGCGCTTCGGCGCGGTCTACTGCGACGGGCCGGGCATGCCGCCGCTGCCGACGCGGCTGATGGCGGGGCTCGCCATCCTCAAGCACACGTTCAACCTGTCGGACGAGGCGCTGTGTGCGCGCTGGTTCGAGAACCCGTATTCCCAGTATCTGTGCGGCGAGGAGTTCTTCCGTCACGAGTTGCCGTTCGACCGCCCCTCGATGACGCGCTGGCGGAGCCGCATGGGCGAGGAGCGGATCGCAGCCCTGCTGCAGGAAAGCCTCAGCATTGCGGTCAAGACCGCGGCGATGAAACCGCAGGACACGCGCCGGCATCGTCGACACGACGGTTCAACCCAAGAATGTCATGTTCCCAACCGACGCCAAGCTCATCCATCGCGCCCGCGAGCGGCTGGTGCGGCTGGCCAGGAAAGCGAGGATTCTCCTTGCCATCCAGACAGTTCCGCCACCAACTGGTAGAGGCTGAAAATCGCGCCTCAAGCACATAGAGCAGGGTCGGCGAGCCGCCAGTGAGATCGACCAGCGGGGCACCAACCTCAAGGCCGGCCGCACGAGCCTGCGCTCTGGCCGTGCCCAGATAGTGGTGGAAGGATTCCGAGAGCACCAATGTTCCACCACCCGCCATGGGCATGACGGCGGTATAAGCGCGCAGATTTTTCACCTGACGGAACGGGTTGAGGATGCTACCATTGATACTGTGCCACCACCGTCAGGGGCATTAGGGTGGCGAGGCTGCGTCCCTGTTGCGCAAGAGGGCTCACGAAAGCAAGGACCGCGAGCATCCAGAACGTAAGCGCCAAGCTGACCCCATCTGGCGCGGCTTGAGGTGATGAGCGAGACATACTGACACTGAAGCAAGGAGCCGAGGAGCTTGCAGTGTCAATTTCTATGTCTGCGCCTATGCCTGATGATAGAAGTTTCCATGTTCTTGAAGCGGTTGCCAACCGACTGGAGGCAAGCCCGCAGCGTCCGCGGCGGCGCTGGTCGGCGGAAGCGAAGTCGCGGCTGATCGAGGCGACACTGAAGCCGGGCGCGAATGTATCGGCCATTGCCAGACAAGCGGGGATGGCGCCGGCCCAGCTGTTCGGCTGGCGGAGCAAGGCGATCAAGAGCGGTGCGGTCACGCCACACAGGGATGCGGAGCGGCTCGGCTTTGTCGAGGTCACGCCGACAGCGTCTGCGTCGGTGGAGATCGAGCTGGGTGGCGTGGTCATTCGCGCCGGTGCCGATATCAATGAGGAGCAGCTGGTGCGGATTATCCGGGCGGTTCGCCAGGCATGATCCCGGCTGGCGTGAAGGTGTTGGTCGCCAGTCATCCCGTCGATTTTAGAAAAGGTCCCGACGGCCTCTTGGCACTGGTGCGCGATGCCGGCTCGGATCCATTCTTATGCGTCGGGCGAGATTATGTGGCGGAGCCGCCCTGACCCCTTTCGGGCCGGCCAAACCCAGCTTGCCTCCGCCACATAATATTCAGATGGAGTTCAGCAGTTGCAGAACGGCGTCGTTCGGTCGGAAACGCACGCCGTGGTCGCCGGCGACGCCCGCCTTCTCGAGTCCGTTGCGCATCATCTCGACATCCGCGGCGGCATAGCGGTGGGTCGTGGCGACCTGTGCGTGCCCGAGCCAGGCTTGGATCGTTAAAAGGTCCACGCCGGACTGGAGAAGCTTCATGGCGAGGGAGTGCCGGAAGATGTGCGGCGATATGGGCTTGTCGGCCAAGGCCGGCCTGATAGCCACGACGTCGGCGGCCGCACGTCGTACGATATGGGTCGCTCCGAAACGAGTCAGACGCTCGTTGCGGGCGCCGACGAATATCGGTCGCGGCTCGTGATGGGCGATCCCGCGCTCGCTCAACAAGGATGTCAGCGCCCGCGCCAGGTCCTTAGCAATGGGGACGACGCGGTCTCTGCGCCCTTTGCCGCGCAGCAGCACTTGCGGGTGCGGCCGCTCCAACTGAAGGTCGTTTGCGTTGACGCCGATGGCTTCGGAGACCCGGGCGCCGGTCCGTGCCAAGAAGAGCAGAAAGGCGCGGTCGCGCCGACCACGGGACGTCTTTGGATCAGGCGCCGCGATGAGGGTGTCCACTTCGGCCCTGGTGAGGTGGTACGTCACCTCAATGTGCGTCCGTTTAATGGGAATCGTCAGCACGCGTTGGGCGACGCCGAAGGACGCCGGGTCGGCGGCAGCGACGTGGTGGAAGAAAGATCGGATCGCGGCCAAGCGGGCGTTGCGCGTGGTGACGGAATTGTTCCGCTTCTCCTCGAGTTCGTCGAGAAAAGCGAGAACGAGGTCTCGATCAAGCTCTTCGAGTGCCAACGCCGCCGGCTTCTTCCGCAATCGGGCGGCGGCAAAGAGGATCAGCATGCGCAAGGCGTCCCGATAGCTGGCCACGGTCGCGGGAGTCGCGTTCCGCTGCTTGGTCAGGCGCCGGCGGAAATAGGATTCCAGGAGCGGGGCCAGGAGCAAATGTTCGCTCATGCTGCGCCTCCATCGAGGGCGGCACGCTCAGCCGCGATGGCGAGGAGCTCCGCCGAGCCCGTGAGGTAATAGGCCGTGTCGCTGTAACTGGCGTGGCCGAGATATGTGGCGAGCAATGGCAATAGCGCCTGAACGTCTGCGCGCTGTTGGTGCCAGAGGCTGAGGCGGGTCACGGCAAACCGGTGCCTGAGATCGTGCGGCCTTAACGGCTTACCGCCATCAAAGTCGGCGAGGTTTACGGACCTCGGCAAAGCCGTTTTGCAGGCCGGTCGCCGAGAGGCGATTGCCCCGGGAACTGAGGAAGAAGCCCTGATCCTTGGGTATGGGGAAAGCGGCGTCGCGCTCACGGGCATAGCAACCAAGGGCAGCCTGGGTTGTCGTGTGAACTGGAACGAGACGATCCTTGCGGAACTTTGTCTTCCGAACGAGGAGAACCCCGTTGGTGAGATCAACGTCGGAACGATCAAGCCCGACTACTTCGCCCGATCGCAGCCCCGAACTCGCCAACAATCCGATCAGCGTCGCCATCGTCCGCCCTCGCACAGGAATGCTAGGCGAAATGCGGGCGCATGCGTCGATGAGTGACGTCAACTCAGCCTCGCTGAGAATACGCGGAGGCGGAATCGCTCTGGATCGGGGGAAAGCCCTGCGCTCCAAGACTTCGGTTCGCGCGTCGTAGACGGCGAGATACTCGTAAAACCGGCGGAGCACGCCATGACGAGTGACGCGGCTGTTCGCGGCGCCGCTGAACGACAGCGCGAAATCCAGCGCCAATGTTCGAGTGGCGGGCCCATCGAACTGAGCTCGCTCAACGTACCTCACGAAAGCCCGCAACGTGCCGGCTTGCTTGCAGAAGGCATAGCCGAGGGAGTGGCGTAGCTCGATGTAACACTCGGCCTTCTCGCGGAGGAATCGGGCAAAGGCGGTCATGCCACGCCTCCTGGAAAGGGGAGTGCGACCTCGGCAAGTTGCGAGGTCGCGACCTTTACGTACAGCGCCGTTGTGTTGATGCTGCGGTGTCCCAGGAGATCGGCGACCTCGCTGATCGGCCTTCGCTGCTTGACGAGCTGGGTGGCAAGACTGTGGCGCAGGAGATGCGCACCTGCGACCTGCCCGAGTTCAACCCCGCCATGTCGCAAGCGCTTCCGCACGATCCTCGAAACAGGCGACGCGTATTTGAACGGTGCCACGGGCGGCGTGAAGGACAGGAACAGATACGGACTATCCACCTTCGGTCGAGCGCGCAGGACGTAGTCGGCGAGCGCAGCGCCAGTCTCCTCGAGCAGCGGCGCCACCCGATCCCGCTTGCCCTTGGTGCGTCGGACAGAAACCTCGCCAGCACGCCAGTCGATATCCTGCAGCTGAATGGCGCGTAGCTCGCCGTTGCGAATGCCCGTGGTGGCGAGTAGCAGCAGGACGGCTCGATCGCGGATGTCGACCGGCGTCGTTGCGCCGATCGCATCTATTGCGCGCCGAACGTCATCCCATGCAAGGCGCGGCGGCAAATGCGCCAAACGCCAATGAGGCGTCCTTGGGACGACGCGGTCGAGATCCTGGTCATGGTGGCCAGCCCAACATAAAAACTGAAGAAATGTTCGGATGTGAGAAGTCGCTGCCGTGCGGGTGCCGGTGGTCGCCGATAGCGACAGCCGATGCTCGACAGCAGCAAGGACGTGCTCAGCCGTCAATGCCTCGAGGTCTTGACCGGGATGGTGATGGCGGAACCAATCCAGAAAGCGGCGGCCTCCCAGAAGAACGCCTTCGCGGGTCTTCGGCTCAAGTCCTCGCACCTTGCGCAAATAGTCGGAAAATGAGGTCAGAAGCGGAGTATCCGGATCATCATCTACCTTGGGAGGGGAAGCAATGAAGCGCTCCGGAGCCACTCGCCGTGCATGTCGCAGCGCCGATGCTGCCCCAATGCGTGGAGAATCCGTAGTAAACGTGCATAAATAGCTGTCGACGACATCTTGATGGATCGGCATCCGACCACAGCGCGTTGCGGCAAACTGGCTAAAGCGCGCAATCCGGCTCAGGTAAATCTTGGCGGACGCTCGCTTGTAACCAAGGGTGAAAAAATGCTCCGCGAGGCGATCCATCTCGCCACCGAGTGCACCGCTACGCAGGCGCTTGAGCACCCCACAATAGGAAAAATAGAACTCGAGCATTCTGCCCCTCCGGCGTTGTGGCACAGGGGAATCCCGCGCCATGAGAGAGGCATGAAATATTATGTGGCGGAGGCAAGCTGGGTTTAGTTGTGTGCGTCAAGTTCTGCAAAATGGCGTGGCATTGCGGTGACGTCGGCGTGTCCGCCGCGCAGCCCCCGTGTTTAGCGGAG
>NZ_JAMYTK010000056.1:0-8478 GCF_040322355.1 Mesorhizobium sp. M0145
CCTCCGTGATTCGGCGTCACGGACAGAATCACGGCAGATTCATACGGGGCAATAGGCCCGCCGACGATGTGGGTAATCAAAAGCCTCGCCAGAGGCGTACTCCGATCCTGCGGCGCATGATCATGCGGCGGTCAGGATACCCTCCGGCGAAGGCCGCCTTGCGAGAGGATGGCACGGTAGCGAGGCTGGGCTCTTAAGGTCGTCCTTACGAGCGAAGTTAGCAGCACAGCATGAGCCATATGACGTTATTGACCGGGCCGGAGCGGCGGCGTCGTTGGAGTGAAGCGGATCAGTGCCGGATACTGGCGGCGGCATTCGCGCCCGGGGCCACAGTGGCGGCGGTGGCCCGTCAGTACGATGTCGCGACCAGCCTGATCTACAAGTGGCGCCGCACGATGAGAGCCCGCGAGACGGGCTTTGCCGAAGTTGTCGTGGCTCCCGATGAGCCTGTCGCCGTTTCGCGGCCGGCGGCATCCCCAGCGGTGATCGAGCTGGAGGTCGCCGGCAAGGTGCGGCTGCGGATTCCGCTGACCACGCCGCCAACACTGGCGGCAGCGATGGTGAAGGCGCTGGGCGTTTCATGATCCCGGTTCCGAGCCAGGTGCGGATCTGGTTGGCGGTCGGCCGGACCGATATGCGTCGCGGGATGCAAGGCCTCGCTCTGCAGGTTCAGGAGACGCTGGGCCGGGACCCGCATGCCGGCGATATTTATGTCTTCCGCGGCCGCAGCGGCAATCTGATCAAGATTATCTGGCATGATGGGCTCGGCATGTCGCTGTATGCGAAACGGCTCGAGAAGGGTCGGTTTCTATGGCCATCGCCGGCGGACGGCACGGTTTCCATATCACCGGCGCAGCTCGCCTACATGCTCGACGGGATCGATTGGCGCAACCCGCTTCACACGTTCCGCCCGCAGCGGGCGGGCTGAGTTTTTCTTTGAGTTTGCGCCATTTTCCGCGAGTCAGCGGACGCGTTTTATGATTCACTCCAGGGCATGGTTGCCACCGCCCAGGATGCTGTTCCGGACGATATTGGCGCGCTGAGAACAGCGCTGACCGCGGCGCTGGCCAGAGCCGAAGACGAGGCCGCGCGCGCTGCGCTGGTCGAGGCCGAACTGGCGGTCGCCAGGGCCAAGGCATCGGATGATGCGGCGCTGATCGCGCATCAGCATCTGACGATCCGGAAGCTGCAGCGGGCGCTGCATGGTCAGAGTTCTGAACGCTCAGCCCGCCTGCACGACCAGATGGAACTCACCTTCGAGGAACTCGAGAGCACCGCGACGGAAGACGAGATCGCCGCCGAACAGGCCGCGGCCCGGACCACCGAGGTGGCGCCTTACATGCGCAAGCGACCGGCGCGCCAGCCATTTCCCGAGCATCTGCCGCGCGAACGCGTGGTCGAGCCGGCGCCGGCCGCTTGCCATTGCTGTGGCGGTCATCGGCTGCGCAAGCTGGGTGAGGATATCACCGAGACGCTGGAGGTGGTGCCGCGGCAATGGAAGGTGATCCAGCACGTGCGGGAGAAGTTCACCTGCCGCGACTGCGAGACGATCAGCCAGGCTCCGGCGCCCTTCCACGCCACCCCGCGCGGCTGGGCCGGTCCCGGCCTGCTGGCGATGATCCTGTTCGAGAAGTTCGGCCAGCATCAGCCGCTTAACCGCCAGGCCGAACGCTATGCCCGCGAAGGCGTGCCGCTCAGCCTGTCGACGCTCGCCGACCAGGTCGGCGCCGGCGCCGCGGCGCTGATGCCGCTGTTCAAGCAGCTCGAAGCCCATGTGCTGGCCGCTTCGCGTCTGCACGGCGACGACACGACGGTGCCGGTCCTGGCCAAGGGCAAGACCGATACCGGCCGATTATGGACCTATGTGCGCGATGACCGACCGTTCGGCGGCGCCGATCCGCCGGCGGCAGTGTTCTACTATTCCCGCGATCGCCGAGGCGAACATCCCGCGGCGCATCTCGCCGGCTGGAGCGGCATTCTGCAGGCCGATGCCTTTGGTGGTTATGGCGATCTCTATGCGACGGGTCGTCAGCCGGCGCCTGTTCTGGAGGCCAGCTGCTGGGCCCACAGCCGACGCAAAGTGTTTGAGCTGGCCGATGTCGAAGCGGCGGCGCGCAAGAAGGCGCACGGCGAGAAGCCCAACCTGGTCTATCCGCTGGCGGTCGAAGCCGTGAAGCGCATCGATGCCCTGTTCGATATCGAGCGCGCGATCAACGGCCTGTCGCCGGCCCAACGCCACGCGGTGCGCCAAGAGCGGAGCGCGCCGCTGGTCACCGAGCTCGAGCGCTGGATGATCAAGACGCGCGACAAGCTCTCGCGCGGGCACGACCTGACCAAGGCCTTCAACTACATGCTGCGCCGCTGGTCATCCTTCACCCGGTTCCTCGACGATGGGCGGATCTGCCTATCCAACAATGCAGCCGAGCGAGCCCTGCGCGGCATCGCTCTCGGAAGAAAGTCCTGGCTGTTCTGCGGTTCCGATCGCGGCGGACAGCGCGCGGCCGTTCTCTACAGCCTGATCGTCAGCGCCAAGATGAACGATGTCGACCCGCAGGCCTGGCTCGCCGACGTCCTCGCCCGACTGCCCGCCTATCCGGCCCATCGGATCGATGATTTGCTGCCGTGGAATTGGAGATCCGCAAAATTGCGGACCCAACCAGCGGCGGCCTGATCATGCAGCGCAATAAGGTGCATCACGTCTACACCGTCGATCGTGTCGCCAGGGACCTCGGCGTCAGCGAAGCGCTCATCCAGGACCTGACCCTCGGTCTCGAGCCCGAGGACGGCGTCATCTGGGTCTACGGCGCCAACGATGACGACGGGATCTTGGCCTTCACCGATGAAGGCATCGAGGAGGTCAAACTCCTCCTCGAAGAATATCATCGCGTCTCCCCAAAGAAAGCTTGACCCCAGCACTCCGGTGCTCAGGTTCTCCTGGCCGCCGGATGCGCACGTCTGCGGTCTTCACCGGATGCGTACGCGGTCAGAGCGGCGACCCCGAAGAGACGAAGAGAAGCGAGTGACCTACGGGACAGAAAAAAGTGTAGGCGTGGCTTGACCTCAACGACTCCAATCAGAGAGGCTCTTAGCAAGTGCATCATCGACTTGAAGGCTCCTCCCGCGAAGCTCGACGATGCGACGACCTATGTCGCCGGTACCCGGCAACACATCTCTCTCCAAGCGCGAAGATGCTTGACGTACCAATAGCGATCAGACGAGCCTTCAGGTGGCTTGGTGCTCGTCAATGAGTTTTCTCACCCTCAACTTGCGGTGCATGTCAGCATGCGTCCAGCGCTCTCGCACATCCCCGCATTTGACCTGCATGTCCAGAAATACCCCTTTTGCTGCAGAAAGTTGCTCCACGGTTGACCTTTTCCCGGGGCCGCCTCCGAACTGCAGAGCGTCCCTGCACTCTTCAGGACTCGCTGGCAATACCTCACCGAGATGTTTGATCAACTCGCTTCGGCATTCAGACACGCTGCTATCCAGTGACAAGCGCCTGGCGATCTCGCCAAGCTTTGTGTGCGCTTCTCTAAAGGGAACACCTCGCGACGCCATTCGTTCGGCGGCAACGGCCGTCATAGATGAGCCGTCTTCCAGATTTTGACGCATCGACCGAATGTTGAAAGACATGAACTTCACGACTAGCGACGTAAGGATTAAGGCCCGCTTTAGTGCTTCCTCGGCAAGGCCTAGTGACGAGCAACCGTAGTTGCTTACCTCGATTGAGTTACTGAAAGGCGCTTTGCAGGTTGCAGCTGCTGAAGAAACGTATGCGCCAATCACGGTGCTTGCCGAGCCCTTGATGTGTTCAAGCAGAAACGGGTTCTTCTTTTGGGGCAGCATGGAAGAGCCGCCAGCAAGATTGTTAGGAACATCGATAAGCGCGTACTCTCGCGTGGTCCAAACTTGTAGGTCTTGGGCCACACGGCTGAGCAAAATTGAAACACCAGCGAAGACTGAAAGTCCTTGCAGGTGATGATCGCGGCTTGCGACAGCATCAAGTGAATTGAATGATGGCAGTTCGAATCCCAAAAGATTTGCTGTCATGGTGGGATCTATAGGCATGCTGGTGCCTCCGCCGGCACCTGCCCCCAGAGGGCAGTTCCGGATGTCGTCCAGCAGGCAGTGAAGGCGCTGGCGCTCGCGCGCCAGAGCGAAGAAGACGCCAAGCAGGTAGTGCCCTGGCGATCCGGGGAGTGCAATCTGATACTGACTGTACAACGGCGCGACAAGTCTCGATGCTTCATCCACTCGCCGAAGCAAGGCGTCTTGTGCAGTTCCGATCTGTTGAGAGATGGAACACACAGCTTCCCGAAGCACCAGGAGAGAAATGGTCGCGTTCAAGTCGTTGCGGGACCTCGCAAGGTGCAGCCAGCCAGCGTTTTCGGGGCCAGCTCTTGCGGCAAGTTCGGCCTCATAGGCCAGATAGACACCACGCGGAGCATCGCGGCCCTCCAAAGACTGAAAGCCCTCGTCCTGGAGGGCCAAGATGTGCTTGAGGAGATCGGCAGCCACTTTTTGGCTGACCAAGCCCTTGTCCGCGAGCATCACCAGATGTGCTTCGTCTATGGTTGCTTGGTACCGCAGAAGGCGACCATCACGCACAATTTCAATTGGCGGAGCGAGCAACTTCATCGCTTCGGGATGCAGGTTCCACTTGCTCTGGTTTGACCCGGCGACTTTCTTGTTATCCGATTCGCTAGCAGCCGACTCGGTATCGATCACAACGGAATCGATCATCCGTTCAGCTGCCGTGGCAGCGGCATTGAGTTCGTCAGCAACTCCTATGGCGTAGGCTACCCGGTCTCTGAAATCACCATTTATTTGAAGTTCCTCCCCCTCAGATTTCAGAAGACCCACCTCCGGCACTGTCGCATCTGGATCTTGAGAAAAGCTCAGATTTTTGAGCTTGCCGGGCTTAGCAGCGAGGCGGAAACGGATGGCTCCCGCTTTTGTGCTCGCTCGAAGCGGCGTGAACGCTTCCCTGGCGTAAAGTTTGATTATCATATCCAGGACTGACGTACCCAAGGCGTGCGAAAGCATGACTGGAATCATTCCTCCAGCCAGCCTGGGGTTGACCTCGATGATGACAGGGCCCCACTCGGTTATCACGAACTCCACATGAGCCGGTCCGAAATCCAGGCCCAGAGCCGACACCGCGCCCGCGGCAAAGGAGGCCAGTTCCTGGAGGGATGGCTCAGGAAGGGGGGCCGGAAAGTCGTGCCCTACCTCGACGAAGCAAGGAGTGGGACCCTTGTGCTTTGCAAGAATTCCAAGGCAATGCAGCGCGCCGTCGTGGGCAATTATCTCTGCAGAGTATTCTTTCCCCTCCACGTATTGCTGAACGAGGATGTCGGGACTGGTCAGTTCCACTTGATCCAACAGTGCGTTCTTTGCGCTCTCAAACGCCTTGATGGCGGCTGTGGCACTATCGCACAGCCGCACGCCGCTGCTACCGCTTCCGGACACTGGCTTCACAACCACCGGCAGAGTAAGATGGGCGAGAATGTTTTCTACGTCTCTAGCGCAAGTGGCCAGCCGAGTTTCAGGGATCGTGATTGATTGTCGGCGTAACTCCGCCGCCTGCTTCCATTTGTTCCGGCAGGTAGCGATAGCCTGCGGATTCGGTGCTGGTAAGCCCATTGCCGTGGCGAGACGTGACGCCGATTCCACAAAATAATCCGACGATGAATATATTCCTTCCACCCTTTTTAATTTGCCGGCGACACCGATAAGCTCATCCAAATTACGTGTGTCAGCTTCGATAATGTGAGCGAGGGAGTCCGTAAGAAACCGATAGCGCGCAGGATTGCGCGTAACGAGATACGGTTCAAAGCCTAGGACCCGGGCCCGCTTCATCAATAGTGCGCCAGTGCCCGTCGTGTTGCTTTCCACGAAAAGGAAGCTACCTCGGCTCATGAAACTTGCTCCAGAACGTTTAAGACCGCTTCCCGGCTTTTCCGTTTCCAAAGATATCGGTTCCATGGTGGGAGAGCCGTAGAGGGATGATTTTCGGTCGCCGGCGCATCCAGCAGATCGTCTTCATTTAGATTGCCGTTCTGCTTGAGCCACTCGCAGTCGTATGCAGCTTCCACGTAGCGGTGACCTTCATCCGGGCAAATGACGACTATGATCTCCTCTGGATACTGCCGAGCGCGCCACCGCCCCACGATGTAGCTTGCTCCCGACGTCGGACCGGCGAAAACGGCGTGCCGTTCGTGAAGTGTTCGCGTGGCAGCAAATGCGAGCGGAGCCGAGATGAGATGCACCTCGTCATACAGTTCATGCCGGACGTTCTTTGGGACAAGACTGTTCCCCAGCCCCCGCAGTTTGCGTTCGCCATCCTGTTGGCCGAAAATCACGCTATTGAAGGTGTCCACTCCGATCAGGCGTGCGCCAGGCGCTTTTTGGCGAAGGCGCTCTACCGTTCCACAAGTAGAACCGCCTGACCCTACAGACCCGACCAACGTTATGTCCGGGCCTACCATCTCCGCTAATTGGTCGGCGAAGAGCTTATAGGCTGCTGGGTTGTCGGGTGTTTCGTACTGCCGGGGCCAAAAACAAGATTGGCCCAACTGTCTCATCCTAGCGTCTAACGCATCGAGGCGGCTTCTTTGATGGCCACCCTGCTTCGCCTTTTCGGTTATCATAAAGACTTTGGCCCCCAAGGAGCCCAACCTGTTTTCCAGACCTTTGTCCATCACTGGGTCTGTGAAGATTTCCAGTTGGAATCCATATTCCCGGCAGACCACTGCTAAACCCAACGCGAAGGTACCGCTCGAAGTCTCGAGCACTGTCATGCCGTACGTCAGAGTCCCCCTAGCCAGCGCTTGCTCAATGATGTACTTCGCGGGAAGAAGCTTCATGAACGCGAACTGCGCAACATAAAGATTTGTCTCACACCTTATGATGCTGGGGAGGACATAGGCATCAGAGTAGCTGGAGAATGGCAGACGTTTGCGGAGAGCGTTCATCCTGCTTACCTCACGAACAGCCAGTCATGGTCAGATATATTTTTGGCGAGTCGTCGAACACCGATACGTGAGCGAACACGGACCGAAGCTTCCGTGGAAAGTCGGCCGCCATTCGATCAAGCAGGATTCCACTTATTGTGCCGCTGTGCGCGACTATGACCCCGAGAGCGTTATTAGCCTCGGATATTTTCAGCATCGAGCTCAGATGCTCCTTTGGAGCCCGCTCCTGATGCAAGAGCGCGCTGGCCGTAGCTATTCTGCCTATTTCGGCTGTGTCACCCTGCGGAACCGCTGTGCGTGCGCGGTCGAGTAATTCGTGATATTCTGCCCGTTGATTGGCGGAGATTTCACCTCGCCGTTGATCATAGTCGACGGTTTCCACCGTCCCTCCTTCATCGATACCCACGATTGCAAGCGGCGGCATTTGCCCAAGGAACGAGAGAAGGCGACATGCTCGCTGATGATATGCGACCACCCCTGGGTACATCACTCCGTCGGATGGCTCGATCTCCGCCATTAGTTTCTCGATCAAGGACGTGCGGATTCTACGGTTGAAGCAGCGCGCGATTGACCGTGCAGCCGCAACAAGATCCGCGGACGAACTTGCCAGTCCTTTGCCTTCAGGGAGTTCCGATTGCAAAAGCAGAATTCCTCCTGAGGCGCCAAGCGCACTCACGAGATTCTCAGCTAACTGTTTTGCTTTGAGTTTGTGGGATGGATAGACAGTCACGGATCGTGTGCCCGCAATCGGTGTGAAGAGAGCCCTCGCAAAGAGCGCGATCGGCATCGTGACCAGGAAGTGAGAATCTTGAAGAACGGAGCCCGCCGGCAGTTGGCCTTGCAGCAACTCGCCGAATGTACCGCAACAAAGAGCGCCACTGGAGTGAATCCTTGGCTCCTGCCCATCCTCGGCTGTGCTCTGGGCCGCGTCTGCGCCATCGAACGTCTGGTGATACATGTATGGCCTCCAAGCTTCATCGGCGGCCGCTTCAAGAAGTTCTCTCAGCGAAATGCTCGGGTCGCTTCCTGATAGGATGGGATATGTCGACTTTTGCATTTCCATGTTGCGTTCTGGTCATATGCATTGAGCGTGCTTCTAGCACGGCCGATACTCATCCGAACTGGCACGCGTTTCGGATTGGATATTTTTGAGTACCTGGGCGCCGTCGATCCGTTCGTCGAACATAGCATTGGCAGCGATTTTTTTCGCAAAGCTTCTATGAAATCACTTGTAAGGTCTGTTACGCTGTTGGTTGCTGGCTGCGAGGTGTGGAGCATCCGGCGAAACTCGTTGGGCGGGCGTGCAAGGGGCAAGGGGCGCCGCTTTTATCAGTGATCCTGCTTTGCCTGATTGGCCGTACGCCTCCGGTGAAGCTTTCGATTACCCACATCGTCGGCTTGATCCAATGGAGATGCCGAAGGCGATGTCGTGCAAGCAGGTCATGCCGCGCCAGACGACCATGTTGCCGGGACTCGGATCATGTTTGCGGGCGAGAGCCGC
>NZ_JAMYTK010000057.1:0-7760 GCF_040322355.1 Mesorhizobium sp. M0145
GGGGAGAAGAGGCTGGCATCAACGCCGACGACCTCCTCTCCCCTCGGGGAGAGGTCGGATTGCCCCGAATTGCCCTTCACAATTAGGTTGGCAATCCGGGCCCGGGCGACTTCTGCCGCCCGCCGCAAAAAATGTCGGAACCGCCCTTCGCCATGCGTCCTTGAGAGGCAAGGCGCGTTGCCGGAACCTTGGCGCGCGTCGTCAAAATCCTAAGAGATGGAGATGACGATGATCAGCTTTCCCAACGAATCCCAGGAATACCGCACCGCCCGCGAAACCCTTTTGCAGAAGGAGATCGAGCTGCGCCGCGCGATGGAGGATGTGGCCGTCGCCCGCCGCGCGTTGCCCAAGGGCGGGCTGGTGCCGCAGGATTATGTGTTTGACGGACTGGGGCAGGACGGCAAGCCTGCGCGCATAAAATTGTCGGAGCTGTTCTCGCCTGGCAAGGACACGCTGATCGTCTACTCGATGATGTTCCCGCGCCATCCGCAGGAAACGCGTGACGTCGCGACCAGCGGCGGCACGGCGAAGCTCGCTCGGCCGGACCAGCCATGCCCGTCCTGCACGGCGCTGCTAGACCAATTCGACGGCGCCATCGGCCATCTCGAGGCGGCCGGTTTCAATTTCGCCGTGGTGGGCAAGACGGCGCTGGAAAACCTGCTGACGCTTGGCCGCGACCGCGGCTGGGTGAACATGCGGCTGGTGTCCTCGGCCGGCAACAGCTTCAAGCGCGACTACCACGCCGAGGACGAATCCGGCGCTCAACTCCCCGTCCTGTCGGTGTTCCACCGCGATGCCGACGGTATCAGGCATTTCTGGAGCTCCGAGCTGGGTTTCACGCTGCCGGAACCCGGCCAGGACCCGCGCGCCATCGGTACCTGCGAGATCTTGTGGAACCTGATGGATTTCGCGCCGGAGGGCCGGCCGGACTGGGACGAGCAGCTGCAGTATGATTGCTGCCACTGACCTTGGCATTCCCTGTCGGCGTATCGGGAAATCCTGCCGGTGCCGGGCTCTTGTCCCGATGTGATTTGACGCTGCGGCGCGCTGACCTACCCTCTAATGCCGAACCGAGGAGACGAGCGATGCTGTCGCCTTTCAACCGGAGCGTCACGCTGGCAGCGGCGGTAATCCTTGCCGCCGTCAGTGCGGCTTATGCCCATCACGGCTGGTCGTGGACGCAGGACGGGTTTTTCGAACTCCGAGGCAAGATAACGGCCATCTATATCGGCAATCCGCACGCCACGCTGGACGTCGACGCCGAGGGCGAGGTGTGGCGGGTGGAGATGGCGCCGCCGTCGCGCACCATTGCCGCCGGCTTCACCGAGAAGGTTGCCAAGGTCGGCGACGAGGTGACCGCGATCGGCCACCGTTCGCGCGACGACAGCGAAAAGCGCATGAAGGCAGTCCGCATCATCGTCGGCGGCAAGACCTATGATGTCTATCCCGACCGCGTGCCGCCGGCCTGAATGGACGGGCTGTTCGCCGGCATCGAGCAACTCGCTTTGGTGCGGGGACTGAAGGCCTCCTTCGTCGCCTATCCAATCGTCAACGCGCTCCACATCATGTCGGTCGGCGCGCTGCTGACCAGCGTCTGGCTCATGGACCTCAGGATCCTCGGCGCCTTCCGCTCGCTGCCGCAGGCACCGTTCGTGGCGCTGCTGCGCCGTACCGCATTCGGCGCGTTCGCCGGAGCGCTTGTCACGGGGTCGCTGCTCTTTTCAGTCAGGGCGAGCGAATATGCGGCGATGCCGATCTTCCTCGCCAAGATGACGCTCATCCTGCTTGCCGGCGCCAACTTTCTTGTCTTCATGCGCCGCGTAAAAGGCAGTGACGAGCCGGCTGGTGGGGCCGCGACCATGCTGGCGGTGCTTTCGCTGGTGCTGTGGACGGCTGTGCTTTTCGCCGGACGGTTTATTGGATTTCTCGGCTGAGGTGAGCAACGTTGGCGGCTAATCACAGCTAGGCGCGCTGACTCTCGGTGCCGCGATGCCTGAAATGCGATCTCCCGCGTCCCATTTGTCTAAGCCAAATCGCCGCGCCAAAATTAATATTCATCAGCAGCTCCATCGTCGAAATCGATTTCTTCGATGTCGAAAGATAAGTCTAACTCAAAATCGTCGACAAGCTTGCTCTTCGCCAAATTTTCGTTCTTCATCTTTTTCAGTAGCGGAGCCAGTTTATAGAAATCTTGGCTTGAACGATAGAATTCAATTTTTTTCTTATAAAAATAGCGGAAATACTCGTGGTCGGTGACGTGTTTAATTTTTGTCGTTCCGTTTATGCCTTTTAGCGTAGTTTCGTAAGCATATAGCCACATATGACTGTTCAAGCCATCCGCGGTCAAAAAAGTGTTCCAATGAGAAAAACTGATATTTCCTTCGACCAACCCCTTAGAACGGGCATCAGCTATTAGCACTGCGATCAAAGCGTCTTCTTCCGCTAAAAAAGGTTTTAACACCTTTGTTTTCAACGGGATTCCTAGAGAGATAGCCAGATGCAACAGCCATATCGCCTCACCAGCTTTTTGCTGTTCGCATAAAACAGGGAGGCTCGACTGCACTAGGTCCTGAATCAAATCTATTGTTAAGTCAGCTTTAGTAAGATGCCTTATAATAAATATCTCAACTAAGATGGAAATGATTGTTGGATTTTCTCGATAGATTGAAATGAGATACATTTCAACCTGCTTCCACGAATCGCACTCCAAGAACGCACGTCGCGCGTTTTGAAGCGCAAATTTTGCAACATTACTGTCTCGATTTTCACCAGACGTGCGATTCAGATTGTAGAGAAATAAATCAATCGACTGCGGATCGTATGGAGGTTTGGGAATGATCGACCGTATATAGCTTTTCCAGCCCCAAACGTAATATGAGCTGCTCGCCGAAATGAACGTTTTCTCATTATTGATATCTAGTTCGAATGTATTTGCTGATCGTCTGATCGATGCAATTACAGCTTCAGCTCGTTCCTTGGTGTGTGTTCCAATGCTGAAATCGTCAACGAAACGCATCGCCGAATTTAAAGTTATGCCAGGACTGCTTTGGATTGGAAGGTCGATCGCCGAACCAACCAGTTCAGCGATCATCCGCGATGTATCGGGGCCAACGGGCAGGCCAATTGTTTGACCATCTTGCGAGTTCCTTGAAATCAAATCAATGAGGTTCCCCGCGTGCTTTAGAGACCGGTTTTTCTTTGCGAAGTTTTTTCCATGTATCGCCCATGCAATTGCGTGAGTGTATATGGAATGGTAAAATGAACTAAGATCTGTGTGTAGTATATATGCAAATCTTGCATTTAAATTCGATAGAAAGAACTCTCTCGATTCGAACACGGGGCGCTTTAAAGCGCGATCCCCGCTCCAATCGAATACAGATGGAGATACTGATATATTTGAATTCTTAGATATCTTTCTTAATTCAATATACTTATCAGAAAGTATCTTTGACAAGAAAAAGTACGATATTGGATTTATAAACGAGTGCCTTCGGTGATGTTTAGTAAATCTTGGATAGTTAAATGACGATCTGTGTCCCTTATAATAGTAATAGTTTGGATCTTTTGACTTTCCCAACTTTGGTAATTTGTCGAAATTTGCCAAGAGATAATTTCTGTATTTTCCAAGTTTCTCACTATAAAAGCACTTTGGAAGTTCTGGGGGAAAAAATCCGGCCGTAAGAAACCGGCGATGGCGAGCTCGAGCATTTTTCGCACTCATTCTCTACTCCGGTGAGCCGTATGAGTTGACGCCCGCATAAGCGTTCTGAGTCTAGGCTGAGTAGATAACTACACCATTTCGCTATCAAGAACTAAGTCTTGTATAAAAAATACCCGTGGAAGGGGCAGCACTTCCAATGATCGCCTCTGCCAGGCGAAAGCGCCGGAGAGTGTCGCGTGGGAAGGCGCTTTCTGCGTCAGCTTGGCATATACCTTCCACTTGTGGGAAAAGGTCGATTGACGCATGAGCGCCGAGCGGGGTGTTGGCAAGATCGCAGCGCCGGCGGGACAGCGCCCCCCTCTGGCCTGCCGGCCATCTCCCCCACAAGGAGGGAGATTGGCTAATCGCCTACGCAAAATACTCCTGCAGCGGCCGAACCTCCAGGCTCCCCGCCTTCAGCGCCGCAATTGCCTCGGCCACGGCAGCTGCACCTGACAGCGTCGTGTAATACGGCACTTTCTGCATCAGCGTTGCCCTGCGCAGCGATTTCGAGTCCGACACCGCCTTCTGGCCATCAGTCGTGTTGAAGACGATCTGCACCTGGCGGTTGCGGATGGCGTCCTCGATGTGCGGGCGGCCTTCCAGCACCTTGTTTATCTTCTCGGCGACGACGCCGTTCTCGGCGAGGAAGCGCGCGGTGCCGGAGGTGGCGAGCACTTTAAAACCCTGGCCGGCGAGGCGCTTGACCGCCGGCAGGATGCCTTTCTTGTCCTCGTCGCGCACCGAGACGAACAGCGTTCCGGAACGTGGGAGGTCGACGCCGGCGCCTAGCTGGCTCTTGGCGAAGGCCAGCGCGAAGTCGCGGTCGAGGCCCATGACCTCGCCGGTCGAGCGCATTTCCGGCCCGAGCAATATGTCGACGCCGGGGAAGCGGGCGAACGGGAATACCGCTTCCTTGACCGCGATGTGGCCGGGGTTGCGCGGGTCGGGCATGGCGCCGTAGTGGGCGAAGGCGTCTTCCAGGCTTTCGCCGGCCATAATGCGGGCGGCAATCTTCGCAATCGGCCGCCCGATCGTCTTGGCGACGAAGGGCACGGTGCGCGACGCGCGCGGGTTGACCTCGAGCACATATACGGTGCCGTCCTTGATCGCATATTGCACGTTCATCAGCCCGCCGACATTGAGCGCGCGGGCAAGCGCTGCCGTCTGGCGCTCGAGCTCGTCGACAAGCTCGGAGGGCAGCGAATGCACCGGCAGCGAGCAGGCACTGTCGCCGGAATGGATGCCGGCCTCCTCGATGTGTTCCAATATGCCGGAGACGTAGGTCGACCTGCCGTCGCACAGGCAATCGACATCGACCTCGATGGCGCCCGAGAGATAGGTGTCGAACAAAAGCGGGTTCTTGCCGAGCAACGTGTTGATCTGGCCGGTCTTGTCGTTGGGGTATTTCTGCTTGATGTCCTCCGGCACCAGGCCGGGCACGGTGTCGAGCAAATAGGATTGCAGCATGCTCTCGTCGTGGATGATCTGCATGGCGCGGCCGCCGAGCACATAGGACGGGCGCACCACCAGCGGGAAGCCGAGCTCGCCGGCGACGAGGCGGGCCTGCTCGACTGAATAGGCGATGCCGTTCTTCGGCTGGCTGAGGCCGAGCTTGTGCAGCAGCTTCTGGAAGCGGTCGCGGTCCTCGGCCAGGTCGATCATGTCGGGCGAGGTGCCGAGGATCGGGATGCCGGCCTTCTCCAGCGCATCGGCGAGCTTCAGCGGCGTCTGGCCGCCGAACTGGACGATGACGCCGACCAGCTCGCCGGACGCCTTCTCGGCGCGCAATATCTCCAGCACATCCTCCGGCGTCAGCGGCTCGAAATAGAGCCGGTCGGAGGTGTCGTAGTCGGTCGACACGGTCTCCGGGTTGCAGTTGATCATGATCGCCTCGAAGCCGGCGTCGCGCAGCGCAAACGCGGCGTGGCAGCAGCAATAGTCGAATTCGATGCCCTGACCGATGCGGTTGGGGCCGCCGCCGAGGATGACGACCTTTTTCCGCGATGAGACCTGCGCCTCGTTGGCGAGCGCGCCGGCGAACGGCACCTCATAGGTCGAATACATGTAGGCGGTGGGCGAAGCAAACTCGGCGGCGCAAGTGTCGATGCGCTTGTAGACCGGATGAACGTCGAGTGTACGCCTAATCTTCTCGATCTCTTCGACGTCCTTCCTGACCAGGGATGCGAGGCGGGCATCGGAGAAACCCATCGCCTTCAGCATGCGCAGATTGGCGGCGTCCTCGGGGATGCCGTGCTCGCGAATGCGCGCTTCCATGTCGAGAATGCCGGCGATCTGCTCGAGGAACCACGGGTCGATCTTGCACATGGCGTGCACGTCTTCCAGCGAGGTGCCCATGCGGATCGCCTGCGCCACCATGCGCAGCCGGTCCGGCGTCGGCGTGCCCAAGGCGGCGCGGATGGCGTTGCGGTCGTCGACGTGGCTGGCGGCCGTGCTGCCATGGCCGATGCCGGGGATCTCGATTTCGTCCAGCCCGGTCAGGCCGGTTTCCAGCCCGCGTAGCGCTTTCTGCAGCGATTCTTGGAAAGTGCGGCCGATGGCCATGACCTCGCCGACCGACTTCATCGAGGTGGTCAGCACCGGCTCGGCGCCGGGGAATTTCTCGAAGGCAAAGCGCGGGATTTTGGTGACGACATAGTCGATGCTCGGCTCGAACGAGGCCGGCGTGGCGCCGCCGGTGATGTCGTTCTCCAGCTCGTCCAGCGTGTAGCCGACAGCGAGCTTGGCGGCGATCTTGGCGATCGGGAAACCGGTCGCCTTGGAAGCCAGCGCCGACGAGCGCGAGACGCGCGGGTTCATCTCGATCACCACCAGGCGGCCGTCTGCCGGGTTGACGGCGAACTGCACGTTGGAGCCGCCGGTCTCGACGCCGATCTCGCGCAGCACCGCGATCGAGGCGTTGCGCATCATCTGGTACTCTTTGTCGGTCAGCGTCAGCGCCGGGGCGACGGTGATCGAGTCGCCGGTATGCACGCCCATCGGGTCGATGTTCTCGATCGAGCAGATGATGATGCAGTTGTCGGCTTTGTCGCGGACAACCTCCATCTCATACTCCTTCCAGCCGAGCACGCTCTCCTCGATCAGCACTTCGGTGGTCGGCGAGGCGTCGAGGCCGGACTGGACGATCTCGAAGAATTCGGCGCGGTTGTAGGCGATGCCGCCGCCGGTGCCGCCCATGGTGAAGGAGGGGCGGATAATTGCGGGCAGGCCGACATGGTCGAGCGCTTGTGCTGCAATCGCCATGGCATGGCTGATATAGCGCTGCTTGCGGTCGCCCTCACCGAGGTTCCAGCGCGTTTCCAGAGCATCGAGCGCGGCGTCGAGATTTTCGGGCTTTTCCGCCTTCAGCGCGGCGCGCTCGGCCTCGTGCGTCTTGCGGTCGGCATTCTTGACGTCGGTGGCGTTGGCCAGCATCGACTTCGGCGTTTCCAGGCCGATCTTGTTCATCGCCTCGCGAAACAGCGCGCGGTCCTCAGCCTTGTCGATTGCGGTGGCGTCGGCGCCGATCATCTCGACCTGATAGCGGTCGAGCACGCCCATGCGGCGCAGCGACAAAGCGGTGTTGAGCGCGGTCTGGCCGCCCATGGTCGGCAGCAGCGCGTCCGGCCGCTCCTTGGCGATGATCTTGGCCACCACTTCGGGCGTGATCGGCTCGATGTACGTGGCGTCGGCCAGTTCCGGATCGGTCATGATGGTGGCCGGATTGGAATTGACCAGGATAACGCGAAAACCCTCTTCCTTCAGCGCCTTGCAGGCCTGGGTGCCGGAATAGTCGAACTCGCAGGCCTGGCCGATGACGATGGGGCCGGCCCCGATGATCAGGATCGACTTGATGTCGGTGCGTCTTGGCATGTCGAGGGTCCGTTCGGCGGGCGGCTTGCACAAAAAGCCGGACGGGATGACCCGGCCGGTTGTGCGCGCGATTCTGGTATCAGGCTAGGAGGGCCTTATAGGGAAGAGTTTTGCCGGATGTAACCCCCTAAAATGCGGGTAGGGCAGTAGGGCAGTAGGGCAGTAGGGCAGTAGGGCAGTAGGGCAG
>NZ_JAMYTK010000058.1:0-5856 GCF_040322355.1 Mesorhizobium sp. M0145
CTGACGAGGTTCGCGGAAAAGCGCCCAACAGCGGCCACATCGCCGCTTCAGGCCGCCAAAACGTCCTCGCCGTGCATCAAGGCGGCTAGGAGATCGGCGACTTCGTTGATCGGCCTTCGCTGTCCGACAAGTTGGGTGGCTAAGCTGTGGCGCAGGAGATGCGCACCTCCGACAAACTCGATCCCACTATGCTGCAACCGGCTCTGTACGATCCTCGAAACAGGCGACGCGCACCTGAACGGCCCTACCGGCGGCGTGAAGGACAGAAATAGGTACGGACTATCCACCTTCGGCCGAGCGCGCAGGATGTAGTCGGCGAGCGCGGCGCCGGCTTCCTCGATGAGCGGGGCCACTCGATCACGCTTGCCCTTGGTGCGCCGGACAAAAACCTCCCCAGTTCGCCAGTTGATATCGTGCGGCTGAAGGGCGCGCAGCTCGCCGTTGCGAATGCCCGCGGTGGCGAGCAGCACCAGGACGGCTCGATCGCGGACGTCGACCGGTGTCGTTGCGCCGATCATATCCGCACGCCGAACGTCGTCCCATGCAAGGCTCGGCGGTAGATGAGCCAAACGCCAGTGGGGTGTCCTGGGGACGACGCGGGCGAGATCCTGGTCATGGTAACCAGCCAATACAAAAACCGAAGAAATGTCCGAATGTGAGAAGTTGCTGCCGTGCGGGTGCCGGAGGTCGACGATAGTGACAGCCGATGTTCGACAGCAGCAAGGACATGCTCAGCTGTCAACGGGGCGGCAATGTGTTGATGGCGGCGAACTTCACCTGCAGCCAGGTCGTCTCGTCCTGATCGACCGTAATGCGATGACGTCCCGCCCAGGGCGCCGCCGCAAGTTGGGCAAAGACGCGGTGAGCAGGATCGTGTGGGCCAGCATCGGCAGGCCGCTCGGCCAGCCTGTTCGTCTGCACCCGCACGAGGAAGCTCGTACCAAGGTCATGGGCGGTGCAATAGAGCTCGTAGATGTCGCTCTACCGGTCACCCACATGCACACAGCGCTCGGGCGCGCCCACGAGCGATGGACTGACGCAAGTTCTCCAGCCAGCGGTAGCTCTCCTTCGTCTCGATCGGCACGCGTGTGGGATTGATGTGCCGCTTGAGCGCGAGCGTTCCCTTGAATTTCGTTCGGGTCCAGAACTTCACTGCCGTCAGACCGAGGGGTGCCGGTGAGGGTGACGGCCAAGCTCGAATGCGTCAGCACCCCGCACAAGGTCAGCACGTTCGGCTGCCCAGCCGTGTAGCGCCCGGCGTTGATGGTCTTGGTGAAGCCGATTTTGCCCGGCTGCGCGCGGCTGTAGATAAATTCGGTCGTGTCCTGCAGGATAAGGATCGGACCTTCGCTCGCCGCAACGCGCGCCGCAGTCGCGGCGAAATGGCCGGCGAGAACGCTATGTTCGGTCACACGCGGGTTGTCAAAGAAGCGGCAGGCCGTCTTGGCCGCTGCCCGGTCGCCACAGGCCGCCGGGATCGGCCTGCCCGGCGCTGCTGACAGCTGATCCAGCAACCGCTGCAGCCGGCGGACCAGGGGCTTGTCGGGAAGGGCCGCCGCGCAAAGCTCTTCCTGCCAAGCGGCTCCGCTGCTGCTGGTCTTGTCTCGCATCCGTGACGCCTCCGTGATTCGGCGTCACGGACAGAATCACGGCAGATTCATACGGGGCAATAGGCCCGCCGACGATGTGGGTAATCAAAAGCCGGTGAAGCCTTCAGCGTATGCGTACATCATCGCCCAGGCCGCGCAGCTTTGTTTCCAGTCTCCCCAGAGCCTGAGCCCGAGCCTCGCGTAGCAAATGGGGTGATCGACCAGCTGATTAAGTCGACGCCACGCTGAGCTATCATCTTGGTCTCAGCAAGATCGGGCGAAGCGGCGACGATATATCCGATGCAGTCTCGATAATCGCCTTTCCTGGCGATCGGCGTCTTGGGTTCAATACACAATTTGACCTCGACGACACCTGGTACGGCGGCCGCCTGACTCTCCCCATCGATCCGGTCGAGGATACCATCGCGATCTGGAACTAGGTACCGCGCCACCACAGTCTGCGAATGCCTTCTGCGCCGATTCCGCCTGTCGCCCAGGACAAGCTTGATGTGCTCGGTGACAAGATCGACACCGCACGCCAGCTGAACCATTTGAGGATCGGGCGCGCCCGCAAGACGCGGGTTAACTTCAATGACGACTGGGCCACGCTTCGTCCACCGGACTTCAACGCCTGCTGGTCCCCAGCCCAGGCCGAGAGCTCGCAAACAGCTTCGTGAAAGATCGGCAATACGTTCATGTTGCTCCTCGGTCAGAGAGGCCGGAAACGTCCACTCTCGGAAGACGAAATGCGGCGGGGGATCAAATTCGGCCGCACAAATCCCAATGAGCTCATCGCCCATCATGTAAGCGCCGTAGTATGGGCCGTTTGCGAATTCTTCGACCAGTACCTTTGGCGAAGATCGCCATATGTGCTTCCCGCCCAATAGATAGGCCGTATGTTCGATCAAATCATCGACGTTGCGGCACAGTCGGACACCGCTGCTGCCGTTGCCTACGGCTGGCTTAAGAATTACCGGCAGTCCTATTTCCGCCGCAGAATGTTCGACGTCCGTCGCGTTCGTTGCCAACCGGTACGCAGGTACTGGGACGCCGGCCTCCGCGAGCAGCCGACGTTGGGTGAATTTGTCGCAGCATCGCTCAATGGATGCGGGACTTGGCCCAGGTAGATCAAAATGCTTGCAGAGCTTGGCAACCGCCGCACAGACCCACTCCTTGGCGCAGGTAATGCCAGCAACCTCGTAAGTCGAACGGAGCCGGGAACATTCTCGAGTCAGTGCATCGAGATCGTTTGTATCAACCCGGATTGCCTCAATGCTTTCCGCCACTCGCCAATCATACTGCGCTGGTTCAGACGACAGGATAATTGGATGAAGTCCAAGACGTCGGGCCGCTTGGGCGTATGGCAAAATATTCCCCGTTGGATCACCTTCGACCAGAATGATTGCCCTTCGTGTCATCGGCTGCCGTGCCTCCATTACGTGTTGTTCGGCGATCGAGGTAAATCGGCATCCGGTTTTTGAGCCGGTGCCTTGACCTCAGACTTCGTGATAAACGTACCATTGTTAGGGACTTCCGATCGCAAAGATTTTGTAAAATTCAATTTGGATCCTCTAGTCACCCTTGCCGAGGACAAAACCGGAGGCGACATCCAGAGCTGCAAACAACGTCGTTGTGCCCTGCCGAACAGAAGAATGGGTACGCCGTTCAGGCACGCCGGGCGTAATCGGCAAGACCGGCTGCTCGCGATCAAGTGCCTGGATTTGGCTCCTCTCGTCCGCACTGAGAACCAGCACCCCGATTAGGAGGCGACGGATATAGACCGACGATGTCGCGGGCCTTATCGACGAACAAGGGATTGCTGAAAAGCCTGAACGTCTCGGTGCGATGGGGCTGCGGGCCGAAGGCGTTCCATGTCCGCCAGATCGTCGTGTGCAAAAAGACGGCGGCTCCTGCCATCGAGCGGATCGACCAATGGGTCGCATCGGGTGGCGTGGAACGTAGTGTGCGCTCGATCACCCCAGCAATCTGATCATCATCAATCGTTCGGGGCCGGCCAGGGCGAACTTCGTCGAACAGGCCATCGAGCCGATGTTTAAGAAAGCGCCGTCGCCATTTGCCAACCGTATGTTCATGCCACGCCAAGTTCGCCCGGGACGATCTTTCCTAACCGGCATAGTCAGACATCGAAGGGAGCCGGATGTGGCCGAAGGGTGAGCGAATCACGTCACGTGGCGCGCACCTGTGTAATTGACGCACACACCCGGCCCCCGTATGGAGCAGTAGAGCGACCTCGTAGTCTGAGGGGCGGTCCTCCCCTCTGCTAGGCCGCTTTGTCACGCACAAGGCAACGCTTTCTGGTAAACGGTTTTGAGTTTGAATAAACCCAATGTATCATGTCTATAACAGTCATACCGTGGTTTTCCAACATCTTTGGAAATATGCTATTTTTCCCCATCCCTGGAATGTAGTTGCATTCTAGGAAAACTATTTCGGAACGAGACGACACCAGAAAATCAAACCTGGCGGCATTATAAATATCGACTGTCGAAGCTATTATTCTTGTGACGGACTTAATCCGATTAGCAATTGAGTTATTATTGCGGTCATCTACTACACTTAGATCGGACATGCCTTCGATAGACTTCTCTTTCCGCCCGAATAAACCTCTATTTGTCTTGATTTCTACAACAGGAAGCGTTACTATATCGCTAGAATTTGCGATGCAGCCGCATGAATATTCTTTTCCATGAACAAATTCTTGCAATAACGCCGCGCCATCTTGTTCGAGTATTTCATTAATAAGAGCGATGACCTCTTCTCGATGGGCTTCAGGTTCATCAAACCGCTCAGTAAGCAGCGACGAGCCGAGCGAGTTAGGCTTCACTACGACAGGACCTTGAAACGAGTTTACAAACTGAACCATTTCCAGTTTATCTTTCGCTTTTATTAGTATTGTCTTTGGAATCCTCACAATATCATTAGGGACTAGCGAGGAAACGAAAGACGACATCGCGTACTTATTCATTGTCAGCGACGCAACTTCGGGATCGCCGAATGTACCTTTTAAACCTAAAACAGCCGCAAGTGTCTGGGCCCCTCCGTCTTCGCCAAATTGTCCGTGCAACAAGTTGACAACGTATTCTTTGCACGATGCCATCGCTTCAAAGGCATTAACTAACGTACGTCGCGGACGAATGCCTTCACTGGAAATGATGGCATTCAGATCATCAATCACAAAAGGTTCATCGAATGGGAGCGTTGTGACATTGCCGCCTTTCTGACTTACGTGATGTATGTTTTTCACGGTGAACGGCCGTTCAGCTTTGGAAAGACTTAAGTATACACTGATAACATTCAATAATGATGACACAGATGAGTCATATTCCGTCGAAATCCCACCAAATATGAACGAAACTTCGGGCCGCATTTTTCGCCTCCGAGATGCTGTCGAAACGTGAACCTATAATATTTTGAAAATTTCTGGAGCTACCAACTCCGGTGGCTTGACCGGCTGGAGTCGACTGTCCTGGCCTCACCGGCGCAACTGTCCAGTGAGGCTTCCGATTGATCACATCGGCGGCGGCCCTACCCCCCCGTATGAATCTGCCACGCTTCTGTTCGTGACGCCGAATCGCGGAGGCGTCGCAGATGAATGGCGGTGGAGTCGATTGTGGCGCGACAATTCTGATAAGAAGCCATTTCGCGGTGGGGACGCTCATTACTGAGCGCCCCCGCACAGATCCCACGCGGGCGGCTTTCCCGCACGTGGCTCCTACCTCGAGTGTTTGACGGCGAAGCGGGAAGGTTTGCAAGGCTTGGAAAGGTAGTCGTTGGCTAACTGCGCGATCCGTTCCCACGTAGCGTCGTCCTTCTGGTACGCCGCCAAAGGTCGATCACCCGATACCCGAACGCCGTGAGCGCCGTGAGCGCCGGGATATTCGTTGGAACCCCGAAGTATGTGAAGTGCCCGCCCACGATCTGCCTCAGCCCCTGTTGAGGGATCGGCCAATGCATTCGACGCCGCAGCTCCACCTTGATGTATGTCCTTGAGCTTCGCCCGCATTGCGGTCACTGCGGGTCTTCCGCTTAAGCTGGAAGCGCGCGCGACGTGACTCCCGCAGATGAATGTAAATCCCAAGAAGACGAAGATCTCCGGTTTGCCCCACTTCGCCTTTCGGCTTATAGGGTCGCTTATCCCGGTGCCGCCCGGGAACGCGACGCTGCTTCGGCTTGCCGGAAGCGGGACCAGTTCCCGCGAGATTGCGGTCGTGCTGGGAATAGCACGCAGTACGGTGCAGGATAATCT
>NZ_JAMYTK010000059.1:0-5639 GCF_040322355.1 Mesorhizobium sp. M0145
ATTCGGATCGGCCTTAGCAACCAAATCCTACGTCATTTCAACGGCTTGAACCACATCCGCCAACCCACCGTGAATTTTCAGGCTAGCACGTGGATCATCGAAATCATCAAGCGCTCCGACACGGCCAAAAGCTTCGAGGTGCTGCCGCGAACATGGGTCATCGAGCGAACGTTCGCCTGGCTCGGGCTTGTCGCCGGCTCGCCAAGGATTTCGAGGCGACTATCGAAAACGCTGAAGCGTGGGTCTTCATCGCCTCCATCCGCCTCATGCTCCGCCGCCGTGCAGCTCTACTCGCACGTAACTGAATTTCGAGTCCAGGTTCGTGTTCACCTCGTGCATTCTGCGGAAACCCGCAACTACGCGTCAAGCAATCTCGCGGTTAGCCGACTCGATCTAAAGTCAATATGCATCCGTGAAGAGCAGGCCGGAATTGGAAATGCAGTTTGGAGGTGGGATTGGGGAGGGGCCAATCTTAACCCATGGCAGGTCTCTCGCCTGCCAGAATGCGGAGCCCCTCACCGTGGAGGCGGGCAGCCGTCTAGCGCTGATATCATTGCAAATCACGATGAAATTCGCACCGTTCGTTTCAGTTACTGAGACAAATTGGTGCGTCCATTCCCCGCCGGAACGTTAAAGTCGCGATTGCTACGCGTTGGATTGACTCGACCGCTGAATTGCTCTTGCATTTGGCCCATCTCGGCTCTGCCAATGTTTTTATCGAGAGGAGACTTACATGACTTTGATCAAATGCGGCCTAGTGCAGCTGAGCCTTAAGGCGCCGACCGACGCGAAGATCTCCACGATTCGGGATCGCCTGCTGGACGACCATGAGGCGTTTGTGGAACGCGCTGGAGCGCAGCATGTCCAGATCATTTGCTTTCAAGAATTATTCAATCAGTTTTACTTTGGCTGTGGCCACGATGAAAAGTGGTTTTCCGCTGCCGAGAAAGTGCCGGATGGTGTGACTATTACGCGCTGCCGAGATTGGGCAAAGCGGTATGGGATGGTGATCGTCGCTCCTATGTATGAGGAAGAGGCGCCAGGGGTCTACTATAACACTGCAGTGTTCATCGATGCGGATGGCTCGTACCTTGGCAAATACCGCAAAATGCACATCCCTGATGGTGGATGGTGCCGGGAAAAAATGTACTTCAAGCCCGGTAACCTCGGTTTCCCGGTTTTCCAAACGGCGTTTGGTCGGATTGGAGCAGTGATCTGCAATGATCGGCATTTCCCGGAGGGTTACCGAGCGCTTGCTCTCGCAGGCGCCGAAATTGTCTTCACGCCCACTTCGACGGGACCTGCGGCTCGCCTGCCCTGGGAATCAGAGATTAGAACCGCTGCATTTGCCAACGGAATTTTTGTCGGCGCCCCAAACCGTGTTGGTGATGAGGGCACTGAAATGGGCAAGTATTTCGGGCATTCGCTTTTTGCTGGACCCATAGGTGACATTGTTGCGCAAGGCGGAGACAGTGACGAACTGGTCGTAGCGGAACTGGAAACCGCATTGACGCAAGAAATGAGACAGAGTTGGGGATTCTTCCGCGACCGGCGGCCTGATGCGTATTCAACGCTTTGCCAAACTGATATTATGTAGGCTCTCCGAGTATGCCGCAACAACGTGTCAAGCGAAGTCCTTGGGATACTTGCGCTTGTGGCAAGATCTCTGATGGCACGCGTTGAGCGAGATGGGTTGAAAGTCCGGGACGTCGGGTTCCTCAAACGAGATCTGACGGGGCGGGGGTGCCGAGCTTTGCCTGACCTCTCCTAGCACAACTTGGCTGCCGTCGAACAAGGTTCGGCGGCAGCCACTTTTCCCGCGAATTCTTCATTCCACTGGTCTCCGAAGTCGTTCGCCAGCCACGGTTACTTCTAGGGCTGTTCGACCAGGTGGCCTCGTGCTTCGTCGATTGCCGCAATCAGGATCTCACGGTTCACAGCGTCTGCACGCTGGTCGGGCAACGCTTCGCAGCAATCGGGCTGGGATACGAGGACACCGACGACCACGACACGCTTCGCCACGACCCGGTGCTCGCGCTTGTGTCGGAACGCCTGACGCCGAAGCGAGAAGATTGTGCGGTGTTTTCTGGCAAGTCGACGCTGAACCGGCTGGAGCACGGCCGGGTCGGGAAGCCGACGCACTATCACAAGATCAGTTACGACAAGGTCGCGTTGGAGGCCTTGTTCGTGGACCTGTTCCTGGAAGCCCACGACAAGCCGCCAGCCGAGATCGTGCTCGATCTCAACGCCACCGATGATCCGCTGCACGGCCGGCAGGAAGGCAGGTTCTTCCACGGCTATTACAACTGCTACTGCTACCTGCCGCTCTACATCTTCTGCGACCGGCACCTGCTGGCGCCAAAGCCCAGGCGTTCCAAGATCGATGCCAGCAAGGGAGCGGTCGAGGAGGTTGAGCGGATCGTGACCCAGATCCGCAAAAACTGGCCTAGGGTCCACATCATCCTGTGCGCTGATTCCGGCTTTGCGCGCGAGGAACTGATGGCCTGGTGCGAGATCCACCGCGTCGACGTCTTTGGGCTCGCCCGCAACGAACGGTTGGAAACCAAGATCGCCCCGGCCCTCGAGGAGCCTGTCTGGTCTCCAGGAAAAGCCGCCAGGCCTCCCGGGTCTTCCGCGACTTCAGGTGGTCGACAAAAGACAGCTGGTCACGCCGCAGGCGGGTCGTGGCCAAGGCCGAATGGACGACGCAGGGCGCCAATCCGCGCTTCATCGTGACGTCACTCAAGCCGGAGCGCTGGGCGGCACGGGCGCTTTACGAGGAGCTCTACTGCGCCCGCAGCGACATGGAGAACCGGATCAAGGAATGCCACTCGACCTCTACGCCGATCGTACCAGTGCCAACACCATGCGCGCCAATCAGCTGCGGCTGTGGTTCGCCTCGTTTGCGTATGTCCTGATCTGCGCCTTGCGTCGCCTCGGTCTTGCCCATATCCGGCTCGCCAACGCCAGCTGCGGCGCGATCAGATTGAAACTGATCGGCGCACAGGTGCGCGTCTCGGTTCGTCGCATCAAGGTGGCGATGGCCTCAGCGTGTCCCTATGCCGAGGAGTTCGCCCTGGCTCACGCCCGAATACGTGCCGCGGCTCTGTGACGCCGCCGGACCTGAACCCTTCTCACAAACAACAGAGGATACATTGCTGAAGACTCGAAGGTCGCAACACCGCGGCGCTGATCGCGCCCGTCCTCGAACTCCACAGCCATGCCAGTAGCCGCGCCGCGTCACAAGGGAGCCTGGCGCTAAATTCGGTGAGAGAAGCGGGCTAGTCTCGCAGTACCCGGAGACATCGGTGAGCATCGGGGCAATCCACCAAATGCCGGCTTCCTCCGAAGCGCCCCCTGCTCGGATTGCGGGCGCCTGCGTTACGACAGCTCATTGTCGCGAAGCGCGCGTCAACTTCAGGCGCACCGCTTACGCTCACGGATAGATGACAGCAGTAGACCATGTAGGATCATCGTGCTTTTGCCAGTAGAGATCCATGAGCCGGCGGGTGGCCGAACCGACGCGTCCGTCGGCGATCGCCGTATCGTCGATGCGGGTCACGGGCATGATGCCGCCGGCAGTCGAAGTGATAAACACTTCGTCCGCTCCCTTGATCTCAGCACGACTGATATCAGCGGCCGTGGCTGATAGCTCGATTTCGGCACAAAGATCAAAGACAGTCCTGCGCGTGATGCCCGGTAAGACCCCGAAAGCGGGTGTCCTCAAGGATCCCTCCTTGACAAGGAACACATTGAAGCCAGGTCCCTCCGCTATGTGGCCGTTCGTGTCAATGATCAGCGCTGTCTCCGCTCCCGCATCATAAGCGTCGAATAGACCCTTCACAAGGTCGAGCCAATGATAGTTCTTGATTGCGGGATCAATTGACTTTGGTGGAATGCGGACGGTGGCGCTGATTGCGACGTGTAAGCCTCTCTCCAGCTGTTCTTTGTTGGCAACAGAGCCAAAGGGGACTGCAAACGCTATGAAGTGGTTCTCCGCCTGGCGGGGATCCCGGCTGAAGGTCGGCGATGAACCACGCGTGCAGATCATCTCCACGTATGCCGATCTATGGCCCGACAGGGCGACGCAATTGTTAAGGATGGATGCTGTCTTCTCTCGATCATAGGGCAGCTTCATTCGGAGCCGTTCGACACCCCCGAAGAAACGGTTAAGGTGCAAATCCAGCCGAAAGAACCTGCCATTCCAGACGTGCACGGTGTCGTAGGTAGCGTCAGAGTGCAGGAAACCCCAATCGAGCACTGAGATCTTGGCTTGGGACATCGGCAGGTATTGCCCATCCATGAAGGCTACCCCGTCCGGATAGCGCCGTCGATCAACGTGATGCTCGTCGATGGTTGAAAGAACTGGCAAGATCTGTATTGTCATTGGGGGTCGCCATTCGTATTGCTTACATCGGGATGGGTTGCTTTCCCGCTTGGAACGGTCGGGCAACTCCCACCGTCCTAACGCAAGATCAACTGCACCCTCTACATCGCACAGTTGATTTGGTGAAAAAGGTCAATCTGATGCTGGACACGCAACGGCGGTTTCGAAAAACGGCCTTGAGTGACGAGTTCAGCGCAACTCGCCCAACGCTACACAGGGACGCGTGGCTCGAACTTGACACGATCAAGCGAAATCATGCTTCGGAATTTTCGGACATTGGGGTTGGTGTAAAGCTTCGTCTTGACGAAGACGTCGAAGGCCTCAACGTCCTCGACGGAGACAAGCAGCACGAAATCGGCGTCGCCCGTAACCATGTAACACTGGGTAACCTCTTTTGCCGCGCGCATCGCGCGCTTGAATTCATCGACAAGATCAAGACGCTCACGGTCGAGCTCTACCGTGACGACAACAGTAAGCAATTTTCCGAAAGCCTTCGGATCCACCAATGAGATGTCCGCAAGGATCACGCCATCCGAACGCAGCTTGTTAACTCGGCGCATGCATGACGCAGCCGAAGAACCGACCAATTCTGCCAGTTCGGCAAAAGAGAGCCGATTGTTCCTTTGTAGCGCCGTGAGAATCCTTCGATCTAGGTCATCCATGGAACAATGTCTGCTATGGTTGCAATAACTTCAATAATAGACGGAGTTACGCTACGATCATTTCATTTCATCCAGCAAATCGAAATAATCAAATCAATCTTGGCCGCGCGACCGAGAGAATTAACCTCAGCTCACCGTTCCGTCTACGGACGTCGTAAAGTGCCGGCATTTGGACCCACGCAGCAAGAAAGCGTGGTGAGGTTGCCCCAGCTCGGAATCTGGGCGGCACGCCCACGCCGAGGAAGCTTAGCCCCACCTCCGTCAGGAGCGCGCTGGCGCAGACTATGGCGCTTTGGACCATCAGCGCCGACATGGTGCTCGGCAAGGCATGACGTGGCGGCCGCATCAGCAAGATCGGGGATGCCACAATGTGCACGGCACTCTGTGAGGCCGCCCACATCATGTGGTGAAGACGCTCAAGGGCTGCACGGAGCTGAAAAGCCCGGGCGATGCGGATCGCACAGCGGGCCGGGATGAAGAGGCTAAGGTGACGCTGGCGCGCAAAGTGGAATGCATCGGTAGGGGCAAGGCGCATGCGCCCCTGCGAGTTCGGGGTGAAGGTGTCGGTGGCCAGCACGCTGAAGCGCTCA
>NZ_JAMYTK010000060.1:0-4273 GCF_040322355.1 Mesorhizobium sp. M0145
ACATCACGCCGCTGGTCATCATTGAGTTTTTCCGGTCCCCAGTCATCGAGAATGAGAAGGTCGGTTTTGGCGAGTTGCTTGAGGATCCGGCCATAACGTCCGTCGCCTCTCGCGAGGGCAAGTATTGCAAACAGCCGGGGAACGCGGTGATAGGCGACGGAGAAATCCTCTCGGCAAGCTTTGTGGCCTAGCGCACAGGCCAGCCAGCTCTTGCCGACGCCCGCCGGACTGGGCTCATAATGCCCGTTATCAGGATGGCGAGGCAAAGAAGATTGTCCGTTACGCCTTTCATCCACGTTCGGGCGGGGAGATTTTCGTCACAGGCCGTCAGCGTTATTGCGGTGAGCCGGCCTATGTCGGGCGACAACCGGATGGCAGCCTGGCGCTGATTCCGATCTGGATGACGGAAGAGATCGCCCTGACGATGGCGGTTCGCGAGGCGCCCCGTTTTCCCCTTTCATGCCTGCGCGACCTGCGCCGCGAGGTCGATGCATGTCTACGTTTTCTGCAGAGCGACTCACGCCAGCCAGGAGACGACCATGCAGCGCAGGCAATGCCGAACCGACCAGCCAGACCTGTTTTCCAAGAAGGCTCCGCCATCGAGTCTTCCAGGCGAAGTCCGGGAACACACCCTCCCGCTGATCGAGACCTTGCTGAGGGAAGCGGTGGTGAGCCAGACGGGACGGGAGGCAGATCATGAAGATCACCGCTGAACATCTCGCGCGCGGTGCCTATGTCTATGTCCGGCAGTCGACGGCCGATCAACTCGTCAACAATCCCGAGAGCCGGCGACGCCAATATGGCCTTGCCGAGCGAGCGCGGTCCCTTGGCTGGAAAGACGCCATCGTCATCGATGAAGATCTCGGTCGTTCAGGGTCTGGCATCAGCCGTCCGGGCTTTGAGAAGCTTCTGGCGGCGATCTGCGAAGGTCGGGTTGGTGCGGTCCTCGCCATTGAAGCCTCCCGGCTGGCCCGCAATGGCCGGGACTGGCATACGCTGATCGAGTTTTGCGGCCTTGTCGGAACGCTCATCATCGATGAGGACGGCATCTACGAACCGCGTCATCCCAACGACAGGCTGCTGCTCGGCATGAAGGGCACGATGAGCGAACTGGAGCTTTCGATCCTGCGGGCCCGCTCGATCGAAGCCCTGAAGCAGAAGGCACGACGGGGCGAACTTTTCCTGACTGTGGCGATCGGTTACGTCAAGTCGGGCCGGAACCGGGTCGAGAAAGACCCGGACCTGCGGATCCGCGAGGCGATCGATCTTGTATTCCGGCGTTTCGACGAACTGCAGAGCATCCGGCAGGTGCATCTGTGGTTGCGCCGCGAGGGCATTATGCTCCCTGCCGTAAATTACACGCGCGCGGCGGACAGGGCGATCGTCTGGAAGCTGCCCGTCTACAATACGGTGCACCACATTCTCACCAACCCGATCTACGCCGGCGCCTATGCGTTCGGGCGAACCTGCAGCAAAGTCACCATAGAGGCCGGACGCAAACGGATTTTGCGTGGGATCAGGCGCGATCGCGCCGACTGGGAGGTCTTGCTCATCGACCATCACGAAGGTTACCTGAGCTGGCACGATTTTGAGAGGAATCAGCGCCTGATCACGGACAATGCCACAAGCAAAGGCCTGGTGCCGCGCGGTGCTCTTCGCCGGGGCGAGTTGCTGCTCGGCGGTCTCTTGCGCTGCGGCCATTGCGGCCGCAAGCTGCATGTCTCCTATTCCGGCAGCAACGGCAATACGGGGCGCTATCATTGCCGCGGAGCGCAGGTCAACCACGGAACCGACCCGTGCATCGGCTTCGGATCGTTGCGGGTCGATCAGGCGGTCAGCGCGGAGGTTCTTCAACGCCTTCAACCGCTCGGGATGGAAGCGGCGATCAAGGCCATCGAGACCTCCACCGTGCAGGCTGGAGAGAAGCGGCGCCATGTGGAGCTCGCACTCGAGCAGGCACGTTATGAAGCCGCCCATGCACGCCGCCAGTATGACGCCGTCGACCCGGACAACCGGCTTGTAGCAGGCGAACTGGAGCGACGCTGGAATGCCGCGCTCGTAGCCGTCCGCGAGCGTCAGGACGAGCTTGACGCGCTCGACCGCCACAAGCCTGAGGCTCTGGGAGAAGAGGAACGGCGGAGCCTGCTGCGCATGGGCGCCGATCTCGAACTGGCATGGCATCATGCCAACGCCACCGCCACCACGCGCAAGCGGATCATCCGTGCCGTGATCCGCGAGATTGTCGTCGCCATCGAAGACGACCACATCAAAATGCTGGTGCATTGGCAGGGCGGCGACCATACCGCGCTTTCGGTCAGGAAGAACAAGGCAGGCCATCACCGTTGGGGCGCCCCGCCGGACATCGAGGACCTGATCCGTGCGCTGGCACGCCAATTGCCGGATAGAGCGATCGCATCGCTTCTCAACCGGCTCGGCAAAACCACGGGTCGTCTGAACGGATGGACGCAGTCCCGTGTCTGCACTTTCCGCAACCAGCACGACATCGCCGTCTACAAAAAGGACGAACGGTCGGAGCGCGGCGAGTATACATTGCAGGAAACGGCTGCGAAGCTCGGCCTGCGGCCAATGACCGTGCTGCGCATGATCCGCGCCGGCGATCTGAAGGCCGAGCAGTATTGCAAGGGTACGCCCTGGATCATCCGTCATGAAGATATCGAGCAACTCGATATCCAGCACCATTCCGGCAGGAGCGGACACAGTCCATTATCACAATCACAGGATCAGCAGATCCAGCTTTTTCAATAACATAGCGAGGTGTGCATTATGTCGTGGGATCGGCCGGCCCGGTGATGAGAAGACTGTGATGCTTGCGAATCCAGTCGCAGCCGGCGAGCGCCATGAACAGATTGCGGTCAAGACCGCGTGCGGCACGAAAGTCGGCATTCTCGATCTGTGCGTCATGGCGAAGCTTTGCAGCTCTGGCGCGGGCTTCGAAACGCTTCTGGCGGCGCATGGTAGCCTCGCGCTCGAGCAGCATGGCAAGCCATTCGCCATGCTCGAGGCCGCGTGCTTCGGATTGTGCGTCGAGTTCCTGGAAGGCGGTGGCCATGCCATGAAGGCCGAGTTCGCGCAGCATGTCGATGGTCGGATGGATAAGCATTGGTGTGTCTCCTCAATGAAAGTAGTCAGGGCCACGCAGATTGGCG
Source organism: Mesorhizobium sp. M0145 (assembly GCF_040322355.1). NCBI lineage: Bacteria > Pseudomonadati > Pseudomonadota > Alphaproteobacteria > Hyphomicrobiales > Phyllobacteriaceae > Mesorhizobium > Mesorhizobium sp. M0145. The sequence goes on from NZ_JAMYTK010000060.1 coordinate 3,168, forward strand.
TGATCGACGATGGCGGTCGGTTCGGTGGAATGCCTTGCGGCCTTGTGATTGGCGATGAGCGAGGCGATGCTCTTGCAGTTCAGCCCACCGATCTCGACAGCGCGGGCTGACACGGCTTCGGCGCGATCGCGTGTGATATCGCGAAACAGGCGCAGGACACCCAGGCATGTTCGAAAGCCTTGTTCAGGATGTGGGCGGCTGGCGAGGATTGCGACAACCAAGCCTTCCGTCTCGGGGCCGACGGATGCGGCCCAGCGACGGAAACGATCCGGCGTCCACTCGGCATATCGCCGGTGGGAGCTGGGCATATGATCCGGATCAGTCCCATGACGAGGGCCGCCATAGCGGCGCTGATGGACGGCAATGCGCTTGCCGCGGTGGAAGATCTCGATCGTGCGTGCCGTTGCTCTCAGATCGACTTGCTGGCGAATGAGGCTGTGCGGCACGGAATAAAAGAAGGTCTTGAACTCGACATGGTAATCCGTCGAGACGCGGGCCAAACGCCACCCGGCGAATTCGTAGTCTTTGCTCGGAAGGCTTGCGAGCGCAGCACGCTCGACGCTCTCAAACAGTTGCCGGCGACTGACGCCCAGCCGACGCATGACGTGATCATTGATGCGATCGAGTGCCTGGCGAATGGCGGCATTGGCCTCGGCCAGCGAGAAGAAGGTCTGGTTGCGCAGCCGCCCCAGAATGCATGACTGGGCGAAACGCACGCCGTTCTCGACTTTCGATTTGTCCTTCGGCCGTCGCGGCCGTGCCGGAAGAACGCCGACGCCATAATGGGATGCCATCATGCCGTAGCTGCGATTGATCTCGGGATCGTAGAAGCTGGCGCGGCTGACGCCCGACTTCAGATTGTCGGGGACGATCAGTCGGGGAACGCCATCAAAGAAACGAAACATCCTGACGTGTGAACCAATCCAGTCAGGCAGTGCCTGGGTCCAGGTTGCTTCGGCATAGGTGAAGCTGGACGCTCCCAAGACCGCCACAAAGATCTCCGCCTCACGGATCTCGCCGGTGTCTCGATCAACGATCGGGATCCTCTTGCCGGAATAGTCGACGAAGACCTTGTCGCCGGCGGCGTGTTCCTGGCGCATCGTCGG
>NZ_JAMYTK010000061.1:0-2797 GCF_040322355.1 Mesorhizobium sp. M0145
CAGCGCAAGATCGTTCATGGTGGGTGTGGTCTCCGGGAAATGGTTCGGATCGGCTTAAGCAACCAAATCCTACGTCATTTCAACGGCTTGCGCCACATCCACCAACCCCCATGAATTTGGTTAGGTTGATGCGGCGTGCCGCCGCCGTGAGGCCGCGCTCGCTCAGCAGCGCGTCGAGAACGACGAGAAGATTCAGATCGAGCCCTTTGAAACGCATGTCTTAGCTATCCATAGCGTGGATGCATTTGATTGAAACAAACGATTTTACCAATTTTCCGGAATGTCGCATGGACTTGGCAGGACCTCACGTGCGCCGATCACTGCCTCTATCGCGTGGCGAGTCCCTTGAGAAGAGCCCGAAAGAGGAAATCTGTCGCGTGCGGTGGAGATTGTACTGGGAATGAGAGGCAGCGCTCCGATCATGTCGAACTCTCCGACGAATGGCGGACCGGTACAATAGTTGATCGCATGGTCCGGAGCTATGAAACATCTCGATTACATATGAGGTGCCGAGTGAATACGCTGACAGCACCCACCGTCGCAGCGTTTAGCTGACGTTTGACGACGGTTCCTATCCATTTACACGCAGATTCTTGATGTGCTGGCGCAAAAGCGGGAGGCCGGCGACTTTTCTTCGTCATCGGGCTGACGCCGCAGAAGCCGGAACTCGTCCGGTTCCTATGGGCATTGGGCTTGGTCGGTCGCACAGGCTCTATGAGGGCCAATTTTGGCAACGCGACGCGACTCGGGTTTTGAACGACGCCGAAAACGCAAGCTGGAAAGGAACAAGATGGCAGATCAACTCGCCAACGAAATAATCGCCATGATCAAGAAGCGCGCCGCGTCGGAGGGCGGCATAGCGCCTGCCACAGGCGGCGAGATAACGGCTGCCACGGGACTGACTTCGCTCGGTATCGATTCACTGGGATTGGCGGACGTTCTCTGGGACCTGGAGCAGGCTTACGGCATCGAGATCGAGATGAATACGGCCGAGGCATGGTCGGATCTCCAGAATGTTGGGGACATGGTGGAAGCCGTGCGCAGCTTGCTCGCCAAGGGGGTGTGAATGGACAGGCGCGTCGTGATTACTGGGATTGGCGGGATTTGCGGGCTTGGGACCAACGCCGCCGCCATTTGGAGAGAGATGCGAGAAGGCCGCTCCGCCATCGGCCCAATCGTCAACTCCGAGCTCCATGAATTGAGGGTCAGGATCGGTGCCGAGATCAAGGCGCTGCCGGAGCATGACATCGACGGCAAGCAACTCATCTCCATGGACCGCTTCAGCCTGCTCGCTGTGCTTGCGGCGCGCGAAGCCATGCGTCAGGCCGGACTTTCCTCCAAAGAGGGAAATAGCTATCGCTTCGGTGCGACGGTGGGCGTTGGCGGCTGCGGGTGGGATGCGATCGAGCAAACCTACCGCGCCATCCTTCTGGGCGGTAAGCGTGCCGCTCTCTTGACTGTACCCAAGGCGATGCCGGGTGCCGCTGCCGGCCAGGTCAGCATGAGTCTCGGCCTGCGCGGGCCGGTCTTCGGCGTCACGTCCGCCTGTTCCTCGGCAAACCATGCGATTGCCTGCGCGGTGGACCAGATCAGGCTCGGCCGGGCCGACGTGATGCTTGCCGGCGGCAGCGAAGCGCCGCTCATATGGGGTGTGCTGAAGGCATGGGAAGCGATCCGCGTGCTTTCGCCCGATACTTGCCGGCCATTCTCGGCCGATCGCCAGGGCCTGTCGCTTGGTGAAGGCGCCGGCATGGCGGTGCTGGAAAGCTACGAGCATGCCCAGGCTCGGGGCGCCACCATCCTTGCCGAAATTGCCGGTGCCGGCCTTTCCGCCGATGCGTCCGACATCGTCGCGCCGACTGTCGAGGGGCCGGAGGCAGCAATGCGGGCCTGCCTTGCCGATGCCAGGCTGGACGCCGAGGATGTCGACTATCTCAACGCGCACGGCACCGGCACCAAGGCCAACGACCAGATCGAGACGGCGGCGATCAAGCGCGTCTTCGGTCAGCACGCCTTCTCAATGTCCATTTCTTCTACCAAGTCCATGCACGCGCATTGCCTCGGCGCGTCCGGCGCGCTCGAGTTGATCGCCTGCGTGATGGCTATCCGCGAGAGCGTCGTGCCGCCGACTGCCAATTATCGTGAGCTGGACCCCGATTGCGATCTCGACGTCACGCCCAATGTGGCACGCGAGCGCAAGGTGCGCGTGGCACTGAGCAACTCCTTCGCCTTTGGCGGCACGAACGCGGTTCTGGCGTTCAGGCAGGTGTAGAAGCCATGAGAGATGCCTCCGGCAACATTATCTCTCGCATCCAGATGCTTGCCGGATAACGTTGTGAAGGGCGGGTCATTGACCGCCTCGGCGAATGCGGGAAGTGGCAGCGGAAGCTCGACGATCCGGGGGTATCGTCTTTGCGAAATTCTTAACTGTTGAAGCGGCTTGGACGTACCGCCGCCCCGTAAAAGGTAAGCGAGGCCCTGCGGGCTCGGCTTGAGGGTCTGAAGCTGTACACGACAATGTCTGGAAGCCGCAGGGTCGGCTGCGCCCGTTATAGTCGCCTGAGTGCTGCCGGCCCGGCCGCTCCGCGGGCGCCGTCAACGAACTCCTTGAACCTGCGGACCTTGCCTGTCTTGGCCGACGCTTCGAAGCGCGCCGTCGTCCTGGCCTCCAGATCCGCGACATGCTTGCGCAGGGTCGTGGTGGGCGCGAGGCAAAGATGAAGTCGACGTCGTTGGCGCGGCACCGGTCGATGACCTGCGGGTTGCAATAATGGCTATCGCCGCGGAGCAGGATTCG
>NZ_JAMYTK010000062.1:0-2697 GCF_040322355.1 Mesorhizobium sp. M0145
GACGCTCCCTCTCTTACGGTGGCTGTCAAACACCACCATTCTGGCACATCGATGCCGTCGAGGGGGCGTCCACCCCATCACTATCCGATCTGCCGACCGGACCGGCATTGTCAGTTGCCGTGGAGCAGGCGTTGGCCGCGCCTTATACACCGTCTCCCCTTCCGGACGCAGCGCCTGGGTCATCAAGGTCGAAATGCGCGACGGGGACTTTGCCCGAAAAGGTTTGCCTGGACTTGAGGTCGGAGGCGGACCCTGACGTCCTGGAATTCTCTCATCGCTGTTGCTGACATCTTCATCCAGAACCTGAAGCACGGCGTCATCGAAAGACGGAGATTCGGGTCTGCGGACCTCCGCCGACGCTTTCTGCGGCGATCATCTACGACCTGCAGAACCTACCAGACGGTGCGCGCCGGCGTGAACTACCGTCGCTGGCCCCCACGGTGCCTACCGCTCTGCCGGTGGCACAGGTCAAAATGTTGCTCGGTCGCGATGGGCACGGGGTCAAACCGGAAGAGGCTGCCAGGCATAATGGCGCACGCTCCGCTCGGGCCTGCCCCGTTTGCGTCCACGCGGGTCGGTCCGATGTGGCGAAGAAGGAAGCTGATGCCTTCTGTAATGGCGTATCCTGGTATGGCGGGCCTGGCGTGAGGCCGTCGAATGTTTCAATGAGATTATCTGGCCCTGATAACAGGCTGGACACTTCCTTAGGCAAAGCCTGGGTGAGCGCCTTCGGTGCGGTCGTGGTCGTACTTTTCGGCTGAGGCAGCCGCCGCCGCCGGCATGAGCAGGGCGCGGCAGCGGGCGAGCTTTTGCGCCCGGTGGGGATTGCCAACGAAGCGAAGTAGCGGATGCCATGAAGGCCTTCGGGCAGAACATGCAGCAAAAAGCGGCGGATGAATTCGTCCGCCGAGACGGCCATGACTTTTTGCCGATTGCTGGGCCGGTAGTCCTTCCAGCGGAAACGAACCGTGCCGTCCTCGATGTCGATGAGGCGGTTGTTGGAGACGGCGACGGGGTGCGTATGCGCCCAGCGGAAGAGAAGGCCGGAACAGTGCCTCGAGAGACCCCATGCCGGCTCACGATACAACCTCCAACGCGGGCATGGCCAATGACTGTCGCAAAACTTTTACAAACGCTATGAAAACACTTCACAAACATTTTCTTTAGTTGCTCTGCGATGTGTGCAAAACTTGATTAAAATTTCAGTAAAGTAGAAAGGAAAACAAGTGGCATACAACGTTAGTAATAAAGTATCTTTGTCAGAACTTCAGTTATACTTCAGTAATGATTACATCCATTTTGGAGATGTGATCAATCCGCCGAAGACAAGTGATCGACAAGTAGGAATAATTTGGAAGCTTCTTTCTCTTACACAAGACAGCTCAGTTCTTGAACTCGGATGCGGCTATGGGCGGATTACCAACCGATTGGCGGAAAAAGGAGCGCAGGTAACCGGACTTGATATCTCGCAGAACTTACTAAAAAAAGCCGAAGCGGATGCGGCTGAAGGCGGAGTAAATGTCGAGTATGTTCTGGGCGACATGCGCTCACTTCCCTGGCGAGATCGATTCGACGCGGCTTTTCTGTGGTACACGACCTTTGGCTATTTCGATGACGCTGATAATGAGAGAGTTCTTCATGAAGCCGCTTCTTCACTTCGAAAGGGCGGGCGTCTGCTAATCGATAACCCCAATCGCTTCGAGTCCCTGCGGCACAAGTTTCCCGTGTGTTCCGTTGCGCAGCGTAACGACGATGTACGAATCGATATATTTAGCAACGATGTGCTAAGCGATCGCCAGAACCTCGAAAGGATTATCGTCTGCGATGGACGCGTTAGACGAACGCACCTTTCTTACAGGCAGTATGGGTTTTCTGAATATGTTCGCATGTTGCGAAGCGCGGGCTTCGAGACTGTTGAAGCTTATGGGGAGGAAGGTGGAGCGTTTACATCCGATAGCTCGCGCCTCATGGTTGTCGCATACAAATAATATCAACGGCATAGCCTAGTGGATGGAATCTAACATTTGGTGCCCGCGTTTGACGGCGGCGATGATCTTGTCTGGATCGGCGGTCCAAGTGAAGGGTTTAGGTTGCTGGTTGTGCTCTGCAACGAAGCGGTTGATCGCCGCCTGGAGGTCGACGACGGAGTGGAAGACGCCGCGCCTGAGACGACGCTTCGACAGTTTTGCGAAGAAGCCCTCAACCGCGTTGAGCCCCCAGCGCCACACGAGGTCTTCGATTTGCCGGTTTGCCGCATGATCTCGACGGTGCCGGTGCCGTTGACGCTCAGCAGGATGATCTCGGCGCGCCAGACATGCTTCTGCGGCGTATTGCGATCTCTGATCAGCGCGCCCAGACGCTGACGATCAATCGAAGAAACGGTGAGCAATATTCCTGTGCGCATGCGCCAGACTCGTATGCGCACTCACAAAAGGGAATCCCCAGCCGGACTCTTATGTCAGGCGTAAACCACTAGCTATAGCTAGCTGCACAGCCTGTCCGAAAAACCATTAGCAGGCCAGCGGTGAAATCCCTCATTAGACGCCGCGTCTTGAAGGATTTCGGCAAGACGCATGGTTTTTGAGGACTTTGCGAGTTAGCCAATGTTACCTTTTGAGGAAAGCAAAGCCAAGACAGCCTCGTGCAATCGTCATTTTATCAAAAATAGGCAAGATAGGAGAAAGCTGCTCATGCCGG
>NZ_JAMYTK010000063.1:0-2395 GCF_040322355.1 Mesorhizobium sp. M0145
GGTCAACTGGGTGGAAGATAACATCGAGGAGACGCTGAGCTTCTATCGGCTGCCGCTAGCTCACCACAAGCACATGAAGTCGACGGATGACATCGACAAGCCTGATTTCGGCTTTTCGATTCCTGTTGCGTTTCTTTGTTCGGCTCAGGTGAGCCTGTTTCTTCGTCCCGGCCCACAGGATTTCCCGTGCGAGCGTGTCGAGACGCAGTCAAGGCTGGCCGGTGCGATGGCGGCACGGCCGGCTGCGAGGTTTCCAGGCCACGCCTTGACTGCGTCGAGCACGGCGCCAGTCTGGAGCGGACCGAGGCGGCGGTCGTGCCGGCACGTTCGTTATGCTATATTTGTCCGGCACGGACGACCGCGAGGCAAAGAGTGGTGCGAGAGGATGAGAGTGCCGCCACGCAGCCGTTATAGTCGTTCCTCCTTTGTGGCGTCCGTGCGCCGCTTCGGCCCGCGTGGCCGCCAATGCCGAACCATTAGCTCGTACGCACGCTCGGCATTCTCGGCCGCGGCTTTCTCGCTGTTTCGCAACTCCTTCACGTTGTAAGCGTAAGCCGAACCGCGGCGACCAACACCGCGCTCGCCCGGCGCGCCAGCCTTGAGAGCGAGCTGCCTCTGCTTTGCCGCCACCAGCGCCGGGCGAGCCCAGAAGTAGTCCTGCTCCTTTGTCAGCAGATGCCAGATCAACACGCGAGCTTACGGGCGACCGCCACGGCTGCGACCTGATGGCCACGCTTGTTGCGGATGCGTAGGAAGAAGGCTCTGAGCGGTCCGGGCGCCTTCGCCGCCGCCCAGGCGGCCTCGACCAGCATGGCGCGGGCATGGGAACGCCCACGTTTGCTGATCCGGCCATATTGCGCCAAGCCAAGACCGGATTGGCGCACACGCGGATTGAGGCCGAAGTAGCTCACCAGCTTCTGCGGTTCGCCGAAGCGGTGGATCTCGCCGACGGCGGCGATGATACCGCTCGCGATGATGGCATTGACGCCGGTGATCGTCTGAAGCCGCCGGACTTGCACATCATCAACCGCTTCCCGGGCGATGTCGCGATCGAGGTCGGCCAGATCCTCGGCCAGGCGGTCGATCTCGCGGATGTGGCGGGCGATGGCGGCCCGCTCGTCGTCGGGAAGCACCTGCCGCTCGAGCCAGGCGCGACCCCGACAGTTGAACAGATCGGCATGCGGGCACTTCGGCACGAGGTGCGCCTGCAGGATGCCATGCACCTCGTTCTTCACTCGCGTGCGATGCCGCACGACCTGGTTGCGCCGCGCGACGAGGCGGCGAAGCCGCTCAGTCCGCTCATCGGGAACCCAGACCTCCGGCAGAAAGCCGCTGGCATGGAGTTGCGCCAGAACGCCGGCATCAATCTTGTCGGTCTTGATCCTGGCATGAGCGATCGCCTTCACCTGCATCGGGTTGGCGACAATCACCCGGCCGACATAGGGCGACAGAACCCGCACCACCGCCATGGCGTTGCCCGTAGCCTCGACGACAACCTCATCAGTCCGTCGCAAACTGCGGCCGAACCCTTCCAGTCCCGAGCGGGTCATGTCGACCCGTCCGTGATGGCGCAGCCGGCCGTCTTCCCAAACCACCACCTCCGCAAAGGTGCGGTGGATGTCCATTCCAATCACACGTCTCATCGGCTCCTCTCTTCAACAATCGGGAGCCAGCGGGCGACGCGACACCTACGGATCCGCGCTCTCGGCGCAACCGGGCAGGTCGCAGGACCTCTCGCAGCTGATCGGCCCGTCGATGAGCCAAGGCGCTGCGACGCGCGCGTGGCGCAGCGCAAATTCCGTCTGCGTTTTGAGGACCGCATGAGCCGGCGGCACGGCAGCCGAGCATCGAAAGGCGTGCCAGAATGGTGGTGTTTGACAGCCACCTGTTCAGGGTCTTCACCAGCGGCCAGAAACGCCGTGTCACCCCAGCCATCAAGCGCCAGATGCGGCGGCGATCGGCCGTCGAGCCCGTGATCGGCCACGTCAAGGCCGAGCACCGGATGGGCCGCAACTATCTCGCCGGCAAGCAGGGCCGACGCCGTCATCGCCATCCTGGCCGCCGCCGGCTACAACTTCTCCCTCCTGCTCAGGTGGCTGAAGGTTCCTTTGTGGCTTCTCCTCGCCGCCCCTCAAAGTCAGCCGAAGGAACTCGAAGCCTGATCCCTCTCATTGTTCACGGCCGACTCAATCGCCTCCTAAAAGACCATTATTGCTTACGGTCGACCAGTAGTCCTTGAGGCCGGCAGCCTGGCCGATGATCGATCCTCCTGCGCGCCGGCGCATCGAATTGGCGCTACGCCGGCATCGCTACCCTTAAAAGTCAGTAATTGACCAGCAGGTCACGAGACATTCTGCTCAGTGACTTCGCGCCGTTCTCGGTCACGCGAACAGTC
>NZ_JAMYTK010000064.1:0-2167 GCF_040322355.1 Mesorhizobium sp. M0145
ACCGGGCGGCGGATTCTCCTCGAGGGTGTGGATGTGGGTCAGAACCTGCGGACTGTAGCGCTTCTGTTTGCCCACGGGCGGCAATTGTTGATGGCGGCGAACTTCACCTGCAGCCAGGTCGTCTCGTCCTGATCGGTGGCGCGACCTGGCTTCGAGCGATTGGTGGCATCGCTGTGCGCCGGGCTAGGACGCGCATGCTTGATGCCGCGCGCGCCAAGGCGCGCCGCGGCGAGCTGCGCATCAGCGTGCCGATTGGCTATATCTGGCACCGCGAGATCGGTCTCGGTTTCGATCCCGACCTCCGCATCCAGGAGGTGATCCGGCTGATCTTCGCCCGGTTCCGCGAGTTCGGCAGTGCGCGGCAGGTATTCCTGTGGCTGTTTGCAGAGCAGGTCCACTTCCCCCGGCCGTCCGACGGCAAGAAGCTGGTCAGCTTCGAATGGACGCCGATCCGCTACCGCAATGTGATTTCGGTGCTCAAAACCCGTTCTACGCAGGCGCCTATGCTTACGGCAAAGGCGAGAAGCGCACCGAGATCGTCGATGGACGCGCCCGAACGAGTTACGGCCACCGCAAGCCGCTTGAGGAGTGGGAGGTTCTCCTGAAGGATCACCACGACGGCTATGTCGGCTGGGCCGAGTTCGAACGGAACCAGAAGCAGCTTGCCGTCAACAACTATGCCAAGGTCGGAGGGGCGAAGTCCGGCCGCGGCGGACGGGCTCTGCTGGCGGGCTACTTTCCTGTGGACGTTGCGGGCGCCGTTTGATGGTAAGCTACTCAGGCCGTCCGCCGGGTCAGCCCGTCTACCGCTGTGATCGTCCTAACCTGATGCTCGGACTGCCCCGGTGCTTTACGTTCGGCGGTCTCCGCGTCGACGCCGCAGTCGCCAAAGAGCTGCTCCGCGCGGTCGAACCGATGGCGATCGAGGCGGCAATGGAGGCCGGACGGAGGTGCATGGAAGCTCGCAGTGAACAGCAGCGCATCGTGGAGCTCGAGCTGCAACAGGCTCGATACGAAGCCTCGCTCGCGGAGCGGCGCTATGCTGCGTGCGGTCCCGATAATCGCCTCATTGCCGCGCAGCTCGAGAAGAGTTGGGAGATGGCGCTTAGTCGCGTCGAGGCGTGCGAGACACGACCGAAGGCGGAGCAGACGCCGGACCCGGCGGCCGCTCCGCCCAACTTCGCCGGGCTGGCCGAGGATCTCGACGCTGCGTGGAAAGCTCCGGGCGTAACCATGCGCACTCGCCAACGACTCCTTCGCGCGCTCGTCACCGACATCATTGCGGACGTCGACGAAGCGACACGCGAGGTCATCCTGACGATCCATTGGCGCGGCGGCCAGCGCTCGCAATTGCGGGTCCGCAAGCCGAAGTCGGGCGAGCATGGATGCACCACTTCCCAGGACGCCCTGGAGGTCATCCCCAGCATGGCGGGGCGCTGGGCCGACGACCATATTGCCGCCTCTCTCAATCGGATGGGTTTGCGCACCGGACAAAACAAAAGCTGGACCGCCAAACGGGTGAGCTCAATCCGTCGTGTCAATGGGATCGATGCGTATCTCTCGGCCGACAAGACCAGCGAATGGCGCACCATGATGGAAGCAGCCAGGGAGTTGAACGCACCAACCACACCGTTCGCCGCCTCTTAAAGGAGCAAATTCTTCCCGCCCGTCAGCTTGTTCGGGGCGCGCCATACCAGATCCGCGCCAGCGACCTCGAAGACGAACGGATTAAGGCCGAACTGGCGCGCAATACTCCGCGTTGCATCCACGACGACAACCAGGAACCGCTGTTTTCCGCCATTTGAAAAGGAGGTGCATAATGAATCAGTCTTCGCGATGCCGCGCAGGGCTCGGTCGGCTGCATTGTTCGATAGGCAGATCCGCCCGTCGTCGGGGAACCGGGTGAAGGATGACCAGCGGCGCAGCATGTAGTTGAAGGCCTTGGTCAGATCGTGCCCGCGCGAGAGCTTGTCGCGCGTCTCAATCATCCAGCGCTCGAGTTCGGTGACCAACGGCACGCTCCGCTCTTGGCGCACCGCGTGGCGTTGGGCCGGCGACAGGCCGTTGATCTCGCGCTCGATATACCCTTAAAAGTCAGTAATTGACCAGCAGGTCACGAGACATTCTGCTCAGTGACTTCGCGCCGTTCTCGGTCACGCGAACAGTC
>NZ_JAMYTK010000065.1:0-1614 GCF_040322355.1 Mesorhizobium sp. M0145
CCGCCTTGATGCACGGCGAGGACGTTTTGGCGGCCTGAAGCGGCGATGTGGCCGCTGTTGGGCGCTTTTCCGCGAACCTCGTCAGGCGCCGGCGGTGATCCGTCGTGATGGCAGGTGGGGTTTGCAGGTTGCGGTCGGCGGGTTCGTTCGGGGCGTCTGCGCCCCATGGTTATGTCGCGAGCCGCGGAATGCGATCGAGGACGATGCGCAGGATGCGTTGGTCGGGGCAGGATGTCGGCAGGTGCAGGCGGATTTGCGTCTTCATCTCGACCACCCGCGCAGCGATCTTGATGAGGCGCAAACGCAGCGTGTCGAATTGCGCGACGGCAAAGCTGGAGCGTTTCGGCGCAGCGCGCAGGCCCCACATGAGCCAGTAGGCGCCGACATGCAGGAACAGCCGGAACTGGTTGGCCGTCGCTCTTGTGCAGGACGTTCGGTCGGCGGCGAGATGCGTCTTCCAGTACTTGATGTGGTTCTCGGCCGCTCCGCGCCGGCAGTAGACATCCTCGTAGAGCGCCTTGGCCTTTCCACCGGCGAGGTTGGTGACGATGAAGCGGGTGTCAGCACCTTGGGCGCCGACCTCGACCCGCGCTATGATGCGCTCGACGCGGCTCCAGCTGGCGGCCCCATCCAGGAACTCCTTGAACCTGCGGACCTTGTTCGTCTTCGGTGACGCTTCAAAGCGCGCCGTCGTGGGGGCTTCCAGGTCCGCGACATGCTTGCGCAGGGTCGTGGTGGGCGGTACGCCGAGGATGAAGTCGACATCGTTGGCGCGGCACCAGTCGATGATCTGCGGGCTGCAATAGTGACCGTCGGCCCGGATCAGGATCCGGATGTTCGGCCAGTTGCTCCGGATCGCCCGCACGAGGCGGCGCAGGTGAGCGCGGATCTCAGCCCCGCTTGGCGCTTGGCCGGTCGTAGGACAGCAGCCACGAACCGGCCGTCGCCATCGAACACAACGATCGGCTGGAAGCCGTACTCGTCGTGATGGGCATTGAAGAGGCGGAGCTGCTGGTTGCCGTGCACGGCGTCAAACGTGTCGTCGATGTCGAGCCCGATCCGCTTCGGAATCTGCCAGGAAGGAGGCGCAGTAGAGGTCGACCATCGTCCGGCCCATGGCGAGCAGCGAGCGCACATCGGGTATTTCTCCAGCCGACACATCGTCGATTGCGACGCCAGATCCCGACCCGAAGGGGGCGCATCCTGGGCCATCTTGAAGACCGGGTCGGAACGCAGCCGGTTGGCGTCGTTGCCATCCTCGTAACCGGCGGCGATCATCTTCATGCGGAAGCCGATCATATCTGCAAAGTTGTGGATGACCTGGTCCGGGCTGCGTGGATCATCGATGCAGCGCGCCAGACGGTCGGCCACCCGAAGTCGTTTCTCCACCTCTGCTAGAGCCAGAACGCCACTGTCCGACGACAGCATGCCGCCATCGAAACGGGCGACGACGGACTTGCCGCCGACAGATGACAAGCCGCTCAGCGGCAGCGTAAGATCATTCATGGCAGGTGTGGTCTCCGGAAATGATTCGGATCGGCCTTAGCAACCAAATCCTACGTCATTTCAACGGCTTGAACCACATCCGCCAACCCACCGTGAATTTTCAGGCTA
>NZ_JAMYTK010000066.1:0-1524 GCF_040322355.1 Mesorhizobium sp. M0145
GGGCTAGCGTGCGCACACATCTGATTTGGCGGGGATTAGTTTGGATTTGCAAGAGCGAAGCCCTCGGCGATGGCGTGGAAGCGTTTTAGCCCATTGGAGAAGGTGACGGGGCCTGGCGGCCGCTCCTTTGCGTAGCCGTTCCATCCGCCGAGCCGGGCGATGCACCAGGCGGCCCAGGCGAGCGTGTGTTGCGGATGCGGGTTGTTCTGCTTTTGGGTTTTGCCTTCGAGTCTGGCAATCAGCGCCTCCAGCACGGTGATCTCGGCGGGGCTGAAGAGGCGAGCGGCCTTGAAGGTGCGGCCGGCGGCATCGCGCCCGTGCACGAGTTGCATGACCCTGACGGCGACGATCAGCGCGGTCGCGGCCAGCCGTTCGAGTGCCTCACCATCGGCAAGCAGGCTTTCCTCCAGATCGATGGCCTGCGACTTCACGGTTCGGAACAGCTGTTCGACGGTCCAGCGCAACCGGTAGAGATCGACCATGCGGCAAGCGTCGGCGAGCGTTTTGACCGTGTGAGTGGTCAACAGTCGCCAGATCACCGCCTCCTTGGGCGAAGGCGGATCGATCTCGCGCACTTCGACGATGTTGAGCGTGATCTCGCGCGGATCGCGGCGGTCGGCACCAAGGTGCGGCTGGCGCAAGGCGACCTCGGCGAAGCGGACGGCCAGTTGCACCTTGCGCGCCAGTCGGCCGGGACGCGCCTGCAGCTCGAAGGCGATCCGGCCGGCTTCCGGCGTTTTGGCGATCTCGCCGAACAGACGGCCGCCCTGCTCACCCAGAGCCCGGTCGCGCACGGCGCGGATGAGCACATGCGTGCGCTCGTCAGGCAGCCTTGCCAGTACTTCGTAGATGTCGGCCTCGCGGTCGCCGATCACGGTAGCCAGCGGCGTGTCGGTCAGCGCCTGGCGGGCCGCCTTGGCGGTGGCGATCCATTTGTAGCTTTCCTTGGCTTCGATCGGCAGGGCTTGGTAGTCGTGCGCCTTCTGCCCCCGGCGCCGCCAGATCGTGGCAGCCGCAAGCCCCAGCACGGAACCGTCGGCGGCATCCACGGCCAGCGCCGGGTGGACGAACAGCCCGACATCCTTGCCGTTGCCGACACGCCCGAGGCCGCGCTTGCGCGAGGCCTTGGCCTCATAGTTGATCTCGCTGCTGTCCTCGATGATCAGCACATGGCGGCCGGCCGCCGCCTCGCCCGTTCGCGCCGCTGCCGTGCGCACGATCTCCTGCACCGTCACCTGGGGATTGCGAAACAGCCGCGTGAACGCAACTTGTTCCGCGCGCGTATCGGCCAGCCTGCGCAGGCCCACGCTGACGCGCGTGCACATGCGATCCAGCACCATGCTCCCCTTTTTTGCAGGCGCAGGTCGCCGAAGTATCCAAGTAGCGGTGCCATCGTCGAAACCTCCCGAATCAACAATGGCAGCTACAGAATCACACATGATTCCAACCCCGCAAGCCAAACCTGCTACCCAACCAAAACTCCCTTGACACCTCTCCGAAGCAGATGTGTGCGCACGCTAGCCC
>NZ_JAMYTK010000067.1:0-1467 GCF_040322355.1 Mesorhizobium sp. M0145
GCTAGGGGATGCACACATCTTTTCGTTGCGTCGATGACTCCTCTGTGAGTTGCGGCGTCGGGTTGGTGTGTGATTCTGTAGGCGACGTACTGAGGGAGGCGTCGCGGTGTCATCTATGGGATTGTTGGGGTCGTTCGGTGACGAACGGCTCGAAAAAAGGGGGTCCAGCTTCTGGAGCGGATGGTGTCGCGCGAGAGCGTGTGCCTGCGCCGCTTGGCTGGAGGAGCCCGTAGCGGGATCGTGGGCTTTTGTCGGTTCCTGGCGAACGCTCGGGTGACGACGGACAGGCTGATTGAAGGTTGGGGCGCTGCGACGGCTGAGGCTAGCGCCGGTCGTCATGTGCTGGCGATCCAGGACACCAGTGAGATCAATTTCGCGACGACGCCGGAGTATCGGCGTGGCCTTGGCGAGATTGGCAAGGGCGGCGGCCGTGGCGTGTTGCTGCACGCGATGCTGGGCATCGATGCCGAGACGGGCGGCGTTCTGGGGCTGGTGGCGGGCCGGGTGTGGACGCGCGAGGGGCGTGTGGAGGTTGCTCATGCCAAGCGGCCTCTGTGCGACAAGGAGTCCGAGCGCTGGTTGAGCACGGCCGCGGCGGCCAAGCCGGTGTTGAAGTCGGCTGCACTGGTGACCGAGGTGAGCGACCGCGAGAGCGACATCTACAGCAAGTGGGCGCTTGTACCCGAACCCGGCTTCCACATTCTGACCCGCGCCATGCACGACCGCCGGATCCAGGGCGGCGGCAAGCTGTCGACCGCACCGCTGCAGGCCGCCGGAGAGGCCATGGTCGAGCTGCGCGCGCGGCCTGGTCGGGCGGCGCGCACGGCCCGGCTGGTGGCGAGCTTTGCCCAGGTCGAGGTCGTGCGCCCCGACAACACGATTGAAGAGGGCCTGCCCAAGACGGTGAGCGTGAGCTTGGTGCAGGTAACCGAGATCGACCCGCCGCAGGGCGCCGAGCCGATCCTGTGGCGACTGCTTACCACCCATCTCGTCGAGGACGCGGCCATGGCCTGGCGGATGGTCGATTGGTATCGCATGCGCTGGACCATCGAGCAGTTCTTCCGCACCCTCAAACAGCAGGGGCTTCAGCTGGAAGACAGCCAACTGGAGACCGCCGAACGGCTCGTCAAACTGACCGCCATCGCCGCGCGAGCCGCCTGTGTCGTCATGCAACTCGTCCAGGCCCGCGACGGCCGATCCGCACAACACGCCGCCATCGCCTTCACCCACGCCGAAATCGACACGCTTCAAGCCCTGCTGCCCACACTAGAGGGAAAAACCGCCCTGCAGAAGAATCCCCACGCCCCCCAATCCCTCGCTTGGGCCGCCTGGATTATCGCCAAACTCGGCGGCTGGGACGGCTATCCAAAGTCCAAAGCCCCAGGACCCATCACCTTCCGACACGGATTGCAGCACTTCCTGTCCATCGCCCATGGATGGGCGCTTCGAAATGTGTGAATCGCCTAG
>NZ_JAMYTK010000068.1:0-1464 GCF_040322355.1 Mesorhizobium sp. M0145
TGTTTAGATGGGGTATTCGGCTTGAGCCCTGTCTGCGACGGCAATGGTGAGGGATGCAGCGTTTCGAGCTGATGATAGCGTGAGAGTGTCGCCTCACAAGCATCAGGAAAGGAAGGCTGCATGAAGCATTACGCTGGACTGGACGTCTCTCTCAAAGAGACTTCGATCTGCATCGTGGACGAAACGGGTTCGATCTGCCGGGAGCTGAAGGTGCCCAGCCACCCGGAAGACCTTGCTCGGGCGCTCCAGGCCTCCGCATGGCAACTGGTCCGAATCGGGCTGGAAGCTGGACCGTTGTCACAGTGGCTGTTCAGCGGATTGGCCGGAGCAGGCTTGCCCGTAGTCTGCATCGAGACCCGCCACACGAAGGCGTTCCTCAAGGCGCAGGTGAACAAGACCGACCGCAACGATGCGCGCGGCATCGCCCAGATGATGCGGGTCAACCTGTTCCGGCCAGTGCACGTCAAGACAGTAACGAGCCAGCAGCGCCGAGCCCTGCTCACCGCTCGAAAGCTGCTGCAGGAGAAGGCCATCGCGATCGAGAACGACATCCGCGGCTTGCTGCGTAACTTCGGCCTCAAGGTGGGCATCACCGGTAAGGTGGGATTTGAGTTCCGGGTACGGGAACTTGCTGACGGTATGCCAGAGCTGGCGGACATCACCGCATCCCTGCTCGCCGCCAGGCAGAAGCTGCGGGAGGAGCTGTCCCGGCTTCATCGGAAAGTGCTTGAGATTGTCAAGGACGATAACAACTGCCGGCGCCTGATGACGGTTCCGGGTGTCGGGCCTGTCGTTGCCTTGGCGTTCGCCAGTACCATCGATATCCCGGCCCGCTTCCGCAACTCGAAGGCTGTCGGAGCTGCTTTGGGATTGACGCCGGTGCTCAAGGAATCTGGAGAGAGCAAGCGCGTCGGCTGCGTTTCGCTCTGCGGGGATGGGATGATGCGAACGTTGCTCTATGAGGCGGCACAAGTCATGCTCACCCGTGTGAAGAGGTGGTCCTGGCTGAAAGCTTGGGCGACGAACATCGCTAAGCGAGGCAGTCTGCGCAAGGCTGTCGTTGCCCTGGCCCGCCGGATGGCCGTCATCATGCATCGGATGTGGAGCGATGGGACGGAGTTCCGCTGGACCCGAGATGACGCGACCGCGCGTGCCTGATTAAACGACCCCGGCTGTGGGGTCGGCGTGATACAAGATTCCACCTCCGGTGGATAGGAGTCCTTCGCGGGACGACGAGTGAAGCAAGGGCGTGCCGGGACTTGGTCGGGCGTGGCAGCACCTCCAGACCGCTGTTTAGATTGCTCGCTTCATTCTCCTGATCCCATGCTGGGAGGGCTTACGAGCCGATCCCGAAGAGAAGCAAGGCCTCGCGAAGGTCAAACCAACATCGGTGTGACGAACAGCTTAGGTGTGATGAACAGCTCAGAAGACGCTTGACTTCAAATGGCCGAATAGAGAAGTCCC
>NZ_JAMYTK010000069.1:0-1245 GCF_040322355.1 Mesorhizobium sp. M0145
TTTGAGGAAAGCAAAGCCAAGACAGCCTCGTGCAATCGTCATTTTATCAAAAATAGGCAAGATAGGAGAAAGCTGCTCATGCCGGCATTTAGTCAACAGGAATACCGCGAACGCACGCGCCGACTTCGCCAGGAGATGGCGGAGCATGGCATTGACACGCTGCTTGTCATGAACGAGTCAAACATGAACTATCTCACGGGCTATGACGGATACTCAGAATACGTTCCGCAGCTCGCCCTCGTATGTCAAGAAGAGGAAGATCCGTGGCTTATCCTGCGCGAGATCGACACTTTGTGTGCAACGCCCACCTCATACCTGCCGGAATCGCGCATCCTCAGTTATCCCGAGAAATACATCGGGTCGAGCCAGCGGACGGCATGGGAGCCGATCGGCGATCTGATCCGCGAGCGTACCAAGTCGAGCCGCATTGGGATCGAACTGACGGCTAAGGTATTTGGAGTGAAGGCTCATACGGCCCTCGCCAACAGCTTGGACCTGTCGAAGGCAATCGATGCCGATGGCATGATTTCCAAACTGAAGACGGTAAAGTCACCAGCTGAGCTTGCCTACATGGAGCAGGCTGGAAAGATTGCGGACAGAGCCATGCAGATGGGCCGGCTGGAGATTGCTGCTGGCGCGCGCGAATGCGACGTAGCGGCTGCCGTAATGCATGCTTTGATCAAAGGCACGCCGGAAATTCCCGGGGGTGTTTGCGCGTTTCCAACTATGCCGGTTGGCTCTCCCGCCAACGCACCGCATATTATGTGGTCCGACGCGAGTTACAGGATGGGCAGCCAGACCAATTTCGAGATAGCCGGCTTCCGACACCGTTATGCCTGCGCCTTGTCACGGACAGTATTCTTGGGCGAACCAACCGCTCGGGCGCAGCATCTGCATCAAGCCGCCTTGGACGGCTTTCTCGCGCAGTTCGAGGCTATACGGCCGGGAGTTACTTGCTCGGATGTTGCGCGAGCATTCAAGCGCGCCTTTGAACCTTTTGGCGTGCGGAAGGAATCCAGGAGCGGCTACTCCATTGGTCTGGCTTGGACCGACGGCGGAGGCAGCTTCCAGGAGGACGACCACACCGTAATTGAACCCAACATGACCTTCCACGTCCTCATCGGCATTTTTGAGAAGGATGATGGCTACATCTTCAGCGAGACTGTTCGCGTGACCGAGAACGGCGCGAAGTCACTGAGCAGAATGTCTCGTGACCTGCTGGTCAATTACTGACTTTTAAGGGTA
>NZ_JAMYTK010000070.1:0-1118 GCF_040322355.1 Mesorhizobium sp. M0145
TTTTTTGAAGGCCGGGAAAGCAGTTTTCGACGGCTTGGTATGGCATCGACCGGCATGACCGGCCGATCCGCCGATTTTAGACAGACTCCTCCTCATGCCGGCTTTCCGCCAGGTGGATAGAGGGCGCCGATCATGGTCCGCAGATTGTAGGCGCAGGCGGCTAGTATGCATTGCGTGCGGTTGGCGGCGAGGTTGAAGAAGCGCAGGCGCCGCATGCCGTAGCGCTCCTTGAACACAGCAAAAGGCCGCTCCACAGCCGCCCGCACCTTGGCGATCAACCGGTTACGCAGCTTCTGGCGCGCCGGCAACTCGGGATGATGCTTGTTGGGCCGCCGCATCAGCCGGTCCTTGATCCCGGCCTTGGCCAGCCGATCATGCCTGGCATGGGTGTAGTAGGCCTGATCGCCATAGGCCGCCTTCTCATCGCCGCAAACCAGATTGTCGGCCGCCTCGGTGTCGGTGATCGAGGCGTCGCTTACCTCGACACGCCGGATCATGGTGTGCTCCTGGTCGGCGCCGATGTGCATCTTGTAGCCGAAGGTGCTCTTGTTGCCCTTCTTGCCCCAGCGCGCGTCCTTGTCGGCCGACGGCTTGGCCGGGCCCTGGTGGCCCTTCTTCGGCTGCTTGGGCGGCCGCCCACGGGCCTGCAGGAACGTCGCATCGACTAAGGTGCCGCGCTTGACGATCAGGCCCTTCGTCTCCAGCTGGCGGTTGATCTCCTCAAACACCTTGTCGATCAGCCGCTCGCGCGTCAGTTCCTCGCGGAAGCGCCACAGTGTCGAATGATCGGGCGTACGGTCCGAAAGGCTGAAGCCGGCAAAGCGGCGAAACGACAGCCGGTCACGGATCTGAGCCTCCAATGCCGGATCGCTCAGCCCGTGCCACACGCCCAGCAAAAGACAGCGCACCAGCGCCTCCGCCGGGTAGCTGGTGTTGCCCGAGCCGGGACCGCTGCGCTGACCCAGCAATGTTCGGATCGGTGCCCAGTCCAGTTCCTTCGATACCAGGTCGAAAATCGTCTCGTCCGACGCCGCCAGCCCGTCCGCCAGACTCAACTGACCCAGAACACGATCCGCCATCCCGAATCTCCCTGCTTCGACCATCATCACAGAATCACC
>NZ_JAMYTK010000071.1:0-1054 GCF_040322355.1 Mesorhizobium sp. M0145
TCTAGAGCGGTTCCTGATTTGACGGAATCGAAGGGGATTCCGGATCAGTCGGTTTTGTGATTCAAGATGCTGGCTGGAGTGGAGGCCAGCATCGGATGACGCGACCTCTTTCGGATGATCTTCGCGAACGTGTTGTAGCGGCGGTTTTGGGTGGCGAGAGCCGCCGGTCGGCCGCGAAACGGTTCGGCATTTCGGTTTCGGCGGCGGTGAAGTTGTTGCAGCGCCATCGGGCGACTGGCTCGGTTGCGCCTGGCAAGATGGGCGGACATCGCAAGAGGGTGCTGGAGCCGCACCGTGCCTTCATCGAGGCGCGTGTGCGTGAGACGCCGCATCTGACACTGCATGGTCTGAAGGATGAGTTGGCCGCACGCGGGGTCAAGGTCTCGCACAACGCGGTCTGGATGTTCTTGAGGCGCGAGGGCCTGAGCTTCAAAAAAAACGCTGTTCGCCCTTGAGCAGGCGCGCGCTGATATTGCCCGCAGGCGTCAGCGATGGCGCTCTTGGCAGGCCGGCCTCGATCCGCAGCATCTGGTCTTCATCGACGAGACCTGGATCAAGACCAACATGGCTCCGCTGCGCGGTTGGGGGCCGAAGGGCGAGCGGCTGCGCGGCTTGGCCCCGCACGGCCACTGGCGCACGCTGACCTTCCTCGGCGCGCTGCGCTGCGATAGGCTCGCGGCACCTTGCGTCTTCGACGGGCCAATCAACGGCCAATGCTTCCGCGCCTATGTCGAGCAGCAGCTCATCACCGTGCTGAAACCCGGCGACATCGTCGTCATGGATAATCTGGGAAGTCATAAGTCGGCGGCCATCAGGCAGATGATCAAGGCGGCCGGCGCCAGGCTTTGGTACCTACCGCCCTACTCCCCAGACCTCAATCCGATCGAGCAGGCCTTTGCCAAAATCAAACACTGGATGCGCCAAGCTCAGAAACGTACCGTCGACGACACTTGGCGCCACATCGGCCACCTCGTTGAAACGATCGAGGCAACCGAATGCAACAACTACTTCGCAAACGCCGGCTACGCTTCCATCAAAACGTGAAAGGCTCTAG
>NZ_JAMYTK010000072.1:0-798 GCF_040322355.1 Mesorhizobium sp. M0145
AGCCCGTGATCGGCCACGTCAAGGCCGAGCACCGGATGGGCCGCAACTATCTCGCCGGCAAGCAGGGCCGACGCCGTCATCGCCACCCTGGCCGCCGCCGGCTACAACTTGTATGGGGCGATGATTGTCAAGCTTGCTCTTCGTTCGTTTCCTCATCTCCTGGTTCGGCCAGTTGGCGACCATCTCCTCGTCCCCGACCGGGGCTTCGACCGGGTCCGCCGCGCGCAGTGACGGTCAAGGGTGGGCCGCAGGCCCATCGCGCAGCGACTTGTCTTGACAGTCACGAGCACGGCGGCAGGCTTTGTCGGGTCGGGTGAGTCCCTTTCTTGCGGGGGCCAAAACGCCGACGACAGATTCCGAGGCGAGCTCGCCGAGCCAGGCGCGAAGGTCCGCGCGGCAGACTTGTATGCGGTAGATCCCCGTGGATGTAAACCATGATGCAGCATGCGCATCGGTGGCGAAGCTCCGGGGCGGCGGGCCCATTCTTCAGAACGGCCTGCAAAACACCATGTTGTAGCGCGGGTCACCGCCACCTCGGATCGTCATCGGCAGACCCTGCTGCGGGCCCGCCAATTGGCTTGTTCTCCTCTTCCCACGTGCCCTCATCACGCCGCACGCAAGACGACGCCCTGCGGCACCTCGCCGGTGGTGACGAGATGCCACAGCGCAATCAGCAGCTTGCGAGCCAGCGGGACGATCATCGTCTTGCGTGTGCTTGAAGGCGAGTTCGACCTGCCAGCGCAGCCGATAGGTCTGCAGAACCTCGTCGGCCGTCAATTCATCGGCCGGGACCGAGGT
>NZ_JAMYTK010000073.1:0-565 GCF_040322355.1 Mesorhizobium sp. M0145
TCATCACCGCGGACGCGATCTGGCTGAGATAGACGCCAAGATCGACCTCCTCTTTCGGCTCGTCGGCCGTTAGCGTCTGGTACAGGATCGCCAGAGCGTCGACGCGACCGGCAAGCCGCTCAAACCGTCTCCGGTCGGCCTCGGTCGCGTTGCGGCTTTCCAGCCGGATCAGTGCGGTGATCATCTGTAGGTTGTTCTTCACCCGGTGCTGCAGTTCGCGCAGCAGTGTGTCTTTCTCGCTGACAAGCTCCTCCACCGAGCGCTCATCTCCCGCCTCGCCATGGGCCGATACGTCGACCAGCGCCACCAGCCGGAAGCACATCTTGCCGTTGTCATCCTCGATCACATTGGAATAAACGTCGACGATCGTCGGCTTATCCTCGTTGCGTTCCAGCCTGTAGGTGCCGACAAAATCGGTTTCCTCGACCACGGCCTCGGCAAGTGGCCGGTCCTTCTGCTCGTGGAGGCCTTTGCCCAAAAGGGCTGCCCAGTTTGCTCGTGTGAGCCTGGCGGCCGTCAGGCCTGACAGTTTCTCGAATTCCGGGTTGGCGTAGACTACGCGCTC
>NZ_JAMYTK010000074.1:0-563 GCF_040322355.1 Mesorhizobium sp. M0145
TCGATTGGTCATGGCACTTCCCCTTCCACGGGAATCGGTGATCGCAATGTCACCACCGTGCCATGGCCGCTCGCCCCTCAGAGCAAGCGCCGTTCTCTCTCCAAAACTTTTTGCAGAACCTTCAGCACACTGTCTTCAACGGCCGGGCAGGGGGGCGCGTGCAAAAGGGTGGGCGCGACCTAAGCAACGGCCGGGGCGTTCAAGTCGCTAGAGGGATACCGCCAATACAGTGCTGTGACCGAGTTCGTTTGCTGACGGGCTTCTTAATCGGCGCAAATCGGTCCGACTCCAACCTCCGCAACCAGTTCCAGCATAAATCACTAATAGTCGCGATCTGATCAAAGCCCTGCCGGAAAAAACGGCAAGGCTTTTCCCACGGCAGGTTTGGCGAAGCGCGGAAGGGCACTCTGCCGCCCAGAGTAAGCGGCCTGCACGGTGAAGACGAGAGGGACGCTTTTCCAAGCGCGGAGTTCGAATCCAGTTGTGTGCGTCAAGTTCTGCAAAATGGCGTGGCATTGCGGTGACGTCGGCGTGTCCGCCGCGCAGCCCCCGTGTTTAGCGGA
>NZ_JAMYTK010000075.1:0-549 GCF_040322355.1 Mesorhizobium sp. M0145
TGCCTGCTCGGGGCGCTTCAAGGTCGCCGGATCAGCATCAGGGATCGCGAGCGCGTGCAGTGGGGTGTCCATATCGCCGGGGTCAAGCGCGAGGAGCCGGATGCCGTCTGCTTTCGCCTCCTCGTCCCAAATCGCCGTCAGATGGGCAAGAGCGGCCTTGCTCGCGCCGTAGGCGCCCCAGCCGGGATAGCACATTCGCGGCGGTGCGGGCGACGAAGGCGACGCACGCATTCATCGCGGCAAGCTGCCGCACAAACGCCAGTCCGAGGCCGGACGTGCCGCCCGTGACCGCCACGCGAAGTCCCTGAAGTTCGACATTCGCCTGCATTGCCAGTGCTCCTTTAATCCGTATGCCTCTTGGTACAAGTTCAAGTTAACTTGAAGTCAAGCGGGAATTGTGCTTTCGTTCGTGCATGGATTCCATGCTGACCATCACCGACGTGGCGCGGCGCAGCGGCGTCGCATCATCGGCCCTGCGCTTCTACGAGGAGCGCGGGCTGATCGCGTCCGAGCGGGCCGGCTCGGGACACAGACGCTACCCGCGATCCG